>JACREF010000010.1 GCA_016218365.1 Gammaproteobacteria bacterium
ACCCTGCCACAGACTGCGCTGCAGCAACCGACTGCCTGGAAATATCAGACCGCCCTGATGCCGACCTTGTATCAGCACATCAATGGTCAGCGCCGTCCCGCAATCGTAGATGCATACCTCCTCACCATAATCGCGAGCCGCAATCATCGCCAGCCAGCGATCGACGCCCAGCGTTGCCGGTTGCTGATACCCGCTGGTAACCCCGAAACCCTGCGCCTGACTCTGCACACATTCCACCGGGCAACCCCAGCGCTCGGCAAGCCATCGGGTCAGTTCAGTCGTAAACCGCGGCACCACACTCGCCACCAGCACACGCTGCGGAGGGAGCATGTCGAGCCACGCCGCATCCAGCACCTGTGTTGTGCTGGCATCGTAGGCAGCTGTTGCCGCATCCTGGATCATCCCCTGCCGGGTGAGCCATGCCCACTTCAGATGGCTGTTGCCAGCATCAATCAGCAGGGTCTTCAAACGCGCCCCCCTGTCATCGGGGCGACCGCGCGTAAACTGACATCACCGCTATAGAAGCGGCGCAGTTCATTACCGACCTGCACCAGCAAGGCCCCCTTGGCATCGATGCCTGCTGCAATACCATGATAAAGACCATGAACCGTATCAATCTCGACCTCATGCCCCATCAGGACATCGTTGCTGCTCCAGTCTGCCAGCCATGCGGCGGCATTGCCGCTGGCCAGATCCTCTATAGCCGCGACCATCACCGTGACAAGCTCGGCGACCAGGTGATTGCGTGATACCGGCTGCCCGCAGCAGCGTTGCAGATCGGTCCATGGCTGGTCAATGTCGGCAGCGGATGATGCCGGCATGTCGACATTGATCCCGACACCGGCCACCATCCGGTAGGCGCCGCCGCCCTCTCCCGCCATCTCGAGCAACAACCCGCCCAACTTGCGGCCATCGACCAGGATATCATTTGGCCATTTCACACCAAGGCCTGCGATACCATAGCCCTTCAGGGCCTGTAGCACGGCAGCGCCGAGCACCAGCGGCAACAGTGAAATATCAGCGCCGCCACGCTGATCCAGCCACATCATGGACAGATATATGTTACGCGCAAACGGTGATGACCAGCGCCGGCCGCGGCGCCCGCGTCCGGAGAGCTGCCGCTCGGCCAGGCAGACGCGATAACCGTTGGTGGCAGCACGGTGCAACAGCAGATGGCTATTGGTGGAATCAACCTCGTCAAGGATCTCGATCTGGCCAATCCTGGCAGAGATCGCCGGGGTCAGCCCGGCTGCGATGCCCTGCTGTGACAGCAACTCCAGCGGCTGCGCCAGACGGTATCCCCGGCCACGGACGGCAAACACCCCCAGCCCCAGCATCTCGAGCTTCCTGAGGGCCTTCCAGATCGTCGCCCGACTGACACCGGCGTACTCCCCCATCTCCGCGCCGGAATGAAAATCCCCATCGGACAACATCGACACTAATCTGTACTGCAGTGGTTTCATGCTGCCCAACTTGCCATGCCCTGTGCAATTCTAGCGAACAGGGACTGGAAAAACACCCGGCAACACCGTTGACTGTAGATTAGCAGGCTATTGAAAAACAGCCTGCGTGCGGCGCAAGGAGGCGCCGCCATTTTTCAAGCCGGGTTTATCTGCTTGAAAAATGGAGCAAAGCAGAAATCACATTTTTGCTTTGCGGGTTGAAAAAGGCCATGGACGGCCTTTTCAACATCCTGTTAGACCGAAAAAAAACCGGGCCCCTGCGGGCCCGGTCTGCAATCTTTACTGAAATATCCTCGATCACATCACGGCGGCCAGCGCCCATAGTGCCAGCGTGATTGCCGTCAAACCTATCACGATCATGCTGTCATCAGAACTTGCATCCCTGTGTGCGCTCATAACAACACCTCCGGTAGTTGGGTAGAGCCTTGATTCTATTCCAGTGAATACAATTCCATCACAATTAATATGGAAATATTTTAAGACAATTTGACAATATATTGATTGTATTGTTTATTATGACCTTGGCATTATCTATTCAACAGCACGTCAATTTCCCGTCTATCCCGCGCGCCCAGGCACGCCCGGCCTCGCTCAACAACACGCTGACTCATAAAGGGAAGCTCTGAATAATTCCATCCTGGAATTCTCAGAGCACGGAAAGCGGAAAACGTGGTTTTCACTTTCCTTCACTACCATGACCTACTGTCATGGTAGTGGCGGCATATCGGTGTGCCGCAGGAACCTATGAATTGATCAGAGGTTCCAAAGGTAAATAAAAAAGACCTGGTTGCGGCCGCTATCACAACATCGGCACAAATGATGCAGGCACGTTGATGTCCACACTGATCAGGAGCAATACCATGCTCAGTTATATCTACCAGATCGCCCATTACTTCGAACGGTCACACGGCGTACGCCCCAATGCGCTGTATCTGAACAAGGATCATTTCAGACGGCTGCGTGATGCCTTTGGAGACCCTGATGACATCGAGGCCATGACCCGCCATGTCGGGATGCGGCTGATCATCAGCAATGACGCGCTGCACCCGCATCTGGCCTACCTGCAGAACCTGGATCCGCGGCGCCGGCATGCCCATGCCAGCACACCGCAACCGGCCCGGGCACGCTGAAAAGAAAAAGGCCCATGTTTTACACATGGGCCTTGCGGACTAAAACCCTGATACAGGGTCTTACATCACAACCTTGGCAACTGCAGCGACCACCAGCACGATGGCTGCCAGCGATGTTACCAGGATGAAGTCGTGATCACTTGCTGATTTCTGCGCCATACCCACTCCTCTTCCTTATCTTGGTTTAATACCAGCCCCCGCGGGGACGGGCCTATAGACCTTAGCAAATCGGCCACGGCCATTCAAGTCGCCTCTGCTGACTCGTCCGGGCCCAGGCGGCGTTCGCGAAAGCGTACCACCTCGGTATTGCCCTGCATCCGGATCTCGCCATCGTGCACAGCACCCTCTTCTATCGCTACCATCGGGGCGGTGATCGTCCCCTTGATGCGGGCGGTACGGGTCACCTCCAGCTTGTTGCCGGCAATCACGGTGCCCTCAACCCGTCCGGAGATGATCGCATACGGGGCGTTAATGGTCCCCTGCCAGCGCCCCTGCTCCCCGAGCACAACCACGGCCTCAAACCTGCCATCACCCTTGACGCTGCCATTGATGATGCTGTTGTCACTGCCCTCGAGCTGACCGATGAACTCACTGTGCTGACCGATCAGGGTCGTAAATTGTTGTACTTCATCCATAATCCGGCGACGTTTCTTGATGCTCAATGCTGCTCTCCTCATTCTTCATCGCTGCGGCCGCACCATACCGATCCAGCCAGCAAGCTTAATGTTATTAGGTCAATTCTTGATCAAGAACGGTGTGCGCGCCTTATTTCTCAAGCTATCAAATAGTTATTCCGATAACAACCATACCGGCAGGCCCGTCCACTACTAGGGAAGGCAACATGAAGGACGCCACGCCACGTGCGCGACTGTTATTATCTGCCCTGTTGTTGACCTTGTCGATGACGGGACGGCAGGCCGTTGCCCAGACCACCCCCGACGCCACCCCTAAACACCACGAGATCCGCATCCTCATCGATGTCTCGGGCAGCATGAAGGTCAATGATCCGGAGAACCTGCGCCAACCGGCGCTGCGCTTGATCAGTACCGTGATACCGGATGGTTATCGCGCAGGTGTCTGGACCTTTGGCGAATTCGTCAACATGCTGATCCCGCCCGAGCCGATCAATGCCGGCTGGCGGACCCGGGTTGCCGAGGCCAGCCAGCAGATTGCATCACATGGCCTGTTTACCAACATCCCGGCCGCGCTGGATGATGCAAGCTGGGACTGGCTCAAGCCGCCCACCGCTGAGGTCGAACGCAGCCTAATCCTGCTGACCGATGGCCTGGTCGACATCGACCGCGATGTCACCGTCAACCGCAAGGCCCGCGACAAGCTGCTGAACTCCACACTGCCAGGACTGGAAAAGGGCGGGGTCAAGGTCTATGGCATTGCATTGTCGGAAAACGCCGACATTGCACTGCTGCAACAACTGGCAGAACGCACCCATGGTTCATTCGAACAGATCCAGAACGCCGAACAGCTGGAGCGAGTCTTTTTCCGGATGTTTGAGCGCGCAACCCAGCCTGCTACGGTACCACTGTCAGCCGACAACGAATTCGACATCGACCATTCAATCACTGAACTTACGCTGCTGGTGTTCCGTGAAGCCAGGGCCCCGGACACTGAGGTCATCCAGCCCGACACCCGCGTCCTGAACAAAGATACCCGCCGCGATCCGAATGTTTCATGGCACCACGAATCCCGCTATGACCTGGTCACCATCCGCGCGCCGCTGGCCGGACACTGGCGCATCAATGCCCCGGTCAATGAGGACAATCGCGCCATGGTGGTGACCGATCTGCAGCTGCTCGCCACCCAGCCACCACCACATCTGCTCGAGGGCGACCCGCTGACAGTGAGCATCATGCTGGCCGATCGTGGGCAGGCCATCACCCGCAAGGACTTCCTGCGCTTCGTCAAGGTTAATGTCACGCAGGACAACGGCAAGGGCCGGCCGGAGCGCTGGCGTGTCAGTGATGACGGCAGAAACTCCGATGCCCAGGCCGGAGACGGTATCTATACCCTGACCGTGAACAAGGCACTGCCCGGCGGCCAGCACCAGCTGGTCATCAATGCCGAAGGCAAGACATTCCGGCGCGAACGCCGCTACACCATCACGGTCCATAATGCCCCGGCGCTGGCCCAGCTGACGCCAACCGACAGCAGCGCCCACAGCAGTCCGTCCCTGGTCATCACCCCGATCACGGACCTGATCGATCCCGCATCGATGAAGGTCAGTGTGCTGCTGAAAAATGCCAAGGGTGAGGAGCGGCTGGAACCGATCGCCAGCAACCAGGAATGGCGCCTGGATCTCGGCGAGCGGCTGGAACAGGCGGAATATACTGCTCTGATCGACATCAGTGGCAAACGTCCGAACGGCAAGGCCGTCGCCGCGACACTGCCCGCGATGAAGCTGGCGCGCACAGCACGCAAGACGGCCGCAGCCGTTGCCAATCCGACTGCCGCAGCACCTGCCACCAAGGCGGCGCAACATCCGGCAGCAAAAAACAGCAACACGGCACACCAGACCAAGGGCACGCCGCGCAGCCGTCTGCCGCTGTTCTGGATCGAGGTGGCCGCATTCAATATATTGCTGGCGCTCGCCCTCTACTTTGGCTATCGCCGATGGAAGGGGGTCTTTGCGGCCAAGAAAAAGCCCTGGGATGACCTGGATCATGACGAGTCCGAATCCACTCAACCTACTGATGCTGACAAAAAGAGTGATGCCTGACATGTCGGCACTGACCATCATGCTGATCGAACTGATTGCGGGACTGACGCTGATCTCTGGATTTTTTATCTGGCGTCATATCCGGAATTACCGTGCCGACCATCAGGCACTGCTGAATCTGACTGAAAAGATCCGCAGCTGCCGCGAGGAGCGCACGGCGACGCTGCGCAACTTCCTGCATGAGAACTGTGGTTATGAAGACACCAGTGCCGGCGAAACGGCCAAGCTACTGGTCAACTTCGAACAGAAGTTCTACAAAACCATCATGGATATCTACCAGAAACGCGACGCCACGGCCGTGAAGGATCTGGATCAGATCACCGAACGGCTGACCACGGCCTATCGCAACCTGACCGCTGATGCCACCAGCAAGATGGAGACCTCATTGCAACAGCAACATGAGACGGCCACCGTCCATCTGGCGCAGAGCGCCAAGGAACTGGAACAGAAGAACAACGAACTGCAACAAGAGGTTTCATCACTGCATAAGGAGATGGAGGTTACAGTCACCGAATATACCTCGGCCTTCCGCAACCGCCAGACTCACAAGCCGGCACCTGCCGCCGCCCCGACCCCAGGCGAAGCGCCGGCACCCACTGACCAGGAAATCGAACATGTGGAGCTCAGTGAACCGGCCCCGGCTGTCCCGCCCGACCAACCGCCAGCAGATGTCGTGGCCAAGCAGGCGCCCAAGACATAATGAATAACAGGCCGGCAAACGCCAGCCTGTTATTTGTACCTTGATAAACTTGAAAACTGAACAGCCTTGCAGCCCTTCAGCTGCGCCTACCACGTCATAATTTGTCGGCCTCGGCCGCCAGATAGGAGGCCACACCGTCCGCCGTAGGCTTCATGCCCTTGTCGCCCTTCTCCCAGCCTGCCGGACAGACCTCGCCATGTTTTTCGGTGAACTGCAGCGCATCGATCATGCGCAGCATCTCGTCGACATTGCGGCCCAGCGGCAGGTCATTGATCACCTGATGACGGACCACCCCCTCCTTGTCGATCAGGAAGGAGCCGCGCAGCGCCACCGCGTTATTGATCAGCACGTCATAGTCGCGGCTGATATCCTTGCTCAGGTCCGCCACCAGCGGGTATCTGACCGTGCCGATGCCGCCATTCTTGATTGCGGTGTTACGCCACGCCGCGTGCGAGAAATGGGAGTCCACAGAACAGCCGACGACCTGCACGCCGCGCTGTTCGAACTCAGCAATCCGGTGATCAAAGGCAATCAACTCCGACGGACAGACAAAGGTGAAATCCAGCGGGTAGAAGAACAACACGACCTGTTTCTTGCCGCGATAGTCCGACAACTTGAAATCCTCCTTGAAGCTGCCATCCGGCATCACTGCCGTGGCGGTAAAGTCCGGTGCAGGCCGGGTAACCAATACGCTCATCTGTCGTCTCCTTCTCAATGGTTGCGGTATTGCGCTTAGTGTAGCGCGTTTGCAACGGCACCACCAAACCGGCAAAACCATGCAAAATTAGGTTATTTATCCCTGCAACCATGACAGCCCTCCCCGCCTGGGCTACACTCCGCTGATCATTGAGACCCTGATGAATATGACCCCAAACAACCAGGCCATGATGCAGCGCGATCTTGCGGTGTTATGGCACCCCTGCACCCAGATGAAGGATCACGAGACGCTGCCACTGATCCCGATCCGGCGCGGCCAGGGCGTCTGGCTTGAGGATTTCGACGGCCGCCAGTATCTCGATGCCATCAGCTCATGGTGGGTCAACCTGTTCGGCCACGCCAACCCGCGCATCACTGCGGCATTGCAGCAGCAATTGCAAACCCTCGATCATGTGTTGCTCGCCGGCTTCTCCCACGCCCCGGCGATCGAACTGGCGGAACGGTTGATCCAGCTGGCGCCGCCCGGCCTGCAGCGGGTCTTTTACGCCGACAATGGCTCATCGGCCATCGAGGTGGCACTGAAGATGAGTTATCACTACTGGCGCAACAGCGGGCGGCCGGACAAGAGCCGCTTCATCACGCTGGCCAACAGCTACCATGGTGAGACGCTTGGCGCACTGGCGGTCGGCAATGTAGCGTTGTACCGCGACACCTACGGTCCGCTGCTGATGCCGACGCTGACCGCGCCGTCGCCGGATTGTTATCACCGCGCGCCCGGTGAGACCTGGTACGACTACTCGCTGCGCCGTCTGGCCGACATGGAACAATTGCTGGAACAGCACCACCATGCGGTTGCTGCAGTCATCATCGAACCGCTGGTGCAATGCGCCGGCAATATGCGGATGTATGACCCGGTGTATCTGACCAGGCTGCGCCAGGCCTGCGACCGCTATCAGGTGCATCTGATTGCCGACGAGATCGCCGTCGGCTTTGGCCGCACCGGCACGATGTTTGCTTGCGAACAGGGCGGGATCACCCCGGATTTTCTGTGCCTGGCCAAGGGACTGACCGGCGGCTGCCTGCCGCTGTCGGCCACACTGACCACCGACACCATTTACCAGGCCTTCTACGATGACTATCAGAATCTGACGGCCTTTCTGCATTCCCACAGCTACACCGGGCATCCGCTGGGTTGCAGCGCGGCGCTGGCGACACTGGACATCTTCGCCGGGGACCAGGTGCTGTCGCGCAATGCCGCACTCGCGCAGGTGATGCGCTCGGCCACCGCCCACCTTGCCGACCACCCGCATGTGGCCGAGGTTCGCCAACACGGTATGATCCTCGCGATCGAGATGGTACAAGACAAACAGACCCGCACACCCTATCCGTGGCAGCAGCGGCGCGGCCTGCGGGTCTATCGTCATGCACTGCAGCAGGGCGTCCTGCTGCGGCCGCTCGGTGACGTGATCTATTTCATGCCACCCTATGTCATCACGCCGGAGCAGATCACCATGCTGGCACGCGTCACCACCGAAGGCATCGAGCTGGCAACACGGGATTAACACATGCGCACCATACGCATCTACGTCAACGACACGCTGGAGAACGGCCGGACGGTTGCGCTCGGTGACAGCGCCGCGACCCATGTCACCCGGGTGCTGCGGCTGCGGCCCGGTGATGCCATCACGCTGTTTAACGGTCAGGGCGGCGAATTCCCCTCGACGATTGCCGAGGTCAGCAAGCGCGGGGTGACGGTCCTGATCGGGGCCCCTATCGATCATGACACCGAGAGCCCGCTGGCGATCACGCTGGCCCAAGGTATCTCGCGCGGCGAACGGATGGACTTTTGTCTGCAGAAGGCCACCGAACTCGGGGTGTCACGGGTGGTACCGCTGCTGACGCAACGCTGTAACGTGCAGTTGAATGGTGACCGGCTGGAACGGCGGCTGCAGCATTGGCACGGCATCCTGGTCGCTGCCTGCGAACAATGCGGCCGCAACCGGATACCGGAATTGCTGCCGGTCATGGAGCTCGACCAGTGGCTGCAACAGGCCGCCCGCCCCGCTGCCCTGCGTCTGGTGTTGCACCACCGCGGCGCACAACCATTATCATCGCACCGTCCGGCCCAGTCTGTAGAATTATTGATCGGTCCGGAAGGCGGGCTCGAAGAGGCCGAGATCAGCGCGGCAACCTCCGAAGGCTATATCGCCACCCGCCTTGGCCCACGGATACTGCGCACCGAGACCGCCGCCGTTACCGCGCTGGCGGCGCTGCAGACGCTATGGGGTGACTTCAGCCACTGATCGCGGTGCGCGAACCACCGTCCTGCCCGACCTGCGCTGCTGTCCCGGCTGATCAAGCAATCGGAGCTCATGCATCAGCCGGTCGGCCATGGCCTCCGGATTGGCGGATAATGCCACCCGGCAGGACTGGCGGACATGATTCGGCAGGCTGCTGTAGTGGGCACTGGCCGCATCCTGCGCCCAGACGGTCCCGCCATGGCGTATGATCGAATGACAGCCCACGACCCCGTCATCGCCGTTGCCGCTGAACACAATGGCCCCGGCATTGGTCTGGTATTGCCGCGCCACGGCCTGCAGCAGCCG
Source organism: Gammaproteobacteria bacterium (assembly GCA_016218365.1). Classification (GTDB taxonomy): domain Bacteria; phylum Pseudomonadota; class Gammaproteobacteria; order SZUA-140; family SZUA-140; genus JACREF01. The sequence goes on from JACREF010000010.1 coordinate 9,291, forward strand.
GTCAACCGGGCGCGCCTCCCGCTGCCTGGCCTCCAGCGCGATGACAAGCGCCTCATCATGCATCAGTGTCTGCGGGTCATCGGCCTGCCGGATCGGCAGCACGCTGGTGCGCTTCAGCAACTCAACCAGTCGCCGCGCGGTCTCACCATCGGTATGCAATGCCACCAGAAAACTTACCCCGGGCTGCGCCGGCAGCCGCGACAAGAAACGCTGCAATGCCACCGTGACGCCAGTGGTGCCGGTCAGCACACAGACCCGCCGCGCCGGCAGGAACTGGCCGGCGACACCGGGGTCGGCGGCCACCAGCACGTCGGGGATGACGCGACGACGTATATCACCATGACGATGCGCAGCTGCAGGTTCAACCATGGGCTTTGACACAGGACATCCTTTTGCCAGATACATCACACCAGACCCGATGTTCGTTGCCAATTATAGTAAAAGCATCCAAGAAAGCCAGATCTTGTTGTATTATCATCGTCGCTGTCACACGGCATCATTAACCCGCCGCTCTGCTAGAATGACGCACCAGCAGACGGCATCTGCACAGGCCTACGCTGTCACCAGGGAAACACTCAATGACCGGCGCCCATGCATCCCCAGTCCCGAACCTGACCATCGCCCCCAGCGGCCCGCTGCTGGCATTTGAATCACATCTGCTGCAGCAGCAACCGGCGATCGAATCCTGGTTCCGTCAGCAATGGCAGCAGACACCGGCGCCGTTCTATGCCTCGGTCGACCTGCGCAATGCCGGCTTCAAGGTGGCGCCGGTCGACACCAACCTGTTCCCGGCCGGTTTCAATAACCTGAACCCTGCCTTCCTGCCGCTGTGCATCCTGGCGGTACAGTCTGCCATCGAACGCGTCTGTCCAACCGCCAACCAGATCCTGCTGATCCCGGAAAGCCATACCCGTAATCTCCATTATCTGGAAAGTGTCGCGACGCTACGCGACATCCTCTACAAGGCGGGGTTTCAGGTCCGCATCGGCGCACTGCAAGTCGATGGCACCACGGCGCAGGACCTTGCCCTGCCGTCAGGGCGCAAGCTGCATCTGGAACCGCTGCAGCGTCATGACAACCGGGTCGGTGTCGACGGCTTCATACCCTGCATGATCCTGCTGAACAATGATCTGGCCGCCGGCCAGCCAGCAATCCTTGAAGATCTTGACCCCAGGCAGACGGTCATCCCGCCGCTGGCACTGGGCTGGTCACATCGGCTGAAGTCTGATCATTTCGATCTGTATCGCCAGGTGACAGCAGAGTTTGCCGCGCTGCTGGACATCGACCCGTGGCTGATCACGCCGCTGTTCCTGCGCTGCGGCCAGATCGACTTCATGAAGCGCGAGGGCGAGCAATGCCTGGCCGATAATGTTGCGACGCTGCTGGCCAATATCCAGAAGAAATACGATGAATACCAGCTGCCGCACAAACCGTTTGTTGTCATCAAGGCCGACGCCGGCAGCTATGGCATGGGCGTCATGACCGCCCGCTCGCCCGATGATGTCTACGGGCTCAATCGCAAGCAGCGCACCAGCATGTCGACCTCAAAGAGCGGCCTGGCCACGCGCAGCGTGATGATCCAGGAGGGTGTCTACACCTTCGAGACCTGGGGTCATGAACAGGCCGTCACTGAACCGGTAGTCTATATGATCGACCATTTCGTGGTCGGCGGCTTCTACCGGGTCCATACCCGGCGCGGCGCCGATGAGAACCTCAATGCCCCGGGCATGCATTTCGAACCGCTGGCCTTTGCCGACAGCTGCACCTCACCCGATAACACACTGACCCCCGATGCGCGGCCCAACCGTTTTTATGCCTACGGGGTCATCGCCCGGCTGGCGCTGCTGGCCGCGGCGCGCGAGGTTCACGGCGCGGGAGGACGCGCGGCATGATCCGGCTGGGTGTGGTCATGGATCCGATCGCCGCGATCAATCCGTACAAGGACAGCACGCTGGCGCTGCTGCTCGAGGCCCAGCGTCGCGGCTGGCACATCGATTATATGGAACAGCAACAGCTGTATCTGGCCGACAATACCGTACATGCCACACTGCGGCCGTTGCGGGTCAGCGACGATCGCCAGCACTGGTTCGACTGGGAGGGTCCGGAGGCCGATGAACCGCTGAACGCGCTCGATGTGATCCTGATGCGCAAGGATCCGCCGTTCGATATTCACTATATCTTCACCACCTACCTGCTGGAACTGGCCGAACGCGACGGTGTGCTGGTCGTCAACCGGCCGCGCGCGCTACGCGATGCCAATGAAAAACTGTCGACGGCATGGTTCCCGCACTGCACAGCACCCTCTGTGGTCAGCAGCCGCGCCCAGGACATCAAACGGTTTCTGGCTCAGCACCAGGACATCATCATCAAGCCGCTGACGGCGATGGGTGGCGCCTCGGTATTCCGGTTGCGCGCCGGTGATGCCAACCTCAACGTCGTCATCGAGGTGATGACCGATCACGGCCAGACCCCGGTGATGGTCCAGCGCTACCTGCCCGAGATCCGCGACGGCGACAAACGTATCCTGCTGATCGATGGCGTCCCGGTACCGTATGCGCTGGCGCGTCTGGCCGCCCCGGGCGAGACCCGCGCCAACCTGGCGGCCGGCGGCAGCAGCCGGCCGCAACCGCTGACGGCACGTGACCGCTGGATCTGCGACCAGGTGGGTCCGACGCTGCGCGACATGGGACTGCTGCTGGTCGGGCTGGATGTCATCGGTGACTACCTGACCGAGATCAATGTCACCAGCCCGACCTGCATCCGCGAACTCGATCAGGCCTACGGCCTGAACATCAGCGCCCTCTTGCTGGACTGCATCGAGGAGCGGCTGGCATGATGCGGATATGTCACGGCGCCGTGCTGGCGCTGGCCGTCATCGGGCTCGCGGCCTGCGGACGCAATGCCGGCGAACACAGCTACCGGCTGTTTGTCTTCGGCACCCTGGTCGACATCACCACCTACGACGCGCAGCGTGAACGCTCCGACCGCGCCGTCCAGCAGATCGAAGCGGCGATGCAGCAGATCGATCATGACTGGCATGCCTGGAGGCCGGGGCCGTTCACCGAACTGAACGCCAGGCTCGCCGCCGGTGAGACCGTCACCCTCGACACCGTCGCACTGGGACAGATCCGCCGCGCCGCCCAGCTGTCGGCCACCAGCCATGACCTGTTCAACCCGGCCATCGGCAAGCTGATTGCAGTATGGGGGTTCCACAATGACGATGCCCCATCCGGACCGCCACCGACCCCGCCGCAGATCTATGCCCTGCTGTCGGCGCGGCCGACGATGAAAGACCTGGTGTTCGGTGATGGCAACACACTGCGCAGCACCAATCCGTCATTGCAGCTCGATTTTGGCGGCTATACCAAGGCCCTGGCCATCGACACCGCCATCGCGATCCTGCAGCGCCATAAGATCCACAATGCCATTGTCAACATCGGCGGCGATATGCGCACCATTGGCCGCCACGGGCTGCGCCACTGGCGCATCGGCATCCGCCACCCGCAACAACCCGGCGCCATCGCCTCGATCGAAACCGCAGACGACGAATGCATCTTCACCTCCGGCACCTACGAACGGTATTTCGAATATCAGGGCCAGACCTATCATCACTTGATCGATCCGCGCAATGGCCAGCCGGCCCGCGGTGTGCTCTCTGTCACCGTGCTGCACAAGGATCCCGCCGTGGCCGAAACCGCCGCCAAGGCGATCCTGATCGCCGGGGTCAGTCAATGGCAATACCTGGCGCGTGAGATGGGCGTCAAACAGGTATTAGTGATTGACCAGAACATGCAGTTCCACGCCACCGCACAGATGGCCAGCCGCGTGAAATTCGAGATCACCCCGACACCGGATCTCAACATCTCCAAGACGGTGCCATGAAAAGCGGCGATTACCTGATAGTGACACTGGCCGCGATCATGCTGATCGCCCTGTATGTGAACATGTGGAGCGCCCCGCAGCAGGCCGGCGATCGCGTCCGCATCGTCGCCGAGGGCAGTGAACCGATCATCGCCCCGCTGGATCGCGATCATGTCTACCGGATCCATGGCCGCCTCGGCGACAGCGTCATCGAGATCCACCAGGGTCGTATCCATTTTGCATCCTCGCCGTGCCCGGGCAAACAATGCATCCATGCCGGCTGGCTGGAACGGGATGGCGATTTCGCCGCTTGCCTGCCCAATGGCATTACTGTTACGGTGCTGGGACGCAACCCGCGATTCGACGCCATCAACTTCTAGCGCCACCGTGAACAACCCCCATCCGCCCCACCTGATCATGAAGACCACCCGCGACGACCATCGCATTGCATGGCTGACCGGGTTGGCGATCCTGATCCATATGCTGGAGAGCACGCTGCCCAGCCCGCTGCCCGGCGTCAAACCGGGCTTGGCCAATGTCATCACGCTGATCGTGCTGATGATGTATGGCTGGTCGGCTGCCTGCTGGGTAACGCTGCTGCGCATCCTGGTCGGCAGCCTGCTGCTCGGGACCTTTCTGTCACCGACCTTCCTGCTCAGCCTGTCCGGCGCCCTGACGATGCTGGCCGCCGCGGCCACCACCCGCCTTGCCCCCGCTGCCTTCGGTCCGATCGGGCTCAGCGTGCTGATGGCCATCGCTCACATCGCCGGTCAGTTTGCCGTGGCCTATACCCTGTTCATCCCACACCAGGGACTGTTCAGCCTGCTGCCGCTGCTGATGACGGCCGCGGTGGCCTTTGGTCTGATCAATGGCCTGATCAGCCAGGCGGTGCTGCGCCGCCTCGGACACCCGACGACAGCCTTGGACCCTGCACGCCGTGAGCACCCGTAGCCCGCTGCACAACCCTGTCATCACCGCCACTGACCGCCTGGGCCTGACACTGTTTCTGGCGCTGGCGATCCATGCCATCGTCATCCTCGGCGTGACCTTCACCCCGCAGTTGCTGCACAACAACGACGCGGCGCCGACCCCGATCGAGATCACACTGGTCACGCAGCGCAGCGCTCAGGCCCCTGAAAAAGCCGATCTGCTGGCACAAAGCAATCTGCTGGGTGGCGGCCAGACCAGCCAGCCGCAGCGGCCACGCGCCCCGGCCACCCGTATCGTCGGGCTGTCCCAGAGCGGCCACGACGAGACCCTGTCACTGCCCGGCGCCCCGGCCAGCCCGCAGCAACCGCCGCCGCGTATGACCCGCGCCGAATCAGACTACGCTGTCGCTGACCGCCGTTCCCAGCCGCTACCGCCGCTGCCGGTCCCGAGTGCCGCCGAACTGGCGCGTCTCAGCATGGAGATCGCCGACCTCAGCGCCGAACTCGACCAATCGTTACAATCGTTGTCCAAACAACGCCATCATCGCTACATCTCGGCCCAGACCCGGGAATACCGCGACGCCGCCTACCTCGATGCCTGGCGCTCCAAGGTCGAACGCATCGGCAACCTCAATTATCCGGAAGAGGCCCGGCGGCGCGGCCTGTCCGGCAGCCTGATCCTCGATGTCGCACTGAATCCCGATGGCAGCGTGCTGGCCATCACCGTGCAGCGCAGCTCGGGGCAGAAGCTGCTCGATGACGCCGCCAAACGCATTGTGCTGCTGGCCGCACCGTATGCGCCGTTCCCGGAGACGATGCGCAAGGACACCGATGTGCTGCATATCATCCGCAGCTGGCAATTCCTCAACGACAATACACTGTCGACGGGGCGCTAGCCGCAAGCAACCACCGTCGACAGTGATGACGGGCTGGTTGAAAAGGCAACGGATAGCCTTTTCAACATTCTGTCAGAGACTGATACAATACCCCCATGCCCCAGACCTTCTCGTTGACTGACCACTTCCTGATCGCAATGCCGCAGTTACAGGACCCGAATTTTTTCCATGGTGTCACCTATATCTGCGAGCACAACGAAAACGGTGCCATGGGCATCCTGATCAACCGGCCGCTGGACCTCAGTGAGGCCGAGGTATTCGACCAGCTGGGGCTGCAGATCCCCAATCCGCCCCACCGCGAGCTGCAGCCGGTGTATGTCGGCGGTCCGGTACAAAGCGAGCGCGGCTTCATCATCCACCACCCGGTCGGCCACTGGGATACCAGTCTGCGGGTCACCCGTGACATCGCCGTGACCTCGTCACGCGACATCCTCGAGGCCCTGGCACAGGGCCAGGGTCCGCAACGCTATCTGATTGCGCTGGGGTATGCCGGCTGGGGACCGGGCCAGCTCGAGAGCGAACTGGCCCAGAATGCCTGGATCAATGTCCCGGCCGACGATACCGTCATCTTCAATACCCCGCCAACGCAGCGCTGGGAGGTGGCCGCGGCCCTCGGCGGCATCGACCTGGCCCGGCTGTCCGGTGACGTCGGTCATGCCTGAGCCGGCGGCGCCACGCACCCTGCTGGGCTTTGACTACGGCAGCAAATTCATCGGCGTCGCCGTCGGCCAGCAGCTGACCGGCACCAGCTCGCCGCTGCAGACCATCAAGGTCCATGATGACAAACCCGACTGGCCGGCGATCGGCCGCCTGATCGAGACCTGGCGCCCGGATGCGCTGGTGGTCGGCATCCCGCTGCATATGGATGGGCGCGAACAAGAGATGACCCATGCCGCACGACGTTTCGCAAAACGCCTCGAAGGGCGGTATCATTTGCCAGTTTATGAGACCGACGAGTTGCTGACCTCGCTGGCGGCGGACCGGATCATCTCCGGACAGCAGGGTGGCCGCCGGAAACCGGTGGACAAAGACCGAATCCACCAGGTCTCGGCGCAACTGATCCTGGATACCTTTTTGACAGAGATACGGAACAAGACCTTGTGAACGACATTGAACAGGCCTTGCACACCATGAGCCGTCAGCTGCAACAACGGCTGGCGCAGCGCCCGGCCAATCCACCGTTGATGGTTGGCATCCACAGTGGCGGGGTGTGGGTGGCGCGGCGCCTGCACCGGATGCTGGACCTGACCACGCCGCTGGCGATGCTCAACATCTCGTTTTACCGTGACGATTTCACCCGGGTCGGCATCAACCCGCAGGTCAGGCCCTCGGACATGCCGCTGTCGGTCGATGACCGCGACATCATCCTGGTCGATGACGTGTTGTATACCGGCCGCACCGTGCGCGCCGCGCTCAACGAGTTGTTCGACTACGGCCGCCCGGCCTCGATCACGCTGGCGGTGCTGGTCGACCGCGGCGGCCGCGAGCTGCCGATCCAGGCCGCTGTCACCGGCATGACGCTGCAGCTCCCGCCCGGCCAGCATGTCAAGCTCAAGGGACCCGAACCGATGACCCTCAGCGTGGAGGGCGCACCGTGAACCGGCACACTATCCAGCTCGATGCGCAGAACCGGCTGCGCCATTTCCTGACCATCGAGGGGCTGAAACGTTCGTTGCTGATCGAGATCATGGATCTGGCAGAATCGTTCAGCGGCGTCAGCGAACAGAGCGTGAAGAAGGTGCCGTTGCTGCGCGGCAAGACCGTCGTCAACCTGTTCTTCGAACCCAGCACCCGCACCCGCACCACCTTCGAGCTGGCGGCCAAGCGGCTGTCGGCTGATGTGCTGAACATCAATATCGCGGCCTCGGCGACCACCAAGGGTGAGACGCTGCTCGATACCTTGCACAACCTTGAGGCCATGCATTGCGACATGTTCGTGGTGCGCCATGCCAGCAGCGGCAGCGCCCACTTCATTGCCAGCCATGTCGCCCCGCACATCAGTGTCATCAACGCCGGTGACGGCCGCCACGCCCACCCGACCCAGGCGATGCTCGACATGTTCACGATCCGCCGCTTAAAGGGCGACTTTCATAAGCTGAAGGTGGCCATCGTTGGCGATCTGCTGCACTCACGGGTCGCGCGTTCGCAGATCCATGCGCTGAGCACGCTCGGTGTCGATGAGATCCGCGTCATCGGCCCGCGCACGCTGATCCCGGCCGCGGCCGAGACCCTCGGTGTCCATGTCTATCACGACATGCGCAACGGCCTGCGCGACGTCGATGTTGTCATCATGCTGCGCCTGCAATATGAACGGATGAACGGTGCCTTCCTGCCCAGCGAACATGAATATTTCCAGGTATACGGACTGACCGAAGACAAGCTAGCGCTGGCCAAGCCCGATGCCATCGTCATGCATCCTGGCCCGATCAACCGCGGCGTCGAGATCGCCTCCGATATTGCCGATGGCAGGCAATCGGTGATCCTGCAACAGGTGACCCATGGCATCGCGGTACGCATGGCGGTGATGGCGCTGACCATGCGCAGCCATGCCGCTGCGCTGGAGGCCACATAATGCGCATCCGCATCAGCCATGGCCGCATCATCGATCCCGCCTCCGGCGTCGATTCAATCCAGGACCTCTATATCGCCGCTGGCTGCATCGTGGCGCTCGGCCGCGCCCCCGCGGGCTTCAGCGCTGACCGCACCCTTGACGCCCAGGGTCTGATCGTCTGCCCCGGTCTGATCGATCTGCGCGCCCAGCTGCGCGAACCCGGCGAGGAACACAAGGCAACGATCGCCAGCGAGACCCGTGCCGCAGCACAATCGGGTATCACCACCCTGTGCTGCCCGCCGGCGACGACGCCAGTCGTCGATACCCCGGCGGTCGTCAACCTGATCCGTAATCGTGCCCGCCAGATCGGTCTGGCCAAGGTGTTACCGCTCGGGGCCTTGACGCGGGGACTGGACGGCCAGCAGCTGACCGAGATGCGCGCGTTGAAAGAGGCCGGATGCCCCGGCGTCAGCAATGACCTGCGTCCGCTGGCCAACCTGCTGGTGCTGCGCCGGGCCATGGAATATGCCGCCACCCATGATCTGACGCTGTTTCTGCAACCTGAAGATGCGGCGCTGGCCAATAGCGGCTGCGTCCATGAAGGTCCGGTGGCCACACGGCTCGGCCTGCCCGGCATCCCGGCGATGGCGGAAACCACCGCGCTGGCCTCGATGCTCGCCCTGGCAGAACAGACCGGCGCGCGTTGCCATTTCCAGCTGCTGACCACCGAGCGGGCGGTACAGATGATCGCCGAGGCCCAGGCCCAGGGGCTGCCCGTCACCGCCGATGTCTCGGCCTATCATCTGCAACTGACGGATCTGGATGTGCTCGATTTTGACAGTCTGTGTCATGTACGGCCGCCGCTGCGCAGCCAGCGCGACCGTGACGCCTTGCGCAATGGCCTGGGCAGCCATGTCCTGGCGGCGATCTGTTCCGACCACCAGCCGCATGAGGCCGATGCCAAGCTGGCACCGTTTGTTGAAACCGCGCCCGGCATCAGCGGCCTGGAAACGCTGCTACCGCTGGCACTGAAGCTGGTTGATCAGAATATCCTGTCGCTGTCCGCGGCGATTGCGACCATCACCACCCATCCGGCCCAGATCCTGCGGCTGCAGGACGGCGGCACGCTGTCGCCCGGCCAGCCGGCCGACGTCTGTATCTTTGATCCGCTGCATTACTGGACCCTTGACCCGCATCATATGCACAGCCGCGGACATAATACCCCGTTCCTGGACTGGGAGCTGAAGGGGCGTGTTGTCTATACGCTGCTCGATGGCGTGTTGATCCATGAACGCGGCGCCATCCTCGAATGACCAGCGATCTGATACCCTCTCCCCAACCCTCTCCCGCACGCGGGAGAGGGGGCCTGCACGCCCAGCGTAATACCCTGTTTGTCGAACAGGCCGAGATCATCAGTCATCAGCCGCATGCTGCCGGCCAGTATACCTTGCGTCTGCTGGCGCCGCAGATTGCGGCCCGTGCCCAGCCCGGCAGCTTCGTACACTTAAGCTGCGGCGCCGAGCGTCCGATGCGCCGCCCGCTGTCGATCATGCGCGCCGACCCTGACCATGGCTGGATCGATATCCTGTACAAGGTCATGGGCAGCGGTACCGCGCTGCTGGCCCAGCGGCAGCACGGCGAGCATCTGGACCTGATCGGCCCCATTGGCCGTCCATTCAGCCCTGACCCGCAGCGCAGCCGGCCATTGCTGATCGGCGGTGGTGTCGGTATCCCGCCGATGGTCTTTCTCGCCGACCGGATGCATCTGCAGCCTGGCATCACACCCTTGGCCATCCTCGGCTCCGAGGTGCCATTCCCGTTTGCCGCCCAACCCTCACGTATCATCATCCCGGGCCTACCCGCCGGGGTCATCGCGGCCATGCCGCTGCTGGAAGACTGGGGCATCCCCAGCCGCTTGACCAGCCGCCAGGGCTATGCGGGTTGCTTTGACGGCTATGTTACCGATCTGGCCCGGGCGTGGCTGGACGGACTGCCGGCCGAGGCACGGGACGAGGTCGAGGTCTTTGCCTGCGGGCCGCATGCCATGCTCGAGGCGGTTGCGGCCCTGGCCCGTGAATTCTCCCTGCCCTGCCAGGTCTCACTTGAGGAGTTCATGGCCTGCGCCGTCGGTGGCTGTGCCGGCTGCGTAGTGGAAATAACCACGCCGGACGGACCGGCGATGAAGCGGGTATGCGTCGACGGGCCGGTGTTCGATGCCCGCCAAGTGTTTTCCACACCCTAGAAACAAGTACGCCGCGTTTCCGCGGCGTACTTGTTTCAGATCCTCGGATACTTGATCACACTTTCAACTGAACCCGGCCTGCGCCTGCTGACGCCTAAATTGCGTCAATGATAACGAAAGCACGGCGATCAGCAACCACACACTATCGAGACTGCCGCCGCCACCCGCACCCTCAGTCTTGACCACGGCTACCGCATAGGTCTTCGGTCCACCGCCAGCTGCCATGCTGACACGGCTATTATTGGTCTCCGATAACTCGGCCACCGCGGCATCTGCATCCGCGATTGCACCCAGATAATAACTACCGGTCGGCAGTACGGCATTGATCACCTGAACTCCAGCATAGGTAGTATTGGTATCCGTCATCGAGAAGTCACCGACCATAGCGGAGTTTGCCGGGGTCGTGCTGGTATAAAACACTACGCCATTCCTCAGGAAGGTGACCACAGTGCCCTTACGCTGCACGGCAAAACGATCCCCCGCCACATACTTCAGACATGCCGAATTGGTCGGTGACGTCCACTGACATGACTTGTACACACCCTTTTCATAGGCGCCGAAAGTACCGCTCAAAGCCAGATTTAACGAATAGTCGATTGTCGTCCAGCCGGTATCGACGTCGGTTACGCTCAAACCGAACTGACGATTGCGGAGGATATCGACCACATATTCAACACGGCCTTCTGCCGGGATCGTCTGCAAGGAACTAGCGCCTGCAGACCCGAAGCCCGCCAGCGCCTTCAAGGTGTTACTTGCATCAACAGACGCTTGCGTCACCTTCGTCCAGACAATATTCTCCACCCGGTCAGTCGGCACGGGCAGCAGGACCGACGATGTGATCTGCGAGGTATTCCCTGCCAGTCCGCTCATCGCCAAGGTACCCAGACGATAGTCGGCCGCGGTAATCGTCGCGTCAGAAGAGAGGTAGATGCCGACATTAAAGGCCCCGGCCGCGCCCGCAGTGGTATTCTGTGTCGTCACTGCCACATCAAGATTGGTACCACGGGTTATGCTCGTCGCCGTGGTCGAAACTGACGATACGATCAGATCCGCAGCGGAGGTCGGGGTGCTGACGGTGATCTCGATCGGATCCACATAGAGATTGTTATTCTCATTGTTCTCAATGACTGTGTTAGCCGGGTCAGCGATCCCTCCCAAGTAGTACACACCCGGGGTCAGCGCACCAGGAATGGAGACGGTGGCCGAGCCGGTATCGGTTGTACCGGCAGACATCGCCGGCACGACCCTGCTGCCTACCTTGGTATCGGCGGTCGTTATTGCGTTATCCGTTGACAGGTAGATATCTACCGCCGTATCCGCCAGCGTAGGCCCAGTACTGCTGGCAACCAGCTTAACGCTGACATTGGCTGTGGTCCCAACCTGCACACCATGTGCCAGCACGCCGCTGATATCCAAATCTGTGATATGGATGTCGCCTAGCGTCAGGTCAACAATGGAATTGACCGCAAGCGCTGCGCCTGACACTGCACTGTTATTGGATTCGTTCGCCTCTATAACAGTATTGGCAGGATCCACCTTGGCTACCACATAATAATTCTGTGGTGCCACAATATTGTTGGGCACTGTCACTACAGCCGAGCCTGTAACACTGGTGTTGCCGAGCACTGAGGCAAAGGTACCGCCACTCTTGACCGTCAGGGCGATATCATCGCCATCTCCGGCAACCGTGTTGGCAGACAATGAAAACCCGACATTGACATTCGAGGCATTGATTGCGCGGATATTGCTGACTGTATAACTCACTGTCAGATCCCGGCCCGCAAGGATACTGGTCACACCACCGAGCCCTATCGAAGATATAGTCAGATCCGATGGATCGATGATCTGTATCGTCCCCCCAACCAGCTCATTGTTGACCTCACTGTACTCGGTTATCGCACTGCCGGTGTCAGCAATCGCTACCAGATCATACACGGCCTGCGGAATCGTGTTCGGGATCAGATACGAGGAGGTCGCCGTGGTCGACGCGCCCGACGCTAATGCGGCCACGCTAAATTGTGAAATCAAGGTGTCCGGGAGCACATGGGCACGATCCCGCAGATAGATGCCTACCTGGAAAGGCGACGTCACATCGGCCAGATTACCAATCGACGCGTCACGATTGTTTTTGATCGTCGCAGTGAACGTGGTAGACAGGCCATAAACACCCAACGCAGGTGCTGATACCGCTGTCATGACCAGATCGCTGGTGATCAGCCCCACCCTCGATACAGTATATTTTACACTCGACCCCTGGTCTGTGCTGCCGGCAAGATAGACCGGAACCGCAGCACTGCCGGCTGCCGCGCTGATACCGCCTGCATAGATACCGCCGGTCAGGCTGGTCGAAATGAAGCGCCCCTGCCGTTCATCCCCCCCCAGCGGATAGCTGTGTGCCGCATGCCGTGATCCATCCAGGTTCCAGCTCATATACATCTGGCTGCTGCCGGCACTCGGTGTACCGGTCAAACCGAAGACAACAACCTTCTGCGCTGCAGCGTCTACCACCACCGACCGGGCAAGGTCACGGCTGTTCCCGCCAAAATCACGCTCATCTTTCCATAGATACAGACCATCATTGCTATTGAATTTCACCACGCCAACATTGGAGGCATCGCCAATGTTGGTCGTGACTGCGACGTAGACACCGCCATTGCCATCGAAGGCCATGCTGGCAGGGATATCCTTGCCTGCGAAATCCACCGGCAATGAATCATTCCAGACATTGGTGCCATCGCTGGCACGTTTACGAATCAGGATCGTTGAATTCCCACCTCCGGCAGAGGCGGTCCCTCTGGTGGTGAAGCCGGCAACGTATAGATCCCCGCTCTGCGGATCAAGGCCCAGCACCGAGGCGCGGTCTTCGGAGCCGCTATCGTACACCGCGCTGCCACCCGCCCACAGATAGCTGCCATCGACAGCGCTGTATTTGGTCACGAACACATCTTCATCGATGCAGACGACTGTGCTGCTGGTAGCTGGCGGACAAAGCCGGGTGCCGGCCACATAGGCATTATTGTTTGCATCCAGCGCCAAGCCGACTACCAGCCTGTCCCCCGAGCTGGCCGCCGCTTCTGTCTTGGCCCACACCGGCGCGCCACCGGTACTGGAATATTTAACGACGGTCACCCGCTGCTCGGTGCTGCCGCTCAACACCGAGGTTCCCGCGAGGTATACACTGTTGCCATCGGAGGCCAGCGCCATGCCCACCAGGATATCCCGGCCGGTACTGTTGTCATATTGCTGCGACCAGATGGTAGCATTGGTCGTCGCGTTGAGTTTGGCAACATAAAAATCCAGGCCACCCGCTGCAGAGGTCACATTGGCCGCGATATACAGGTTACCAAGATTGTCCGCTGCCAGCGCCACGCCCTCGTCAAGCTTGACGGCCCCAGCCACATCGATGATACGGGTCCACAGCAGCGCACCTGCCGGACTGGTCTTCACAACGAGAATATCTGAGCTGCCTGCCACCGTATTCGACGTAGAGTCGGCGTAACCAATGGCATAGACATTGCCGGATGCATCCACGGCACTGGCGTTCAGATGGGCCAGCGTCGTTATATCGGAACCGGTCCAGTACACACCCCATGACCTGTCAGGCTGCGTGGTCGTCGACAAGGCCGTAGACCATACTGCCAGCGCCGGCCGGGCCACCGCCAGCATCAGCAGCGCCCCGCTAAACGTCATGATGACCTTGAAACGACTCATACCATATCTGCGCCATGTGCTTCGCATGATCATAACTCCGGCTTGTATCGTTAAGGTGGGCAAACGGTGAGCGTACGGTGCCCGGTAGCGCACGCCACTTTGTTCTGCTGGTAATCAAAGAAGCCGGCCCAGTTCAGGCTCAACACATCAAACCCGCCCGCCGCATAGCTGTAGACACCTTCCGTGAATCGCGAGTTATCGACGTCCCAACCATTCGCGCTATTCCAGCCCGTACCCGGCGCAAAACTATAACGGCCTGCCGTCACGACCGACTGCTGCGCAAAGGCCATATCAAAGTTACCGGCACCGGCAGAGGTGGTCGGCAGGCTCGAATCAAGGATCGTTGTTGCATTACGGACATCGCCGGCCCGGCTTGAATCGGTATAATTCAGCCGCCGCAGATCGGCCTTGTATTCCAGCGACAGCGCCCCATCCTTGACGGTCTGGCTGATGACCGGCTTCTTGGTCAGCAACGGTTTCAACACATCCAGTGTCATCCCGGAATCCGACACATAGGTGCGCATCGTCATCTTGGTCGGGTCACCGGTCCCGACACCAGACAGGTCATAGGGCCTGAACCCTGCCGTGGTCACCGACAAGCCATACGGATCCTTGGCATTACCGAACACCCCGCCCGCATAGCCGGCCGCAGCGACCGGATAGGCCGCCTTGCTGCCCATCAAGGCCCGCTCATTACCGCCGGAGTCCGGACTAGACTGCAGCGATTGGCCGACCTGCGTAAGGCGTGTGTAGTATTCCGTTGCAAAGCCGGTGTAGGCCTCAGAGACAATGGTATGCATATAAACGACATTATCGATCTGTACTTTTTCTATCGTCAGCCGCGTCCCATCATTTCCTGATGCAACACCGCCGGTCAGGTTCCCGGAGCCGGCCATCGCGACGCCGTCAGGATTGGGGGCCAAGGTATAAGTAAACTGTGGGGCGGCCTGGGCGTGGGCGCCAAATAACAGGACCGACAGGCCTAACAGCCAGGCTATCGATGTTGAGTACATAGATTTACTCTGCATGGCCTTTACTCGCTATCCAGATTCACATTAATCGAGCCCAACCTGAGACATCATAGTACGAAACTATCCCTGATGGAAGCGACAAAAAAGCCGGGCATTAAGCAATCCTTAATACTATCGACCATCGCAAGTAATAATTAATCAGCATTCGTAAGGCGCGCTCCGCTGCCCATCCTGACAAGGCAAAAGACCAGCGCCAACGCTAACCACCACAGATCCAGCCACCCACCACCGCGCTGCTTCAGGATCGGCGTCACCGGGCTGGGGGTGCCCCCGCCATCACTGATAACCAGCGGGGGTTTGACCGCCCCCCCGGTGCCGCTGCTGCTGCCGCTGCTGGCCATACCAATCTGCGCCATCAGCGTATAGGCGTTATTGGTCATCGGGGCATCAAATTCGCTGGCGGCCACCCGGGCCTGACTGGTGACCACCTGATCGGTATTGACCTCAACGGTTACATCCAGCTGCGTGGATTGCCCGGCAGCCAGCGTAGCCAGCAGGCAGCGCACCGCCAGGGAACCCGGCACACTGCAGCGGCCGTCCATCGATTGCTGGTCAAGCTGGGTATTGGGATCCAGCGTCTGATCCAGCACCACCGCGGTAGCCGGGTCCGGCCCCTGGTTGGTCACCGTGATCCGATACGTCATCGCCCCACCCTGCGCGACGGGCGCCGTGGCCTGCATCGACACATCAACATCGACCAGTGGCTCGACCCGGGCCACCAGCGCGTCTATCGCCCCGGCAGAGGCCGCCTGACCGGACTGCGCCGTTGGCAGAAATACCGGCAGGTTGGTGGAGCGGGTCCTGCCGGCCAGATAGATCCGTCCCTGGCCATCGAGCGCCATCATCCGGCCGATATCACACCTGCCGATGCCGCAGGTGGCAATCTCCTCTTCGGAGCCGCCGAGGTACATGCCGAGCAGCGGTTTCTCCAGGGCCTGATCAAACTTGATGACGAACAGGTCGGTCTTGCCGGCCAGATAGTTGCTGGCCGGCAAGTCACTGGAGGTCGTGCGGCCAGCGGCGATCAGCTGCCCCTGGACATTGACGGCCACGGCCTCGAATGCATCCTCACCGGCCCCGCCCATATACCCTGAATAAACGAGGTTCCCGGTGGCCTCCAGCTTGACGATGAAGCCATCGCGCATACCCTTCAGGGTGGCCTGATAATGGGCGGCGGGGTCCAGTGGATAGAGCGGCCAGTCGGTCGACGAGGTCTGCCCGGCCACATAGACCTGACCCTGGCCATCGACAAAGACACTGCGGGCACCATCACCATTGATGGTGTTGTTACCCAGGGCATCGACATGGGCGTCGTTGGCCCCGCCCAGATAGGTCGAAAACTCCAGCACCCCCTGGGCCGAATAGCGCGCGATGAAGGCATCGCTGCATCCCAGGCAGCCACTATGCAATTCGGTCTGCCACGGCACACCGGCTGTCGGGAGGTCCGTGGACCAGGTCTCGCCCACCACCCAGACCGCACCGGTGGTCGCATCGATCGCGATGCCATGGGCCTCGTCGCTGCTGCTGCCGGCCAGCACCTGGCAGAACCCCAGTGCGTATCCGCCTGCCGGACTGGCAACAGCATTGGGGACGAGCTTCACCAGAAAGACGTCGAGCTGCTGCGGATCCGTCTGAGCACAGGCGGTGCCGCTGAATCCGGCCGCGGCAAACGGCTTATACAGGGTACCCGTCAGATAGATGTTGCCGGAGCCATCGACGGCAACCCCGGCCACCTCCTCACCAGCCGCGCCGCCAAAACACGTCAGATAAAGCGGCTGGCCCTGCGCCGTCATCACGGCGACAAAGGCGTCGTAGCTGCCTTCATTGCAGGTCCCGGACGATGAAGGTGTCACCAGGGCCGCCAGTACCGCCCGCCAGCCATCTCCGTCCTGTGGCTGATCCTCCAATGCCCCCGCGACATAGACATACTGGCCATCGGCACTGACGGTGATCGCCATGCCGCGCTCAAATCCACCGCCTGACTGGCCGCGCCCCAGATAGGTCGAATACTGCAGCACCCCTGCCGCATCATATTTGCTGATAATGACATCGGATTCGGTGCCATTACCCGCCTGCGTTTTATCCGCGGCATTCACCGTAGTCGGAAAATTCCCCGAATAGCTGCGCCCGGTCAGATACATATTACCGGCATGGTCCGCGGTGATGGCCGTTGCCTCATCATCGGCGCTGCCGCCCAGATAACTGGCGAAGGTCACGGCCGGATCGATGACCAGCTGCCGCGCCGGATCGTAGGCCCCCAGCCTGAAGCTGACGCTATCCCGCCCGGTGATGGTGAAGGCCACCGCCACCGCTGACCGCTGACCATGGTCATCCAGCTGATAGGCGTGAGGCGCATGATGGCGCAACGCGCCGCGTGCCGTGGCCAGCTGCAGCTCACCGTGCGGGCCCAGCCGCAGCTGCTGCTGGCCGGTGAACACCATGACGATCTGTTGCGGGTCAGCGCCCGGCTGGACGTTGAAATCATATTCAGCACGCCCATGCTGCAGATACAGCCGCTGGTCTATCCCGGGATAGACCCCGGGACGCAGCAGGTCGGTGATGTTACCCTCGCCGGAGCCCCCGCTCGATGTATCCGCCGGCTGCGGCCTTGCAGACCGGCCATTCTGCAGGCTCATGCGTGCCACGATCTCGCCACCGGCCAAAAAGGCCATGCCGCTCGCAGTCATCTGCACCTGCAGACCATCGTCGCCCGACACGGTGACGGGACCGGCCCCGGCGACAGCCGCGGCGGTTGCGCTGCACCCTGAAGCCACCGCCCAGAGCAACGGCACCAGCATCAGGTATCGCAAACCATGCATCACGCCCCACCCTCCTGTCACTGCCTGGTCCCGACCGCTGCCAGATCTCATACAAGTGTTATAGCGCATGGTCGTATTGTAGCCCATTTCGATGATATCCCGATTAAATCACGCAAGCCGCCCATCATCTGGATCTGCTGACAATTACCCGCTGCACTGCCCCTTCTGGCTACTCGGCAGCCCCTTCAAGACGCCTGTAGACCTGGTAACGATAAAACCTGAGGGAATCCTTGTCCTCCACGAAATCTTTCAGTGTGTATTTGACCGTTCGCTTCAGGGTCATGTTCTTATCCCAGGTATTGATATGGTGCTGGATGCAAAGGATGGTCTTGAACGGATCAAGCTGAATCATCGGATTGGTGAATCCCCGGGTGAACAATTGCTCATCCTGGATCACCGCATCATCGGCAAAGCGGTTATCGTTGAGATATTCGCGCCGATAGGCGATCGTGCCATTCGTGGCATGCGTCGGCGAGAAGGGGCCGGAACAGGAAAGCACCTTGCTCTCCAGATTATAGATATACATCTCGCTTGAGCCCGCCAGCGGATAGCGGCCATGCAACAACCGCTCTACCGCATGCGCCACCCGCGCCCTGGGATAATAGTCATCATCATCCATATGCACCAGGATCTCGCCGCGCGCCTCGCCCGCGAGGATGTTTCTTTTGGCGCCAAGCGTCACCGGCTCGAGCCGCAGGTATCTGACCCCCCGGATATCCGCAACCAGGTCGCTGACTGGATCAGCGCCGTCATCGGCGATGATCAATTCCATGCGATCCAGCGGATAGCTCTGCAGTCGGAAATTACGGATGAGCTGGGGAATAAATGCCCGCCTGTTACGCGTCGGTGTCAATACGCTGACAAAGGGCTTATCGCCGGCCAATGATGGAGCCTTCAAGGTACTGCCTCCCGATATACTATAGCGCTACAGGGCGCCCTCATTCATTCCAACTCCATCACATGCTACGCAAACACTGCATCCGCCGCCGCGATGGAGGCCCTGAACATATCAGGCATCCCCTAAGGAAGCTCTGAATAATTCCATCCTGGAATTCTCAGAGCACGGAAAGCGGAAAACGTGGTTTTCACTTTCCTTCACTACCATGACCTACTGTCATTGTAGTGGCGGCACATCCGTGTGCCGCAGGAAACTCTGATTAATTCAAAAATTACCACGGCCGTCATTCCCGCGAAAGCGGGAATCCAGGTATTACAGGTAGTTATGGATGCCCGCTGGAGCCTGCCCTCGACCCGATCGGGGGCGGGCATGACGACAATGCGAATTAATCAGAGCATCCCTAATAATAAAATGTAATCTTGGCCGACAACCGCCAGCCGTCGAAGTTCAGCGGCATCGGGCGATAATAGTTCCGGCGCGTGGTCGGCTTGAACAACTGACTTACTGTTACCCCGGGCGCAAGGTAACCCAGGCTGCCAGCTGCCATCTCGCCATACGGCATGCCCAGACGGGTGAGGCCATCGTTGTCAAGAAAGTCATCCTGGATCTTGACGTTGTTCAGCTGGAAGGTGTCCTGCCCCAGCATATAGCCGGCGGCAATCCCCACCGATAACGATTTATTCGCCTCCCACTCGCCACCGACACCCAGCTGCAGCGCCTGCAATGCCGCGGTCTGAGCCTTGACGAGCATCACACGGCGAATGCCGATCAGATCAACGATCGGGCTATCCAGAAACAGAAACTCCTGCTCGTCCTGATAGTCGATATCAAATATCTCATGCAGCGACAACAGGCTGTACAGCCTGAACCGATCAATCTTGCGGAAGTTATAGCGCCAGCCCAACGCATACTCGGTATAGGAAAGCTTGGCGCGACGGGTGCTGGCCACCAGATTGGAAACGTAATATTTCTGCATTGGCAGATTCCCGACGTTTCTCACCTGGGAGGTGGACTCCCATGATCCGATGCCAATGACCATACTGTGCACGGCGTTGGGCTGCCATTCGAACTCCACCCCCGTCACCGGGGTAAAGCCCACGCGGGGCACGCTGCTTTCAAATTTCCATTCGACAGTTTCAGTGATATTCGCATCCTGCCCCTGTCCCTGCCCTCCTTCATACACCAGGACATTGGCTTGCCCAAACAGATCCGCCTGATACACATGGTCGTTCAGTAACGTGAGCTGCGGGGCATGAGTGCCCAGATAGGGCGTAAACCCCCAGCGCGGGTAATCACCGGCCGCCTGCGCCATCCCTGGCCACAGCAGGACCGCATACACTATGTTGAGGAACCCTCGACTACGAAATGGCTTCACCACCACGCACTCGTCGCCATCAACGGTCAATCATGCTGCGACGCAGCGGAACGGGCGAAACGCGGCTGCAACCAGGCAAACAGCAGCGGCAGCAACAGCAAGGCCGCGACGCAGGCACCCACCATATAGGCCGACACGAATACCCCGAGCTTGACATGCGGCGGGAACCGCGACATCAGCAACACCATAAAGCCGACCGTGACGACGGCCGCGTTCAGCACGATCGCCTTGCCCACCGAACGCACCGCACCCAGCGACGCCTCGACCTCGGTGCTGCCGGAGCGCACCTCATAGGCATATCTGAAGATATAATGCACGGCATAATCGACACCGACACCAATGGCGACACCGGCCGCCAGCACCGTCGACACATCCAGCGGCACCCGCAACCAGCCGGCAATCCCTGCCACCAGCAGCGTCGTCAAGGTCACCGGTAACACGGTATACAACCCTGCCAGCAAGGAGGTGAACAGCAGGGCGGCGATGATGAAGATACCCACCTTCGACAACAGGATCGACTTGACCTGGCTGGAGATCAGCAGATCGGCCCAGATATAGGAATTGTTGGCAGAGCTGGCCAGATTGACGTCGACATCCATGCCGGCAAACTCGCGCGCGGCATAGTCCTTGACATGTTCGATGATCACCTTCAGGTTCTGGGTGTGATCGGTCTTGATCATGACCACGACATTGGCCTGTCGATATTCGTAGTCAACCACCGCATCCAGCTGTTCGGGCCGCCCCGACATCGACAGCAGAAACAGCTGCTCGCCGATCTCGGCCTGGGTATCCGGCAGACGGTCAAACTTCGGGTCACCGAGATGAAAGGTCTTGTTGGTGCTCTTCAGATAATCGACCAGCGACAGGCTGCTGCCGACATACGGCAGCTGCTCGACATCCTGCTGCAAGGCCTCGATCTTGTGCAGCAACGCCGGTGACTTCAGCGCATCCGGCTGCTTGCCGGCGACAATGACGCTGAGAAAGACCGTGCCATCAAACTTGTCGTTCAACATCTGTGTCGACCGCACCACCTCGCTGCCGGGCTGGAAATCGGCGATCCAGCTTGAGTCAACGTACAGCGAACGGGCGCCATAGCCGGCGATGACGGCGACGGCCAGGATGCCAGCGGTGGCCAGCTTGCGGTGCTCGATCATCAAGCGGGCCAGTGCCACCAGGCCCCGGGTCATCAACCCGCTCTCCTCATGGACCCGCAACGAGCGGCGGCGTTGCAGATAACCGCTGACGTGCGGCCGCATCAGCGTCAATGCCGCCGGGATCAAGGTCACCGATACCAGCCAGCAGAAGCCGATACCCAGCGCGGTATAGACACCGAAGATACGGAACGGCGGCATGTCGGCCCACAACAGCGACAGGAAACCGATCATGGTGGTCACCGAGGTGATCAGCATCGGCAGGCCGAGCTGCTGCATCAGCGCGGTCACGATCGGCGCCGGCTCGCGGTGCGGGTCCTCCATGACCACATCCTCGTAATGACTGAGCAGGTGGATGCCGTTACCGATCCCGACTGCGACCAGGATCACCGGCAGCATGGTCGAGATGGTATACATCGGCGCCCCCAGCGCCGCCATCAGCCCCATGGTCCAGACGATCGCGATCGCCACCGTCAACAGCGGCAACACCGTACCACGGAGGGTCCGGAAGATGATGAACAGCGTCGCAGCGATCGCCAGCACCAGGATCGGGATCATGATCATCATGTCATCGATCGCCTGCAGGCCGGAGGTGACCTCGATGACCGGGCGGCCGGCGATATAGAAGCGGTCACCGTTCGCGGTGGTGCTGTCGCTGATCACCGTCGGCCAGGTACCGCCGCCCCAGCCGCCACTCTTGTTGTCACCGCCACCACCGGCCTTGTTGTCCCAGTTGGCATTCCCCCAGTTGCCGCCGGTCTGGTCGCCCGGCTGCCAGTCACCCTGCGACACCCCGCCCAGCTCGGAGGCCAGGATACCCTTGATCATGAAATAGGCCTGGTAACGATACTCCTTGCCCTCCTTGAGCCGGGCACGGATCATCGCCGCCGTGCCGTCCTTGGATACCAGGTTGCCAACAAACAGATCGGCATGTTCATAGACCCGCGCCTTCAGCGCCGCGATCGCCGCATCATCGCTGGGCAGTTCCTTCATCAGCGGGTCGTTATACAGCTCGTCACGGGTGCCGACGAAAACGCCGGCATTGGACAGCGAGGCCACGTCCTGGCGGCGCTCAACCAGCACACCCGGCACCTGCTCGACCTTGTCGGTGACGCGCTTGATGCGCGCCAGCGTTTCGGCATTAAAGACGCCGTGATCGTTCTCAATAGCGATGATGATCGAATCCTTGACGCCAAAGGTGTCCGCGACCTTCTCGTCGAAGACGATCGCCGGATGGCCCTTGGGAAAATAGACGCGGGCATCGGTCTCCCAGCGCAACTTGCCGAACTGGGTGAGTCCCAGCACGGTGAATACCGCAATCACCGCCAGCGTGGCGCGCGGAAACCGGATGACCTGACTGTACCAACTGTTCAACATGTCTGCTCCCTAGCGTTCTGCACGATTATACCGTAACACCGCCACGCCGTTCCCTGCCGTGGACCTTTCAGAAATTATATTTAACTTCCATCACCAGCCGGTCATTCAGGTCAAAATTGCCGAAAAACCGGAAACGTTGCTCGATCGCGGCGATCTCGGTCGCCCGTCCATTGATCGAGGCCACCCCGACCTGCGACCCCTGGCCTGAATACAGGTCCAGCCCGCCGGTAATCTGCAGTTGATCGGTCATTGTAAACGTCAGCCGTGGCTTTAGATAAGTCTCATTCATGTTGACCGAATAAATCCCCAGCATCTGGAACACCGCCCGGCGCTGCGGCAGTTCCTTGCGGATGAAAAGATTGATCGAGGTATCGGTCTGCGGCTGGATCAGGCCCGGATCATAACGCGGGATGATCCATTGCACCCCCCCCAGCGACACCTCGGTCCGCAGCAGGTTGAAGTCCAGCCCGATACCCACCCGGACATGGTCGGCCTGGGCCTCGCCATAACTGTCCACATAGCCGTCGCGGTTGCGATCCACGGTGCTCTTGTAGGCAAAGTATTTGTCCTTGACGTAGGCCAGCTCCCCCTTGATCACCTGTCCGAACAGCGGCCGCTGCACCGTCATCCCGGTCATCTTGATCCGGCTGAAGGTCGGATAAAAGGCCGGCTGCTCGACCTGCTCGTCGGCACGCACCTTGCGGAAGATCACCGGGAAATCGTCCCAGGTATCAAAATAGCTCCACGACAGCTCGGTGCCGAGCAGCGTCGTCGATAACTTGTAGCCATACTCGGCGACCTTGCCGGCCATGGTATCCGGAAAGATGGTACCGGGTACCGTCTGCAGCAGCTCCCATTCCGACCCCGGCGGCGCGGGCTTGTGAAAACGGATGTCCGGGATCCACACCAGCTCCAGCGTCGAACTGTCGGTCAGATACAGGTGGCTGCGGGCACTCCACAGCGGGATACGGTAATCCATCAGATCGAGGTTGACCATCTCCCGGAAGTCCATCGGGTTCAGCTCATCGACCACCCGCACCCCGGTCATCACCCCCCAGACAATAAACTGCCGGCCGAGCCGCAGATCCGCACGCTCCAGCTGCAGGTCCAGATACAGCTCCCGCAGCTCGGCGACATCATTGTCCTGCTGCTCCTGCAGGCCGGCGATATAGTTCAGCGGCTGGATGCTCTCGCGCTCGGCGCGGGCAGCGATGGTATCGTAGTTATACAGGTCATAGACCGTATCATGATAGGCCCAGCCCGCGGCGCGGAGATCCAGCATTGAAGCGAGCGGGATCTGGCTGTCGAGATAGAGGATATTGCGGATCTTGGTGAAGCTGCGCGGCTCACGGTAGCGATAGGCCGTCTCATTCTTGTAATAACCGCTCAGCGTGCTGCCGGCGCCCATCGTCTGCCACCAGCTGCCGTCGCCGGCCAGGGCCGCACTCTGGTTCAGGGTCAGGGTCAGGATCAGGGCCGCCGCCGCGACCCATGCCGGCCCCTGCTTCAGTCTGCGCAACATGCTGTTCCCGCTACGTTCGAGCCGTCCAGTTCACAACCTGCCATCACACACGACAGGTCGGCATGGGTCATCTTAACCATAAGACCTGATCACGGCTAAAAAATTCCCGTCCCGGCTGACCACAGCGCCACCCGCCCGGCCAGGCCGCCACGCGTCATCGCTGGCCCACCGGGCGGGATCGGGGCTGCAACCATATGACCGTAGTCAGCGTATCCCGCGCTGCAGCGTACGCTCGCTGAACAGCGCGTCACTGAGTCCGACATCGATCTCGGGGCTGGTCACTCGGAATACCGAACTGTGTCCGGTCTTGGCATTGTTGACCACGACCTCGTCCCACAACCAGGCCTTGCCGACCTGCTGCCACTTCAGGACCTGGGTCTTCAGCAGGCTGCCATTGGGTTCATAGAACTCCACCCGTGCCTTGCGGCAGTCGGCCCACTGGCTTACCTTGGCATACCACGCGACGACCTTGCCATACAAGGGCCGGGTCTCCTTCGGCAGGCTCTCGACGACATAATACTCGGCGCCATTGCGCTGTTCAGTGCGCAGCAGGGTATGGGTGTCCTGGGTCAGCAGCCGCGGACTGATATCCTGATAGGTCAGCTCGGAACCGAGGAAACTGTCGCCCGGGTCGCGCACCGACACCCGGCGGATGCTCTTCAGCGACGGCAGGTACAGCCACTGCTCGGCATTGTTATCCGCGCCGGCGACATAGCCCCAGCGCATAAAGCCCGTGCCACTGGCATCAGGCGGGAATTCGGTGAACAGTATCATCTTGTCATCGATACCGCCCTTGCCATCAAGATCCTTCCAGTAGCGCTTGTAGACATTCTTCTTTTCATTACCGCTGGCATCCCGCAGCAGCACCGTCAGCACCGAGCGGTTATCGTGCCCGGCAAAGGTGTCCAGGTCACAACGCTGCACCAGATCGGCGCCGGTCAGCTCCTCGGCCGCCAGTGTCATACTGGCCAGCACACCCACCACACTGGCAACGGCACGCACGCCGCCCATTACCCCATTGCTCATGCTCCATCCTCCTATGCTGTATCCAGACCTATGATACCCGGCGCCGCGCACTAAACCGAGCCCCCGTACCGACAAAAGAAAAGGGGGGGTCGCCCCCCCCCTTTCCCCGTACCGTCAACCACCCGGCACATGTTACATACTGCTACACAAGCACTTCGATTACGGCATTGCAGTGAACGGATCGATCGCAGAAGCCGTATACGTAGTGGTATACGCTGGGAAGCCGTTCATGCTGTCAACCCCGAAAGACTCAGCTGGGGTTGTCTCGTTGGCGAAGTCATGCAGCGAGAAGGTGCCTGCGCCAGCGATGTCCTGGGCAATCTTCAGGCTAACGATGGTGTCGCCAGCGTTGAAGTTACCTGACGTCGCACCATAGGTCGCGGCACCGCCAGAGATCACGGCGCCACCGGTACGCTCTCTCAGGGCGAAGGTCTGGGTGGTGCCCGCGCCATCGTTCAGAGATGAATCAGCATCCAGCTTCTTGCTGTTAGAAACGGTCATACCGATCGTCTGCGCGCCAACTGCTTCATACGTCGTGGTAGCCAGCTTCAATGAACCCTTGAAGGTTGCATCCGCTACATCGCTGCCGATGGTCAGGTCAACCTTGGTAGCCGTCTGGGCGTTACCCAGATCACCAAAGCTGTTCTCAACCATATCGAAGGTTGAACCGAAGTTACGAGCGCCGCCCAGGTTGCCTGCCGTCGTGCCATCGATGATGTCGTTGGTCAGGTGGATCCTGTCGCCAGTGCCTTCAAAGGTGTCGGTCTTCAACGTTGCCTTTGAAACCATACGCTCACCCGCAGTACCGTTTTCACCCAGCACCTGGTAGGCAGCCAGACCACCGCTGATTACCGCGTTACCAGAACCATCGGTAGCGTTGATGGCAACGAAGGTTTCAGATGAGAAACCGTCTACACCGCCGGCAATGGCAGCAGCACCACCAGAACCACCTGCACCGGCAGCAATACCGGCTGCATCGGCGATGATCGTCTGGATGTAGCTCTGACCGTTAGAGTCGGTCACGGTGCGCTGCAGGAAACCGGCTTCAGACATCGCGGCTGAACCAGCACCTGAGGTGGTGATGACGCCGTTAGCGGCCATAGACCAACCATCGAAACCAGGCTGTGCGGCCAGGGCCAGAGCTGGCAGTGCGGCAGACGCCAGACCAACTTTAATCGCTTTACGTAATTGCATGTTATTACCCCCTTGTTAGGACTTTCAGGTTTGTTTACATTCCGACCCGTCTCCCGGATCAAATACTCCTTATCAACCTGCTCCGTTTACCCGTCCCTGGATACGTCGTTATTGGCGACGCACTGTGGAGTCTAGCAACTGACCACCCGTGCGTCAATCCGTGCCTGCCGCCGCGCCCGCGTCTCACCCCGCCCCGCCTCCAACGGAAAACATTTATAAAATAAAGTATTACAGCGACATCGCCGACCGCCGGCATCACACCCGCTCATGCCCGCCAGGCTACGCCCTTAACCCTGCTTTAAGATTCGGACCGCCGATAACAGCGCGGCAAGGCGGGACGCGCCGCTGACATACCGCCAGGCAAGCCCCCCTCAGCCCGCATGATGATCGACGTGCGGGCCGACAGCGGCCCCGCTCAGCCAGCCCTGCCACATATCACGGTAGGCCTGCTCCAGCGCCCGGGCCAGGCCGCGGCCATCACACAGCGGTGATGACTGAACGAGCGGGCGCAGGCCGGCACGCAGCCGTTGCAGCCGCTCCGGATCACCGGCCAGCGCGACCGCCTTGGTGATATAGTCCTCGGGGGTGCTGGCGATCAGCTCATGATGGCCGATGGCCTCAAGCATTGTCGAGGACAGCCGTTCGATGAAGCGACCGCCCTGCAGGGTCACCAGCGGTACCCCCATCCACAATCCCTCCATCGTCGTGGAGCCCCCGGTACGTGGCATCGAATCCAGCGCGATATCCACCTCACCATAGCTGGCAAGATGCTCGGCCTGGGTCGCCGACCAGCCACGCAATATCAAGCGCTGAGCGTCGATGCCGTGGCCGGCAAACTGGGTCTGCAGACGCTGGCACACCCCCTGGTCATCGAGCTGGCGCGCCTTCATCATCAACCGCGATTGTGGCAGCTGGAGCAGGATGCTGCTCCAGCGCTCCACGGTCAGCGGCGTGATCTTGGTCAGGTCGTTGAAGCTGCCGAAGGTCACCGCCTCGCCCGCCGGACGGACGGACACCGGCGGCGCAACGGCCGGCGGTTCGATCGCCAGACAGCAACGCGGCAAGCGCCAGACCTGCTCGACACTCTGCTCGATGCTGCCGGCAGGATGCAGCACGTCATCACTGATCCAGTAATCGATGGCGGCCAGGCCGGTGGTGGAGAAATACCCCAGATAGGTGGCCTGGACCGGTGCCGGCTTGTAGGTGAACGCGCCGAGACGGTTCCCCTTGGTGTGGCCGGCCAGATCGATCAGGATGTCGATGCCATCATCGTGGATGCGGCGCGCCAGGGTCCGGTCATCAAGGTTCTGGGTAAAGCGCCAGCCATCCACCAGCAGATGCAAGCGATGCGACACCGGGTCGCTGGCCTCAAGCTCGGCATAACACCAGATCTCGTACTGACTGCGGTCATGCTCCCGCAACAACGGTTCAACGAAATACCCTACGGCATGGCGGCGAAAATCCGGTGATACGTAACCGATCTTCAGCTTCCTGCCTGGCGGTTGCTGCCGGCTGTGGACATAGGCGTGGGCCCGGCCCGCCGCCCCGAATACCCGATCCCATTCACGATGGTCGGCCAGCAGCTGGGCCGGCGTCCCCAGCACATTGTAGGAACGCAGAAACAACAGATTATCAAATGCACCGGTGAAACCGGGATTGAGGGCGATGGCGCGGCGAAACTCCCGCTCCGCGGCCTGATATTCGCCGTTGATCATATGCATCATGCCGAGGTTGTTGCGCACATCCGCCGACGAAGGCTTGAGCTTCACACACTTGTTCAGATATTCGGCGGCCGGTCCGGGCTGCCCCCGATCCACCAGGATGGCCCCCAGGGCCAGCAGCACATCGTAATCACGCGGCTTGCGCTGCAAGGCCGCACGCAGCACCTCTACGGCCTCCTGCCAGTTGCTGATCGCACACAGGGCCGTGGCCAGATGTACCTTATAGGAATTGTTGGTCGGATTGAGTGCGATCGCCCTGCGGGTCAGCTCAATGCCCTGCTCCAGCGCATCGCAACGTATCGCCACCTGGCCCAGCAGATGCAAGGCATCCGGCTGGTTGGGATCCGCGCGCAGGATCTCGCGGTACAGCCGCTCGGCCTCGATCAGCCGTCCTGCATTATGATGCTCCAGCGCTTGCTGCATCACAGCGACAACCTGCCTCCTGTCCATCCCCCCTCCGGATCCAATACTAGAAATTGAAATTGGCTGACATCGACAGTGAGCGCGAATCATAACTGCCCAGCGTACCGGACTGCCGCCCCACCGGGCGGCCATCGCCACGGTAGATATACCCCAGCGGCAGATTGGTCCTGGCGATCGCCCAGTTCATCGCCAACGACAGCGACAAACTGTTATGCGGGCGATAACTCAGGCCAGCCCGCAGTGAATTATCGGCATTTTGCCGGTGCCGGGTAATCCCCAGGCCGTAGAAGGCGTTACTGTCGGGATAGGTAAACTGCTTGATGCCAAAGCTCACGCCCAGATTGCCGCTGATACCCGGGAAGATGTCTGAAAACAGCGGGCGCGACACACTGACCAGGCCCTGATGTTGCACCGCGGCATAATCCTTGCCGTAGTCATGCTGGTTCATGGTATTGCTATAGTTATATCCGAACATCCAGTTGCTACCCCAGATCGACGGCATGCTGTAACTCACTCCCATCGTATAGCTGCTGGTATCGAAGAAATTGTTTTTCAGCGAGATGAAATCGTTGTAACCAATCCGGATCCCCGCGCGATGGTCAGGCAATTCCTGGGCATTGATCAGCGTAATCCTGGCATCACGCTTGAGCCCCAGCGCGACGCGCAGACGCTGGGCCTCATCAACCATCCGGGTATCCCCCAGCGCCAGCGCCCGATCGATCTCCACCTCGGCCTGGTCATAGCGGCCGGTCTCGATGTACAGCTCCGCCAGCTGCATGCGGGTCGTCAGGTTAAACGGATCCTCGCCGAGGATGCGCGTCATGATCTCCTCGGCCGCCAGGTAATCCTTCCGATAGCGGCGGATCAGCGCCTGGTTCAGCAGTACCAGATGATCGCCGGGGAGCTCTGCCAGCACCCCGTCCAGGGTGGCCAGCGCCGCGACATGATCACCGGCACGCAACTGTTCCAACCCCTGGTCAAAACCCAGCACCGTTAACAACTCACGGTAGACGTCTGCATTGCCGCCTGTTGCCAGCACCTCCTTGTACAGGCTGATGGCCTGTGGCCGCTTGCCCAAGCGTAGCGTGACCCGCGCCAGCCGCAGCCTGGCATCACGGTAGCCGGGCTGCAGCTGCAGCACCCTGACATAGGCCTGCTCTGCATCGGCATCGATACCGGCCTGCTCATATAATGCGGCTGCCCGGTACCCTATTTCCACGTCTTGCGGAAAACCCGCCGCCAACCGGCCAAGGGCCTGGGCGGATTCAACCAC
The DNA here is from genome assembly GCA_016218365.1 of Gammaproteobacteria bacterium. Lineage (GTDB taxonomy): Bacteria > Pseudomonadota > Gammaproteobacteria > SZUA-140 > SZUA-140 > JACREF01. The sequence goes on from JACREF010000010.1 coordinate 39,291, forward strand.
CTGCCCGAGTGCGGCACGCTCTTCTTCATTGATGATGGCGACACGCCGGCGGGCAAGTTCACGCTGCGCGTCGCTACCGTCACGGACCACCTGCTGATAATGCTGAACCGCTTCAGGCCGCCGCCCGGATTTATCATACTGCCCGGCCAGGCCCAGATGGCAGCCGGGGTACTGTGCCGCGCCCTGCACACACGCCTCGAAGACCTGTGTCGCCTCGGCATCGGCACCCGCCCTGACCAGCAGCTCGGCCAGCCGGAATCTGGGCTCGGCCTGCTGCGGGTAGGCAGCAATCGCCTTTGCCAACAACTCACGGACACCCGTTTCATCGCCCCGCGCCGCCACGTGATCAAGACGCTGGAAAAATATCATCAATCGGGCATCATCAGACAGTTTCTGCGGCTGGCTCAACGCCTGCTGGGCAAGGCTTCGGTACAGGCCCGGGAGCAACTTGTTCATGGCATCGGCATAACCCGTTTCCGGTGCCATGCCCTGTACTTGCTCGGCCTGGGAGATGGCCTCCTGGTAGGAGGCCATCTCCCGGTACAGCATCACCAGGCGATAACGGGGCTCAGGATTGCCGGGATCGGCCTCCGCTGCCCGCTGATAAGATGCCGCTGCTGCTTCATACTCGCGCAATTTCTGATAGGACTCGCCCAGATAGATATTGGTCAATATGTCATCGTGCACATACTCATAGATCCTGCTCAGCGACACCAGCGCCTCATCCGGCTTGCCATGCTGCAGCTGTTCGACCCCCGCACGGTAGTACTTCATCCCTTGCGTGCTGCCCGGCACCGGCGCGAGCAACGGCTGCCCCTGCCGCTGCAATACCAGCTTTGGTTTACCATTGATATAGATCAGGTGAACGGTATCACCCGGAAAGATCTTGTCCGGATTCTTGATCTCAGGATTGACGGCCCACAACTCCGGCCACAGCCAGGGATCATTCAACAATGCCTCGGAGATATCCCACAGCGTATCCCCTTCCCGCACCTGGTACTGATTGGTGGTCTCGGCCGGGGCAGCGGCAAGACTGGCCAGTTTTTGCTGCAGGGCCTCGTTTTCCAGGATATACCTCGGCGGCAACGGCCGCTCGACCACCACCGGCTCGGCGGCCGGTTCCTGGCCCCGCACCATGATTGAGATACCGATATATTCATCTGGCGTCTCGGTGGCCGTGGCGGGGCGGAAGGCCGCTATCCGTGAAAAAGGGTTTTTAAAGGTCCAGTTACCGCCCAGCCCGGCACTGTGGCCGCTGCCACTCTCCTCCTCCAGCAACAACCCCTGGACATCCTGGGCCATTGCCGAGAAATCAAAGCTTCTCCTGCCCAGATTGAGGTCACCGGTCACACCATAACTCGGAGAGATCTGGTCGGTACCGGAGGCATGATTGGAGGTATAGGATCCGCCTCCGGTCACGGCCAGCGATGATTTCTTGCTGGGGCGAAACGCCCAGCGACCATTCAGATTCAGCGTCGAACCGTAGCCGCTGCTTTTCGGACCGCCGGCCTTGGCCTCGCTGAGGGTGGCCGAATAGGCAAGGGACGAACTGAAAGGGTTGAGCCTGTTCTGCACCGACTCCAGCTGCAACCGGGCGTTCTCCACCACCCTATTCGCCTGACCCGAGGCGATGATGGCACGATATTGATCGGAGGCCAGCTCATAGTCACTGCGTTGTGTATACAGCCCCCCGAGGCGCAGTCTGGCGAGGACATGATTGGGGTCCAGCCTGACCGCTTCCTGCAACTGAACCAGTGCCTCCTCCTCATTTTTGGCCCTGATCAGCAGCATGGCCATCATGTAATGCGCCTGGGCGTTGTCAGGGAGGTAAGCACTGATCGCCTGCAGCTCCTGCATCGCCCGCTCCGTCTCCAGCTCGCCATTCAGCTTGTCAACGAGGGTAAAGCGCAGATCCAGCGCCATGGCCTTCGCCTTGTCTTCGTCGCGCTGCAGGGCGATGCTGCGGGAAAAGTTTTCGATGGCCTCCCGGTATCTTCCCTGGGAGCGATATAACAGGGCCAGATTGGTCAGGGCCGACAGGTTATCGGGCGAATATTTTTCCACCAGGGAGAATTCGCGGATGGCATCTTCCGCCATGCCCATTGCCCGGTACGTCACGGCCAGATTGCTGCGCGCCTCGACATCATAGGGATTCTTGCTCAGCACCTGCAGGTAATCCTGCAACGCCTCCTGTCCACGCCCAGCACGCCGCAACCGGTCGGCACGCTGCTGATAAAGGGCTGTCAAGGCATCATCGGCCCGGTTCAGATCCTCATCGCTCTGCGACTCCCTGACAACCTGCTCCAGCAATTCTATGGCGCTGGTCTCGCGCTCGGTGCGCGCCATCAACAGCCCAAGCTGCAAGCGTGCATACTGATAAGTCGGCGCCACCTTCAGCGATTTATTATACAGCTTTTCGGCCCCCCCCTCCTCGCCGACCCGGGCCAGGGCGTTTGCGGTCTGGCTGTACAAAACAGGATCCTCGCCCACCGTTGCCATGATCTCGTCGAATATCTTCAACCCCTCATTGATCTTACGCTGGGCTATCAATCGCTCTACATCCCCCACCCCCAGCGGAGACAACGCCAAACGATGTTTTGGGCTGTCGGGCGCTGAATGCGTCAGGGCATTCTTCAGTTGTGCAGTGGCCTTGGCGAGGTCGTTCCTTTCGTTATAAACCCGGGCCCGTTCCAGGTATAAATCGACATCATCCGGCGTCGCGGTCTGGGCCCGATCAAACATCCGATCCGCCTCCTCGTGACGACCTCCGAGCTCATAAGCCAGTGCCGTCTTCAGCAGCAATGAGCCGTCCTCCGGATGGGTCATCAACAACCTTTCATAGATCTCCAGCGCCCCTGCGACATCCTTATCAGCAAGCCGTTGACTGGCCCGGATCATCCCGGCAGCCAGGCTGGCCCGGTCCACGGCTTCGGCCGGTTCACCGCGACGAACAATACCGTCATAGATCCGGATGGCGTCGCCATCCTGCTTGAGTGCGAGAAAGATCTCGGCCATCTTGCTCAGCTTGGCAATATCATCCATACCGGCGCCGAGACTGCGCTGCAGGTAATCCACGGCCCGTTGCGGTTGACGCTGGCTGTCATGGACACGCCCAACCCAATATAAGGCCTCGGGATGATCCGGCAATCGATCCAGCAGCCGCAGCGCCAGCTGGCTGGCGGCCGTGTCCTTGCCTGCATCAAGCAGCCCTGCGATGTGTTCACCAATCGCGGTGATGAGTGTGTCATCCAGCGCCTTGTTGCCGCCCAGCCTGGCCAGGTAATCCTGGCTCTGACGGGTCATCAGAGAATCCAGGCTGAGCCGGGCGACCTTGGCTTGCGGTGAGGCAGGTGCAATGGCGATGACCTCACGATTCAACCGCATCCCATCCACTAGCCGCCCCTGCTCCAGGTAGACCCTGACCAGATTCAGACGAGCATCGAGCTGGCTGTGGTCATATTCCAGCGTCTTCAGATAGGCCTGCTCGGCTTCCCCATTCCTGCCTTGCGCATGATAGACATCACCCAATCCCATATACGGGGCGGCGGCGTCGGGCGCAGCCTGTTGCGCCCTGGTAAAGGCCGTGATGGCCTTGTTATAGTCCTTGCCGGCCAAGGCTTCCCGACCCGCGACCAGCCCCAGGCCATCCATGGCCTTTTGCCTGCTGAGCTGATCCTGCGAGCGGTGGATCACCTCCTGGTACTGCGCATAGGCCAACTCACTGCGACCGGTCCGTTGCAACACCCCGGCAAGGCTCAGCCTTGCCTCAATCATGTCTGGTTGCTGCTGCAACACCTGCTGATAGCGGACGATGGCCTGGTCGTAGGCGCCCGTTTCTTCATAGGCCCCCGCCAGCGCCTGCAGCAACTTTACATTGCCGGGCGTCTTGGCAAGGCTCTTTTCGATCAAGGCCAGACCTTGACGACTGTTACCTGTTTTAACCAACGCTATCCCAGACCAGTACAACACGGTGGCATCATTGGGGACGCGCGCCAACATAGCGCTAAACACCCTTGAGACCGGGCGATAGGCCTTGCGGGCCAACAGTTTCTTGCCCTCCTCGATATAACCCTTGCGTACCGCCTCATCTGCCAGATCGGCATGCTCGACGGCGGCCACCAGCTGATCGGCCTTTTTCTCATACAACCCGACCAGCTGTCTCTCCCCCTCCCTGGCGATCTCGGCGCGACGCGGCTCCCTGATCTGAGCGGCCACAAGTTCCAGTGTGTCCTGCGCCTCATCGATCCGGCCAGTTTCCTCCAGCAGCTGCCCCAGCCTGAGGCGTGCAGCGAGAAAACCCGGATAGTCTTCAATCAGCTTTCTGAACTGGGCCTCGGCCTCGGTATAACGCTGTTGTCGCTGATACACCAGACCCACCTTCAGCAGGATCTCCGCCTCCCCCGGCGACACTGCCAGGACCTTCTGGTAGCTGGCCAGCGCCTGGGAATATTTTTTCGATTTAAGGTAATCGTCGCCGTCCTTTCCCCCAAGCTGATCGATTATTCCCTGGCGCTGGCGCGGCGCCAGCGCCAGGGGCAACGCGTCAATGTAAACACGCTGGGCCTGATCGTTCTTGCCCTGCTTACTGTATATCCCGGCCAGCGACAACCGGGCATCGATATTTCCATTATCAAGATCAATAACGGCAAGAAAGGCCGCCGCGGCCTTGTCCAGCAACCCGGCCTGTTCATAGGTTTGTCCCAGCGCCCGCCTCAATGCCACGCTCTTTGGGGCCAGCGCCACGCCACGCTCTATGTCCTGCAGGGCCACATCGTATTTCTTGCGCTTGATGGCGACCTGGGACAGGTAATAATGCGCCCGGGCGTCATCAGGTGAATACTGCAATATCAGGTTAAATTTTTCCTCGGCGCCAGCGAGATTCCCCTGTTCCAGCAGCGTATTGCCCTGCTTAAGCAGATCATTCTCGGCCCTGACCAACTGCGTCTTGGCCTCATTCACCCGCCGGCTGTCATCGCCCTGGACATTCTTCAGATATGGCAATGCCTCGCTGCTGCGCCCGAGCTCCACCAGCATCCGGCCATAATGAAGATTGGCATCGATATCCTCGGGCTTCAGCGCCAGGATCTCTTTCAGCACCAGCTCCGCCTGGGGGTAGTTCTTAGTGGCCAGCAGGGCCGTAGCAAAATACAATTTGATCCGGACGTTCCCGGGGATGAGGCCATCCAGCCGTTTTAGAGACTGCACGGCCTGCCCCGCCCTGCCTTCCCTGAGGTCCTTCAGCGCCTGATTAACCCCCAGCCGATCGAGCACCCGCTCAAAGGCAGGGCCTTCGTTCGGGGTCTGCGAGATCAACAATTTCAATTGCTCTGCTGCATGCTCCTTGTCCCCGCGGCCTTCATAGATATTCGCCAATGCCAGATAGATATCGGGATCATCAGGCTTCAGCTCCCGGGCCCGCGCCAGCATGCGTTCGGCATCCTCTGGCCGCTTGCCGGCCTCATACATACCGCTGGCACGCTTCATAATATCGATATCGTCCGGAAATGCCGCCAGCAGGGCCTCATATTCGGCAATCGCCGCCGCCGTATCCTGCTGTTTGAAAAATCGCTGCGCCCGCACCACGCCCACGGCACGTCGCGCCTGATCAGCCAGGCGGGTGTCCTGGCTGGAGTCTATAACTCGATGATAGGTTGACTCGGCATCTTCCAGGCGTCCCGCCTCTTCATAGGCCTGTCCCAGCGACAACACCAGCCGCAGATTGTCGGCCGCCAGTGATGTGCTTTGTTCTATATGGGCTATGCCATGTTCATAGTCCTTCTGCATCATCAGCGCACGACCCAGCCAGTACTGTGGCTGCGGATCATCTGGTCGCAGCCCCGCCAGCGGGGTCAACAGCGCCAGCGCCGCCTTGCCGTCACCAGCCTGCACCAACTTCTTGCCACGCTCAAGGACCATCTTTACCAGATCCTCATCCTGCAGCCATACAGTGACGGACTTGGTTTTCTTCGTCATCTCTCCGGCAAGACTGTCATACAGTGCCCGCAAATTTTCCTGCGCCTCCTTGGCCTGGTCGGCCTTGAGCGTCTGCCTGGTCATCTTTTCATAAAGCATGATAGCGTCGGCAAGACGCTGGCCCTCCACAAAAAGGCGACCGAGGTTTAGCTGGGCCTCGATGTTACCGGGCTCCTGCTCCAGGACGGCTCGCAGTACTCGTTCGGCATCATCATGGCGCGTCGCGGCCACATAGGCCTGCGCCAGGGCAATCCGCAAGCGCGCATTCTGCGGTGCCAGCTCAACACTGCGCACCAGATACCGCAATCCCTCATCAAACTTCTTATCGCGCATGAAGATCTGTCCAAGCCAGTAATTGGCCTGGGGCTCATCGGGCGCCTGGTCCAGGATTGCACGGAACACCGTGCGTGCTTCGTCAAACCTGGATTGCGTATACAACTCCTTACCACGTCGCACCTGGTCTGCAACATCGACTGCCGGAGCAGATGGGCTGGCAGCCACCTGCCGGACATCGCCCGCCGCCCCCTGGCCTGAAGATGACACCCCGGCATCGGCCTCTGCCGCGTGCACCTCATCCAGGGTACGAACCAGCCCTCCACCGCAGCACAGCAGGATTGCGCAGGTGGTGCCACGGACTAAGCGCCAAGCTGACCTGCCCCTGGAGTCGAGGAGAGAAAAAATAGCCGTCATGGCACAGGGCTGCCGGTCGCTATCATCTTTGCGGTCGCCCGCATAACTGCACGACCCGGCCATAAACACAGTTACACATAGCGCTGACCGGATTAAAATAAATCGGTAATTGTACGTCCATCAAACCCTTCTCGCTTCTCCAGCAACCCCCCGATGATCGGCATGGACCCTGGAACATGACAATATTATAGAATATCCGCACTTGTTGCCCGATTAACAGCATATCAACAACGAATCATCAAGCCGGCCGGACCCATGTACTGGGCAAGCCATCCCGTAATTGGTTTCTGTATTCATGCTGCACGCAATACCCGTCTTCGACACCCTGCCCATCCCTTTGGTTCTCCGTCCAGGGCACGTTTGGGCACGGTTCATCCAGCTCTTTTTGCAATAACGGGCCCGGGGGTCACGACCCAAACACCCTGCGAGGTTACTAGGCCTCCATGGTCAAGGATTTTCGCATTCCCGGCTGCCCAGTGGCATACTGCGTTTGGGCACAGCAGGGCACCTGGGCTGCTGTAAGCAACCTCAAACTGGAGAATATTCCCCAAGATTATCCGCTTTCGCCCTTAAAAATTTCCTGCCCACGTCGACAACCCTCCTGAGCTCAACTACCCCACTCAACCATGGCCAACCATACCCTGATCAAAGACGCCGACCACCCATTCTCCGGCCTGCTGATGAGGCTTGCCGATCTGGTTGCTGTGGCCACCACCCTGTGGGTGAGCGTCTGGCTCATGGATGTGAACTGGACCTTTGCCTACCATGTGGCGCTGCTGCTGGCGGGCATGCTGTTTCTGCTAACAGCCGGCCCGGCCGAACTCTATGATCGCTCCTGGCTCAGTCTATCGCTAAACAGCGAGGCCACGCAGGTGTTCAAGGTCTGGTTATGGGTGGTCGTCGGCTTGCTGGGTCTGGCCTACACCACCAAAACTACCGAGATATTTTCCCGTCGCACCATCACGCTGTGGATGCTGCTTGCCCCATGCTCCCTGATAGGCTGGCGCTTCACCGGTCGTTTTATCATTGGCCGCCTGAACAGACTGGCCAGGGTTACACTTCGTGTTGCCATAGCCGGCGCCGGACCGCTGGGTCAACAACTTGCCAAGGCCATACAGCAACAGCCCGCCCATGACATGGCCGTAGACTCCTTCTATGATGACTTTATCGAAACGGGCCATCAGCCCCTGCCAGGTCTCGCCGCCACGGTACGTGGCACCCTTGACCGGATGATCGATGATGCCCGCAACGGGGCGTTTGATGTCATCTACCTTGCCTTGCCCATGCGCGCCGAAAGACGGATCAGCGAGGTACTGGATCGGCTCTCAGATGCGCCCTTGCCGGTATACATCGTCCCCGATCTATTCGCCTACTCGCTCATGAACGCAAGAATGTCCAATATCGCCGGTCTGCCGTTGATCAACATCTATGGAACCCCGCATACCGGCATGGGCGGTATAGTCAAGCGCCTGGAAGATGTCCTGCTGAGTCTGCTGATCCTGTGCCTAGTCTCCGTACCAATGCTGCTGATCGCACTGGCCATCAAGATCAGCTCGCCTGGCCCGGTGATCTTCAGACAACACCGCTATGGCCTGGGTGGAGAACGGGTCGAAGTATGGAAGTTCCGCACCATGTATGTCCTTGAGAATGATTCCACTATACGACAAACCACTATCGATGATCCGCGCGTTACTCCATTCGGGCGCCTGCTGCGCCGCAGTTCACTCGACGAACTGCCGCAGTTCATCAACGTCCTGCAGGGTCATATGTCGATTGTCGGCCCCCGCCCCCATGCGGTAGCCCACAATGAGCTCTACCGAAGACAAATCCCCGGCTACATGCTGCGCCATCTCGTCAAACCCGGCATCACTGGCTGGGCCCAGGTCAACGGCTGGCGCGGTGAAACCGATACCCTGGACAAGATGGAAAAACGGGTCGAATACGATCTGGCCTATATCCGCCACTGGTCACTATGGTTTGATATCAAGATCATCCTGCTGACGATGGTGCATGGATTCGTCCACCTACGGGCCTATTAAACAGCAGCTTGATGGCAGCCATTTTTCTTGGCCACTGAACACCGATAACACCTGAACCGCGTCACTGATGGGGGGGGATAACTGGAGCGGCCTGATTGTTGTTTCAGTTGACGGCGGGCCTGACCGTGAGCGCGAGATAATACACTGCACGCTGATCAATGGCATCCGCCTTGGAATAGCGGATGATGATATCGTTATTACCAGGCTTGACGGCCACCTTGAACTGATCCGCCAGCGGGAACAATATCTTGCCGCCCATCATCAGGGTCTTCTGTCGCATGGCAATATGCCTGCCATCCAGCAGGCTGCCCTGGTATGTCACCTTGTTATCCGGCGCAAGACTCAACATCTCGGTCTGAATCAGCAACTGCGTAGACACCTTGGACTGGATCCGCAAGATCGTCTGCGGAGCAACCCCCCAGCGACCACGTGGCAAGGCGCGCCGCTCCTGCACGATATCGCTATCAGCATATGGGCCTTCAAGGCGCCCCCAGCTGGCTATGACCTTGAGATTGGAACACAACTTTTCATCCATACAATGGATAATGTCGCGTGTTGCGATACGATTCTTCCACAACAGTGCGGCCAGGGTCTTGGTGTCCCCCTCACGGGTCACCACCACCAGTCGATCCAGGTACTCGGCCACGTAAAAACTGCCGTCCACCCCCAGCTTGAACGCCGCCTTCTTGCCATTGACGGAGATATCACCCTGTTGTGCCAGCTGCTGATACTCTGCATCAGCAAGGGTCAGGAAGCTCACGCGGCGCGACCCGCGCATATCGAAAACATCTGATTCCGGCAATCTGATGTGTTTGTTCAAGCCTGCTGCGCTGCTGATCCTCACATCCAGCGCCGAACGCCCCGCGGTAGTTGCCGCATAATTCTCCAGCAAGGCAGCCATTTTTCCACGATTCAAAAAGCCATAGCCTATTAGCAGGGCACACATCAGCACAATCACCGTCCAGCGCAGACCGTCCGTCATGGCCGCGGCTCCTTCCCAAGGTAATAATACAACCCGGGCAGCACCGCAAATAGTTCAGGATCACGAATCTCCAGGCAGCGATTCAGCTTACAGCTGCTGACCAGATATGCGTGTTGCCGTTGCAGCATCTCCTTAAAACCCGCCCGGACCACACAAACCGCCCCTTGACACTCCAGCATCTGTTGTTGATTGGCATAAATCGCCCGCCGCTGCCACTGCCGGTCATAGTAGAGGTACGCCCAGGTCCCTGGCGCCGACTCGCCGGGAAAGTTACTGCGATCACTGCCCAGATAGACAATGGGCTCATGAACCGAAAAATTCTGCAACTGCCGATAAAACTGCGGCCGTTCAACAACAAACCATTTGGTGTAATTGGCCGTGGTGCGATACTGGGCATCAGCAGTGATGAAATCTTTCAATGTCCTAGGATTTGTATATTGCGGCGGCAGCATGTTAATCCCGCTCCAGATCACGCAAACCAGCAACAAGCCATTGACCACTCGCTTCTGGCCCGGCGACTGCAGAAAGCCGTAATGATGGAGCCAGACCGCTGCGGCTGAAATCATCACCATGGGCATAAAACTAAGCTTGCGATAGCTGTTGGGGTTGTAGTCAACGAACAGGTAGGCAATGAACAGCAACAGCGCTGTTGTGGTCAACAGCGCGACCGGCTGCGCCCGAAGCCGCGCAGAAAACAGCGCTGCTACTGCAATCACGCAGGCCAGCAGGCCGAAAACCACGAACTGTGGCCCAAAGCCGGAGACGTTAACCAGATCAGCGCCATAAATAAACTGATAATCGAACAACCGCGGCAACAGCTCCTGGAGATTCATGGTTAAAAAATCAAAATGGGAAAACCTCCCGGCCAAGGACTGCAAGGCGCCAGAGCTCTGCTCAACGAGGGCGCCACCTTCACCTTGCGTGGTTTCGTAGGCACCATGCAAACGGCCAAACACCAGGACGTTACGCAAATACCAGTAACCACCAATCAGCACCAGCACCACGAGCGATAACAGACAACTGCGCAGCAACATCAGGCGGCTCGCAGACTCCCTGAACAGACTGCGCTGCTGCAAAACAATCCAGCAGGAAAAAACCAACAAGGCCACCAAAACAAGCAAAGGCGCGGTAATCTTGTAGCCAAGCATCAAACCGAATGCAAAGGCTGCCGCCAACAGGTGTCGCGATGCATGTGACCTCAGAAATAATGCCAGCAACAGCAAGCCGGTGATGAAGCTGATATTCAGGCCGAGGTGATCCTTGACCGTCGTGGCCTGCAGCAGAACAGCGGGGATAAAAAATATTACAATCGCAAATTTCACTGCCCAAGGCCGATCGACGCCGGACTGGCGCATCACTGCATAACTGACCGGCACCAACAGCAGCGCCCACAACAGCATCGGCAACTCGACCAGCATATCGTCACGAAAAAAGGCAAAAAACCACCATGCCAGCACCGTCATGCCCAACGGAGCACCGTTGATAACCGACACGGAAGTTTCGATGGTTGATGGGATAAACTGACGCTGATACCATTCCACTGCGGGAGGAAGGTGATACACCCATTCGTCCCAGATCTGTGGCGGCAACCAAACGACCTTGGCCAGCAGGACCGCCACCTGGATGACAAACAGTATCAGCAGCCAGACCAACGCCCGGTCACGACTCGCCCATAGACTGCGCCCGCCTGCCGACAGCGGCTGCAACCATGGCCGACGGTATCTGCGCAGGCTATAAAGCACCGCAACAGACAATACAACACTGACACCAATCACTGATGCCGGTGTCAGGTAACGAATCGCCACCCCCAACAATAACACCGTCACGGTCAGCTGGGCGAAATACAGTATGCCGGTCATGACCAGCCGCAACGACCACCCACCATCTCCTTCACGAATAAAATAGCCGGCTGCACTGTGGGCGGCCGCCAGGGCCAGGCCATTGACCAGCAGGAAAACCACCCAATTGAACAACACCATACTGACGACCCCTTGACCAAACATGGCTGGACACGCCTGCCCCGTGTGAAGCCGATCCCAGATCACGAATCTTTAATTGTCTCATAACCGCCCTTGCAATAGCATCCCGGTATAATCGGGGTCGTCTATCAGGGAACCATTCCCGCACTTGAGGCGTCTATGGATAAACGACCACAAATCACGATGAAGCCATCCCAAAGCCAACAACTCCGGTTTCAGCAGCTGTTGGCCCCTCATACTGGACCACTGTTCCGTCTTGCCTGGCGTTTCTGTGGCTCCCGCCACGATGCCGAGGATCTGCTGCAGGACCTGCTGATCAAGCTCTATCCCCGCCTGCCCGAACTGGAACAGGTCGAGCAGTTGCGGCCGTGGCTATCCCGGGTACTCTATCGTCTGTTTATCGACATGCATCGCAGCCAGTCCCGCTCCCCGCTGCATCTGGTTACCGACCATCATGGCGATGAAGAAGACGCCCCGGATCCGATCCTTGAACAGCCCGCCGACAGCGGGGATGAGCCGGAACACGCCCTGGGCCAGACCCAGCTGCAACGTGAAATCCAGGCCGGCCTCGACCGTCTGTCAGATAACCACCGCACGGTACTGATGCTGCATGATGTTGAGGGCTACGCCCTGAACGAGATGGAGATCATCCTCGATTGCCCGATAGGCACCCTGAAGTCCAGGCTGCATCGTGCGCGGGCCCGGTTGCGGGAACTGCTGATAGAACAGGGAACCGTTTCTGAGCAACAAGCGTGTCAAGGGACAGGAGGACAGTAAACATGCGCTGCGCTGACTGCCTGAAAAACATCGATAACTGGCTCGATAGGGATCTGGATGCCTTGCAGCATCAGGCCATTGATCATCATATCAAATATTGCCCATCATGCCGCAGCACGCTGTTGCATGCCCGACAGCTTAAACTGGCGATGGCGGGCATGCCCGCCATCGACCCTGACCCTGCATTCCTGGAACGCGCCTTTGTACACGCCGCTGCCACCCCCCGTTCCGGGTCGGCGCCTTCATCCCCCCGTCGTTCTAGGCTGTACGCCTGGGGTGGCGCCATGGCGGCCTCCGTGGCGATGATGGCAATCGGCACAGCCTACCTGGCTTCGAGCAATATATCCGATGATCCTGCCCCGTTTGCCAGTCATACGCTGGCGGTGAACCAGCCTCAGGATCTGCGGATGCTGTTCGATTCTGATGCCGCCTTGCAGCACGCCGAGATCACCTTGACCCTGCCTCGCGATGTCGAGCTGGCCGGCTTCCCGTCCCAGCGCCAGATCAGCTGGCAGACACAGATCAAGGCTGGCAAGAATCAGCTGGTCCTGCCGCTGATTGCCCGCAAGGCTACCCGTGGCGAACTGGTGGCCCATATCAGGGGTGGCGATGAATCCGCAACCTTCCGCTTCATGATGACAACGGATGGCTTGGACACCACTCGCCTGGACAGTGACTCAACCCCGCTGGTATAACACACAGCGATCAGCGCATTACTTTAAAGACTGAAATAAAGCTATCGCTATCTAAATTAGGACAGGAAGGAGTTTTGACATGGATACCCCCCGTTTTATTGCCAGTCTCGGCGGCACAACGCTGCTGGCCTTGTATGTAAGCACGGCCGCGGCCGAGCTGCACCTGATCTCCTCGGATATTGATGCGGCCTTGACACTGCGCACCTCTGTCAGCGAAAACACCCGGGCAACATCAGACATCATTCACCGCATCAGTCTTCCAGAGCTTCCTGATGCAGTCAAACGTGAACCACCCCGTAACAACAGTGGTAATCGAGATCACACGTCGCGCAACAGCAGCGCGCGTCGTGATGGCGATCCGGGGGGGCATGCCCCCGACAAACACTCTGATCACGGCCAGTCCGTACGCCGACTGGCTAATGATCTCGACGGCACCCGCGACAAGGGCGAGGAAGTGTCAAGGCTGGCCCGGGAAAAGGCACACGAAGCTCGTATCAAGGCCACTGAAGGGGCCTCATCCATCCAGGACGATAGCGCGGCAGAGATAGCAGCCCAACAAGCGATCGAAACCATCTCCACGGTCCTCCCTGAGGCACCCCATCAGGAAGTCGCCCCCGAAGCAGTAGGTACAGACCTGCATTGAGCGCCGCCTTTATCTACTATTAAGGCCCACGCCTCGTGGGCCTTTTTATTTAGGGGGCAACAACCTATGCTGCTATACTCTTTCCAGGATCAACGACTTATTGCTGCCGATGAAATGTCTGCTCTCCGCCTGCGGTCTACTCATGCTACTCAGCATTCACTCAACTGCCTGGGCCCTATCTGACGACCCTTCCGAGTCATTTAGCCGTGGCCAGCAGGCATTCGACAACGGCGACTATGCGGCAGCATTGCAGGCCTTTCAGCAGGCCAAGTCCCTGGGCATGGACAAACCTTCGTTGTATTACAATCTCGGGGCGGCCTATTATCAAACCGGGGATTACACCCGCGCCCGCGCCGCCTTCAGACACCTTACACAACACCCGCCGATGGCCGACCTTGGCCATTACAATCTGGCCCTGGTTGCAATCAAACAGGATGACCGCAACGAAGCCATCCGCCAGCTCAATCAGGTCCTGAATTCAACAAGCAATGACTCAATGCGCGTCCTTGCCAACGACCTGTTACGGCGCCTGGGGGCACCGCAGCAGCCGCCGGCCAAGATGGATGCTCCAACAACCTCACTGCTGTCGCTCAGCGCCAGCCTGGGCCTGGACGACAACGTGACATTGAGTGCTGCCGACCAGCCGTTGTCCAGCAGCCAGGCCTCGGATACCTTTCTCGACCTGACGGCCTTTGGCTCGGTCGATGCCTACAGGACATCCTCCCTCTCCGTCGCCATTGAAGGCAACGCGCTGCTGTTGCAGCACCGGGCCATGAATCCCTACGATGTTGATTATCTCCGCGGCGGGATCAATCTGGGATGGCAACCGACAGATCACCAGCGTTACCACCTTGGCGGATATGCAGCCAACACCTATCTGGGTAACAGACCCTTCTCGAGGACCCTATCTGTGGAAGGCAATGCCCACTACACCATGGCAGGGCGTCTGCCGCTGCAACTGCATTATGAGCTCAACCAGATCAACTCACTGAACAACGCCTATTATTATCTTGAAGGGCGCCAGCAACGAGCGAGGATTCAGACTGAACTCGGCGCTGGCGATTTCACACTACAACTTGGGTTCACGCACGAGGACAATGATCTTCGTGACCTGATGACCGCCACGACATTCAGCAGCTACTCACCGCTGCGCGACACCCTTCATGCCCGCTACAGATTTCCGATCGGCACACGGTATTCGGCGACCCTCGGCATCAGCTCCCGACACAGCCTGTATCGCGATCGCAATCGGCTTGCCGATGGCAGCCTGCTGCGGCGCACCGAACAGCGCCTGAACCTGGGCGCGACGTTGACCCATCCTGTGTCACGGCAGACCCAGCTGGTCTTCGAATATGAAAACACCAGCAATACGTCAAACATCCCGGGATATACCTATCACCGCCAGCAACTGCTGAGCGGTCTGCAAATCACCTTCCCATGACGGCGGAAATAACCGAGAAGATCACTCGGAAACAAGCCGATTCGGCGGATTGATAACAAAAGATCGGGCGGACACCCGGCGCTGCGCCGGCAACACCAGCGGGGCGAACTCGCGCAGCACTCGGGCATATACCCCACGCTTGAACGACACGACCTCACGCATCGGTCGCCAGTAATTGACCCAACGCCAGTGATCAAACTCCGGTTGGTTGGTACTGTCAAAGCTGACGCAGGTCTCGTCACCGGTCAGCCGCAACAGAAACCAGATCTGTTTCTGGCCAATACACACCGGCTGTTGGTGATGGCGCACCATGCGACCCGGCAGCCGATACCTCAGCCAGTCCCGAGTCCTGCCGATCAGCTGCACATCACCGGCCGAAAGACCAATCTCCTCGCGCAATTCACGGAACATCGCCTGCTCCGGACTCTCCTGCTCCTGCATGCCGCCTTGTGGAAATTGCCAGGCATCCTGGCCAATGCGGCGGGCCCACAGCAACCGCGCCTGATCGTTGCACAGCACGATCCCGACATTGGCCCTGTACCCCTCACGATCAATCATCTGGAAACAACCCCGCGCCAGCTGGCATACTGAAACATTCTCCCACAAAGAACATCCCGGCCGCAAATGGTCATATCAGGCAATCAGCACAATAACATCCTGAATTAAAAAAGATAAATATCATGAGTCGACCCACCGTCCGTATCTTTCATCACATGGCCCGTACCGGCGGAACGCTGATTTGCAAATGCCTTGGCTCGATGCAGGGCGTCATTCTTCTCAGTGAAATCCATCCGGCCTTCGTCCATATGTTCAACCCACTGGCCCAGGCAACCAGATGGTTCAACTTGTTCAGCGAACAACAGGCCCAAGAGTTTGCCGAGAGCACTCCCAGTTTCTCCCAGGTCATTGCGACCATCAATGAACGCTGTGATGCCAGCGATCTGAAACTTGTCATCAGGGACTGGAGTCATATCGATTTCACAGGCACCCCATTTGTTCAAAAGCCCAGTTATCGATTCGCGCTCTGTGACGCCCTGCAGGCCAACTTCGAGATCATCAATATCTGCTCAGTCCGTCATCCAATCGATCAGTATCTGAGCCTGAATGCCCTGAACATCATGCAGGGGCATTTGAATATTGACAACTACATACATGGCTACTGGCAGTTCGCCCGCAAATGCCTCGAAACCGGCTTTATCCGCTATGAGGATTTCACTCATCAGCCTGATTCCACCTTGCAGACATTATGCACACGGCTAAGACTGGAATTCGATCCAGGATACACGCAACGCTGGCGTCAATATCAGACCATTACCGGCGATACGGTCAATACCAGCAATCGCATTGAAGAGATCCGTCCCTCAACACCTCGGGCTGTTGATCCGAGACTGCTCGACCATTGCGCCGCCAACCCCTATTATCACGAGGCGCTGCAGATGCTTGGCTACATCCACCCCAGCCAATAATCTCAATCCAACCTGCGAACTTAGAAGCCATCACCCGTATGAATATAGCCCTGTTTGATCTCGACAACACGCTGCTCGGCGGCGACAGCGACCACCTGTGGGGTCAGTTCCTGATTGAACAGGGCGCCGTCAACCGCGAATACTATCAACGCGAGAATGACCGTTATTATTGGGAATACCAACATGGCACGCTTGATATCCGTGAATTTCTGGAGTTCTCACTGCTACCGCTTACCGAGCATGACCTGACCACACTGCACCGCTGGCGACAGCGCTATTTCACTGACAAGATCATCCCGATTATGCTGCCCAAGGCCTATGAGCTGCTCGATCGACATCGCCGGCTGGGGCATACGCTGGTGATCATCACCGCGACCAACCGTTTTGTCACTGAACCGATTGCGCAACACTTCGGGGTTGACCACCTGCTGGCCACGGATCCTGAATTGATAGCCAACCGCTACACCGGCCGGATCGTCGACCCGCCGTGCTTCCGGGAGGGCAAGGTCAAAAAACTGGAGCTATGGCTGAGACAAAACGGTCTGAATCTGGCATCGAGCTGGTTTTATTCGGATTCACACAACGACATCCCGCTGCTGGAGCGCGTCACCCATCCCTGTGCCGTCGATCCCGATGACACGCTGGCCCAGCATGCGTCGATGAAAGGCTGGCCGGTCATCAGCCTGCGTAACAGCGACCCATCACCACGATAACAAACGCCTTATCAGCGCTGACGCCTACTGAAAACTGTCCTTGTTCGCGGCCTTGGTGCGGGCATCTTCCTTGGAGATGATGCCCTTGGCCACCATGGCCAGCAGGTTCTGATCCAGCGTCTGCATACCAACCGCCTGACCGGTCTGGATCGCCGAGTACATCTGCGGGATCTTGTTCTCGCGGATCAGGTTGCGGATCGCCGGGGTGCCGATCATGATCTCGTGTGCCGCAACGCGGCCGCCGCCCTTCTTCTTCAGCAGCGTTTGTGAGATCACGGCGCGCAATGACTCTGACAACATCGAACGCACCATCTCCTTCTCCGCGGCCGGAAACACGTCGATGATACGGTCGATGGTCTTGGCAGCCGAACTGGTGTGCAAGGTGCCAAACACCAGATGGCCGGTCTCGGCCGCGCTCAATGCCAGACCGATGGTCTCCGGATCACGCATTTCACCGACCAGCACGACATCCGGGTCTTCGCGCAAGGCCGAGCGTAGCGCTGAGGCGAAACTGAGTGTATCACGGTGGATCTCGCGCTGGTTGATCAGGCATTTCTTGCTCTTGTGCACGAATTCGATCGGATCTTCCAGCGTCAGGATATGGCCATATTCAGTATCGTTCTTGTAATCGATCATCGCCGCCAGGGTCGTCGACTTGCCGGAACCGGTCGGTCCGGTGACCAGCACGATGCCGCGGGGCTGATCAGAGATCTGTTTGAAGATCTCCGGTGCATTGAGCTGCTCCAGCGTCAGGATCTCGGATGGAATGGTACGAAACACCGCGCCCATGCCGCGGTTCTGCATAAAGGCATTGACGCGGAAGCGGGCCAGGCCCGGGATCTCGAACGAAAAGTCGCTGTCGAACTTTTCTTCGAACTCCTTGCGCTGCTTGTCGTTCATGATGTCGTAGACCATCGCCTGCACCGACTTGTGATCCAGCGCCGGGACATTGATACGCCGCATGTCGCCGTCGACACGGATCATCGGCGGCAACCCTGCTGACAGATGAGTATCCGATGCCTTGTTCTTGACACCAAAGGCCAGCAATTCTGCGATATCCATACATATTCTCCCTGCTGTTTCGGACCGCTAACATCCGAAAAAACAACCTGTTGCAATCTGTTCCAATCTAGCGGCACAGGCAGCTTTACTCTTTAACAAGCAGATGCAGTATTGGTCACTGCAGCATAGAATACGCTGATGCAGCACACAGTCGATGGACAGCCACTCTCGGTTCGGCTACAAAATGTACAAAACCGGATCCGGACGGCTGAAATATTGTATGGCCGGATCGCAGGATCGGTACAGTTGCTGGCAATCAGCAAGACAGTGCCGGTACCGCTGATACGGGAGATCGCAGCTTACGGACAGCGGCGATTTGGCGAGAGCTATGTCCAGGAGGCCCTGCCAAAGATCACAGACCTGCATGACTTGAGGCTGGAATGGCATTTCGTCGGCCCCTTGCAGTCGAACAAGACCCGCGCCGTGGCCAATCATTTCGACTGGGTGCACAGCGTCTCCACCGCCAAGGTCGCCCGGCGGCTGCATGAACAACGCCCGGCCGGCCTGCCACCGCTGAATATCTGCCTGCAGGTCAACATTAGTCACGAGGCCAGCAAATCCGGGGCCGATGCCGCAGATCTGCTGGCGCTGGCCCAGCTGGTTACCGGACTCGAACATCTGAAGCTACGCGGCCTGATGGCCATCCCGGAACCTGACGCAGACCCGATTGGTCAAAGAGAACGTTTCAGGGCGGTGCATGATCTTTACCAGATGCTGCAGGCGGCAGGCTTTGCGCTCGATACCCTGTCGATGGGCATGTCCGGTGATCTCGAGGCCGCGATCGCCGAGGGCTCGACACTGGTCCGTATCGGCACGGCCCTGTTTGGCGAACGGTCGTAGCGGGACACCCGCTTAATTCGCGCTAAATGCGCAAACTATTGATTTCATGATAAACTGGCTCCATTGCATCCAATATTGGCACCTGACGAGATGAACCATCCATCCATCTCCTTCATCGGCGGCGGCAATATGGCGCGCTGCCTGATCGGCGGCCTGCTCCGCGACGGCTACCCCGCGTCCGCCCTCCATGTCGCCGACCCCAATGAGGACACCTGCACATCGCTGCGGGACGACCTTGGCATCACCGCCAGCACTGACAATTCGGCCGCAGCCGGCCGCGCCGACGTGGTGGTGCTCGCCGTCAAGCCACAGGTCATGGCAGAGGTCGCGCGCGGCATCGCTGCCACACTGCAGCAACGCAGACCGCTGATCATCTCGGTCGCCGCAGGTATCCGCATTGCAGCACTCGAGCGCTGGCTGGGTCAGGGGCTGCCGATCGTACGCGCCATGCCCAATACCCCGGCACTGGTCGGCGCCGGGGCCTCGGCACTGTATGCCAACCACCGGGTCTCCGACGGCCAGCGCAGCCAGGCCGAATCGATCCTGCGCGCCTCGGGGATCGTGTTATGGCTGGATGACGAGCGCCTGATGGATGCCGTCACAGCGCTGTCCGGCAGCGGCCCGGCCTATTTCTTCCTGGTCATCGAGGCACTGGAGGCGGCCGGCCGCCGCCTCGGTCTGCCGGCCGCGACCGCACGGTTGCTGACACTGCAGACTGCCTTTGGCGCTGCCAAGATGGCGCTGGAGAGCACCCTCGACAGCACTGAACTGCGCCGCCGCGTCACCTCACCCGGCGGCACCACCGAGCGCGCCATAGATGTTCTGGAACAGCACGAGATTCACGCACTGTTTGATGAGGCCCTGCAGGCAGCCTGCCGCCGCTCGGCAGAGCTGGCCGAAACCCTGGGACAACATCATGACTAACGGTTACCTGAGCAATGCGGCGCTGTATCTGGTCGAGGCCATCTCCGGCTTGTACATGATGCTGGTGCTGTTACGCTTTCTGTTGCAGAAGGCCCGCGCCAGCTTTCATAACCCGTTCAGCCAGTTCATCGTCAAGGTCACCAACCCGCCGCTGAAACCGTTGCGGCGCGTTATCCCGGGCTGGGGCGGCGTCGACCTGGCTGCGCTGGTGCTGCTGTTCGCGTTGCAGATGGCAACGCTGGCGCTGATCTATCTGATCCTCGGCCAGACCTTCAATCTGGCCGGGATGGGTGTGCTGGCCGTGGCCGAATTGCTGAACCTGACCCTGACCACCTACCTGATCACCGTGATCGCCCAGGCCATCCTCAGCTGGGTCGGACCGGGCGGGCCCAACCCGCTGTCCGGCCTGCTGTACAGCCTGAACGAACCGTTGCTGCGCCCGGTACGTCGACTGCTTCCATTGATCTCCGGCATCGATCTGTCGCCATTGGTAGTGCTGATCATCATCCAGCTGCTGAAGATCCTGGCGGTCGCACCGCTGGCCGATCTGGGTAGGGCGCTGGGACATTGATGGTGATGATGCCATGATGCTGACATACCAGCCGCCACGACCTGCACTATTCAAAGCCCTGTGCATGGTCATCGTCATGCTGCTGCCCATCCCTGCGGCCTTCGCCGACTACATCTACTGGTCGCCAAGCAATCCGCTGCCTGATGGCGTAAACCTCGAGGCAGCGGTCTGGGATGGCACACGTTATCTCGCCGTTGGCAAAAATGGCGTCATCGCCAGCAGCAACGGTGCGAACTGGACCATCCAGGAATCTGTCTCGATCCAGCACCTGTATGGCATCGCCTACAATGGCACCCGTTATGTCGCCGTCGGCAAAGACGGGATCGTCCTCAGCAGTGCCGATGGGCAAACCTGGTCGGCGGATAATTCACTGACCACGCGCGACCTGTGGGGTGTACGCTGGATCAATGGACGCTTCATCGCCTTTGGCGCCTCCGACTATATCTCCTCACAGGCTACGCTGCTGTCGAGCCCTGACGGCATCAACTGGACACGGATCCCCGATCTCGATACCGGCGGTGCGACGCTACTGAAGATGGACGGCGACGGAATCCGATTGGTCGCCGTAGGCACCTCCGGGCTGGTGATGATCAGCGACGGCAACGCATGGTATCGCTACAACCTCAGTGCCGCGAACTTCGGCGTCTATGATCAGCGCACCAGCGTGATCCTGAAGGCCGTGGCACTGGACCCGACTGGCAGCGGCAAGCTGGTGATCAGCGCCGAGGTACTGATCAAGAACATCGATGGCTCAATCGCCAGCACCCAGGGTTTTCTCGTCAGCGGCAACCTCATCGCCGGCACCAACCCGCTGCAATTGGATAGCTCGCCCACCCCCACCTACGGCAATGCGGCCACCGACCTTGCCTGGGACAGCACGCAGGTCCTCGCCATCGACAGCATCGGCACGCTGTACGCCAGCGCCACCCAGGGTACAAGCTGGTCAACGTTTGCAGCGCCCCCCTCAAAACCGTTACTGAAGGACCTGGTCGGCAACCACCCGCTCAATCCAACCCAGTATGTAGCCGTCGGTCACGGCAACAGCGCACGGATCGATCCAACCACCCATACCCTGACGCTGACACCTTCCGCGCTGATCAGCGATCTGAGCGCCATCACTGTAGGCGGGGCGGGTCTCAACACGCTGGTTGCAACCGGCAGTGGGGCGCTGTATGTCAATGTCCAAGATACCGGCTGGACACCAGTCACGCTGCCCGTTGGCATCCTATCCGCTGATCTGTCGGCGATCCATTGGGATGGCACACAGTTTCTGGCCAGCGGCCTCGACATCAACGCCACCACTGCAGCCATCATCCTGTCCAGTAATGACGGCATCACCTGGTTCAAACAGATCATACCGTCCTCCGGCAACGCATTACGGGGCCTGGCGCGCGCCGGTTCAACCTCGGTGGCCGTTGGTGACAAGCTGAACATACTGTTCAACAGCGGGGCCGACTGGAGCAATGCCGTCACCCTTGATCCCTCGGTAACCGCTCCCGCCACCACGCGCCTGAACGGTATCGCCAGCGATGGGAATGTCTTCTTTGCCGTCGGCAACAATGGCACATTACTCGCCAGCAATAACGGGATCAATTGGTCACAGATCCCGCTGAACCTGGGCACCACCCCACCAAACTTGAATGCCATCCGCTATCTGGACAGCGAGTTTGTCATTGTCGGTGACAAGGGCACGATCCTGGTCAGTGCCGATGGCGGCAGCTGGGTCAAGCGCAATACCGGTGTTGATCCCACAAAACATTTCTATGACGCCGCCTGGGGTAACGGCCAGTACTTGATCGTAGGCAGTTCAGACCGGATCTATTATAAAAAAGATGCCAAAGATCCGCTGGAGATCTGGAAGGAAATGGACATCGACACCCTGAATGCCTCGTCATGGCCGGCGATCAATGATCTGCACGGCATCACCTGGGATAGCAGGCGCTTCCATGCCGTAGGCCAAGACGGATTCATGCTGCGCAGCAGCGGTGCCGACGTCTTTGTCACCCTCAGTGATGGCCTGCAAAGCAGTCGTGCCATGGTCACCCAGCATGACACTGTTCATTATGCTGTCACCCTCGGCAACATAGGCAATTTCAACATGGCCCCCGCAAGCCAGTTGTCGCTGAACGTGGTGTTTCCGGTCAATATGGCCATCGACACTACCAGTCTGCCAGCAGATTGCAGCGTCGCCGGCAATCAGGTCCACTGCACGCTGAGCGCCGTCACGGCCAAGACCAACCAGTTTCTCACCTTCAGCGGCAAGGTCATGACCGACATCCCGGTCGGCACGCTGGGCAGTCTGTCTACCACGGCGCAGCTGACCACCGACAACCCGCTGGAGTCCAGCTACAAGGACAATCTGGCTTCGGTCACCACCACCCAGCAATCGCTGACGGACTACTTCAAGTCACAGGAGGCTGCCCGTGTCAGCGGTGGCGGGGTCGGCGGTGTGGGCTGGAATGGCTTCTTGCTTTGGTTGATGGGCGTGCTGATCGCCCTGCGACGGGGCCGCCGGCATGCCGGCGGCTGATACCTGGCTGCACTGGCAGGGCGATGACCTGTTGCTGACGCTCAAGGTCCAGCCGCGCGCCTCACGCGATGAGATCGTCGGGCCTTATGGTGAGGCCCTGAAGATACGCATCACGGCCCCGCCACTCGACGGCCGGGCCAATGAACACCTGATCGGCTTCATGGCCCGGGAGTTTGGCGTGTCACGTCATGCCATTACCCTGGTCAGCGGTGATCAGGGCCGCCATAAACGGCTGCGAATCCACGCCCCGACCCGTTTGCCATCAGCCATCACCCGCCCCTGATCATGGTCGCCGACCTGCTGTCGATTGTTTGAACAACTCAATAAAAATCAATCACTACAGGAATCAGCCGCTGTATCCGATAACACCAGAGGACGCCTAGGGTCAGAAACGGATCGCATCTTGTTACACTCAAATGTCTGAAAAAGCTATAAAAATTAACCAGCCCGCCCAGGGGCCCGACCAGTTCAAGCACCAGATGCAGGCCTTTGCCTCCTGGAAAAACGAATTGATCAAGACCATCAATGGTTACCAGCAATGGCTGAAAAAATACGACAAGGGCACCCCGGAGATCGAACTGCGACTGTTCGATGCGCTGCAATCGCTGCAGCATGACACCCTGAGCATCGCCTTCGTCGCCGAGTTCTCGCGCGGCAAGACCGAACTGATCAATGCGATCTTCTTTGCCGATGCCGGTCGCAGGCTGTTGCCATCCGACGTCGGGAGAACGACGATGTGCCCGACCGAACTGCTGTATGACACCGCGCAGAGTCAGGCCTATCTCAAGATGTTGCCGATCGAAACCCGCCTCAGTGATATGAGCCTAGCCGAATTGAAGGCACAAGCGACTCAGTGGACCATGCTGCCGGTTGATATCAGCTCACCGGACAAGATGGCAGAAATCTTCAAAGAAGTGGTCAAGACCAAGCTGGTCTCCAGTGCCGAGGCGGAGAAACTCGGCCTGCTGACCGACGATGTACAGACCTCATTGCAACAGAATGCGGGCGGAAGCGCCCAGGTAGAGGTCCCGGTATGGCGCCATGCCATCATCAGCTTCCCGCATCCGCTGCTGCAGCAAGGGCTGGTGATCCTCGATACCCCGGGCCTGAACGCCCTGGGCAGTGAGCCGGAACTGACACTGAACATGCTGCCCAGCGCCCAGGCAGTGCTGTTTATTCTGTCAGCCGACACCGGTGTCACCCGCAGCGACCTTGATATCTGGCAAAACCACATCATGGCCTTCCGCAACAAGAAACAATCCGGGCTGATCGCTGTACTCAACAAGATCGACACCCTGTGGGACGAGATGAAGACCGAGACCGAGGTGCAGGCATCGATCACCGAGCAATGCCGGACCAGCGCAGCGCTGCTTGGCATCGATGCCGGCAACGTGTTCCCGATCTCGGCACAAAAGGCCTTGCTGGCCAAGATCCGTAACAATGACGACCTGCTGAAGAAAAGCAATCTGCCGGCACTGGAAAACCTGCTGGCCATGGAGATCCTGCCCACCAAACAAAAGATGATCTGGGACAGCATCGTTACCCGTCTCGACCAGATGATCGCCAGCAACCTGTCACCGCTGCAATCACGCGCGGAAGATATCAAACGACAACTCGATGATATGGAGCTGTTGCGCAACAGCAATGATGAAACCTTGCAGAAGATGATCCACAAGGCCAAGACCAACAAGGTCTCCTATTATGAAAGCGTAAAGAACTTTCAGGCCAGCCGGCGCAAGATCGCGTTGCAGGCAAAAAACATGTTTGATGTGCTGGGTGAGGAGGCCATTGACACCCTGATCAAGAAGACCCGCACTGACATGCAGGGCAGCTGGACCACGGCCGGACTTAAAAAAGGCATGCAGGCATTTTTTGACAGCGCCCGCGATGCGATGCAGATCGCCAACCGCCAGGCCGAACAGACACACAAGAGTGTCGAATCAATCTACAAGAAATTCCAGGAAGATCACGGTCTCCATCTCAAGGTGCCGGAACCCTTAAACGTGGGAGAGTTCAACGACCAGCTGCAGCAGATCTACGCCAAGGCTGAAGGCTATCGGGACAGCACGCTGACCACCATGACCGAACAGAACTTCGTTATTAAGAAATTTTTCATCTCACTGGTCAGTCATGTGCGCAGCCTGTTCGTAGATGCTCAACGCAGCGCCGACCAATGGTTCAAGGACCTGGTCACGCCGCTGGTCAACGAGATTCAGGAAAAACGTGACAGCATCGAACAACATATGGAAACCCTGAACAGGATCAGCAGTTCGAAGACCGAGCTTGATGGCAAGGTGGCCAGCATTAAACAGCAGCATGAAGATCTGCTGCTGCAGACCGAGGCGCTGCAGGCGATGCGCGACAGCCTGCAGCGTTGCACCCCGCCCTGATCCGTATGCTGCCCCAGCAACTACACTAGCGGATAATCGTAGTCGATCGTCAGCGGTGCGTGATCGGAAAAACGCTGCTCCTTGTAGATATCCGCCTGCCGCACCGCATGCCGCAGCCCCGGCGTAATGATCTGATAATCAATCCGCCAGCCAACATTCTTCGCCCACGCCTGCCCACGATTCGACCACCATGTATATTGCTCGGTCAATTGATTGACCACACGAAAGGCATCGACAAAACCGACAGGACCGAACAACTGATCGAGCCAGGCGCGCTCCTCCGGAAGAAATCCGGAGTTCTGCTGATTGCCACGCCAGTTTTTGATATCGATCTTCTGATGTGCAATATTCCAGTCACCGCATAGAATAAAATTCCGCGCCTGCCCTCGCATCTCTGTCAGCACCCCCATCAGGCGCGCCATGACATCAAACTTTACCGCCTGACGCTGCTCACCACTGGAACCCGACGGCAGATAAAGAGAAACAATACTAAGATCTCCTATATCGAGTCGCAGAAATCGCCCTTCTGCATCAACATCCGGCCAGCCCAGGCCGGTGATCACCCGATCAGGCCGGTGGCGACTGTAGACTGCAACGCCGCTGTATCCTTTTTTCTCCGCATCATGGTAATAACAATGAAATCCAGACGGACGGTACAACCCCTCTGTCAGCTGGTGCTCCTGGGCCTTGGTCTCCTGCAGGCAGATGAAATCAGCCTGCTGTTGCATCAGCCAGTCAAAAAAACCCTTGCGTGCCGCCGAACGGATCCCGTTAACATTCACTGTGATGACGCGCATGACCACCCTTGCCTGCAAAACACGACAACCTGAGATCTTTTTGTAGCATTCTCTTGACAAGTATGACCGATATCATCAACTATTACCCCAGTCTTTCGCTCAGGGAGCAGGACAGATGACAGAGACCGCCTACAGCAGTCAACAGGCATCTGAGCTGACCGGCGTCACCATGCGCCAGCTGGCGTACTGGCGGCGCACTGCACTGCTGCCCCCCTCTGATATCACCGCTGGCGGCCATGCCCGCTATACATTCATTGATCTTGTTGCATTAAAGGCCATCCGCACGCTGCTCGATGGTGGCGTATCGATCCAGCGGATACGCGGGATCATCCGCGCACTGCAAGACCAACTGCCACACCTGAAGACACCGCTCAGCGAGGCCAGCCTTGTTGTCACCGGAGATGTGGTACTGGTGTTCCGGGACAACGCCGCCTTCGAGGCCTTGAGTGGCCAGGCCTGGCTGCTGCCGGTTGCCCATCTGCAACGCGATATCGAACGCTGGCGCAAACGCCGGCTGCCGCCTCCCGAGCCGGGGCCGCTGGCGGCCCTCAACACACAGCAGCTGGAAACCGTCGTCATGACGTCTTTGTAGAAAAAGAGCGGGGCAACCACCCCGCTCTTTCGTTTATGGAAGACCACAATGGAGAGGAGAAAACAGATGACTGTCATCGCCATCACCAACCAGAAAGGTGGATGCGGCAAGACCACCACTGCCATCAACCTCGCCGCCTGTCTGGGACGACGCGCGCAACGCACGCTGCTGATAGACATGGACCCGCAGGGCCATGCCTCGCTCGGCCTGGGTCAGCGTTGCCAGGACACCGAGGGACTTTATGAAGTGTTCATGCATGAGGCCGAGCTCGATGAGGTGATCGTGCCCCAGGTCATCGCCAATGTTGACCTGGTACCGGCGACCATATCACTGGCGGCGGTTGAACATCTGCTGAGTGACAGTGCACACCGTGACCGGCAGCTGGCTCTGTTGTTAAAGCCGCTGCGTGAACGGTATGACTTCATCCTGCTGGACTGCCCACCGTCACTGGGCCTGCTGAGCTTCAACGCCCTGCGCGCCGCCTCGGCAGTGTTGATCCCGGTGGAGTTGAGCACCTTCGCCCTTGACGGCCTGGAGCGTCTCAGCGAAACCGTGGACCTGCTCAGCAGCAAATACCAGCTCGATATCCCCCAGTATATTGTCGTCACCCAGCTCGATCACCGTACGCGCTTCACGCGCCTGATGCTCAACGACCTGCTGGATCGTTATGCCGACCAGGTATTGTCGACGCGCATCCACCACACGATCAGGCTGCGTGAGGCGGCCGCCCAGGGCAAACCGGTCATCGAGTATCTGCCCGGCTGCCAGGCCGCCTATGATTATCAGCAACTGGCCGAGGAGCTGCTGATCGAAACCGGCAAGGCCTCGTGGGATACAACATTACTGCCGCGGCCGGACACCACCACGGCAACGGTCAGTGCAGCACCCGTCAAAGCCACCACCCCCGGCAGACGACCCGTCAACACGGCCCGGCCATCCCGCTACAAGGTGGTCATCACGGCACCGGATGCGGCAACAGCCGACATGGATATCAAGCTGGCCGGCGAGTTCAATGACTGGATCCCCGATCGCGGAGTCGAGACCGTCCGCAGTGATGGCAGGCTGCACAAGATCGTGCATCTGCAACCGGGTCAATACCAATACCGCCTGGTCATAGATGGCAAATGGCAGCAGGACCCCAATAACCCGCTGCACATCGTCAATAATTTCGGCGAGGTCAATTCGTTGTTGCAGGTCAGCGCTGCCAACCTGGAGATCCAATGACATGGCCGCCGTCAAGCAAGCACTGCAACTCGACAGCCGACAACGCCTGGCACAGATCAGCCACCATTTTCTTGATGGCGCTGTCCGTAAACCCGCCGCCACCCCGTTCACAGTCCTGGTCATGAACGAGCTGCCCCAGCAACAGCAATTCCCATTGCAGCCGCTGGTTCGACAACTGGCCGATCGCGGTCATGCCACGCTGCTGATCGAACAGATGGCAGGCATGGACGGACAAGACAGCACGGTACGCTACACGCTGCAACGCCCGGCGCGCGGCGCCCCCCGCCCGATGGACACCTGCCTCAGCACGGTTTCGCCATTGATGCAGGCCCTGGGGCAATCCCGCTACTGGCCGGCCGCAGCTGACATCGTCATGCTGCCACTGGCCACGGTGATGCCCTCGGTACTGGCCCATGGCAATCGCATCCTGTTGCCGGTATCGGCAGACCGTGAAGGCCTGCGTGGCGCCTATCTGCAGGTCAAACGACTGTCGGCCCATATCCGCCCGCACAGCATCGGCATCGCCGTCATCAATGCCCACAGTCGCAACGATGCCCGGCAGGCCTTCAGCCGTCTGGCCGTCGCCGCATTGAGTTTCCTCGGGATCAAGCTGCTCAGCTATGGCCAGCTGCCGAACCCGCAGGCCACGCACAGGCCAGGCAGACCGGGCGCCGGGCCGCTACAGGACATCACGGATCTGTTACTGGCCGATCACCGGGACTGGCGCTTGCAAACCCGGCAGGATAACGCTGTCATCGCGCGCCCAGCTGAATCCATCCATCAATGAACGTTCGCCCGCTGCCCGAACTCAAACCTGAACAGCTCGCCTCGTTGCTGACGGCAAGCCTGACTGCGCTCTATCCGTCGGCCAGCGTACTGGGCGCAGATCTGCCGCTGCCGGCACCCCATCTGCTGCTGCAGGCCACAGACCGCCTGCGCCTGGCCTGCTACTGTCAGCGGATGACAGCGACCTTCCTGTCCGATGCCTTGCAGGCCTTCGATGAACTCCATGATCATCGATCGTGGCTCCGCCTGCTGCGACCCGGGCAGTCGATACCGGACACACTGCCGCTGACCCTGGTGCTGATCACGCCTGATCCACCACCTGGGCTGCGGCTGCTGGAACAGTGCCGGCCAGCCCTGGAGCTCTACCGCTTTCGTCCGCTGCAGATCGATGAACAGGCCACCCTGATCCTGGAACCGCTGTTTGCCGCCACGCCACTTGCCCCCGCAACACCGCCGCCGCCTGTCGCCAGCCCTGTGAGCAGACATACCCCTGCAGAGCTGACAGCGGCAGAGGCGTCTTTTTTCAACGCCATCAATCTTTGATCAGGATGCGCCGCCGCTCATGGCCGCGCCGGCTCAAAGAGCCGCGTACCGCCATCGCCTGTTGAACACTTGTTGATTTCCCAAGTCCACGGCGGGCGGCTAGAATAGACATTTTTTATGGAATGGGTACCATGATCCGCGATTACCAGCGAGAGTTCTTCGATTTTGTCATCGACTGTGGCGTACTGCGCTTTGGTTCCTTCACCCTCAAATCCGGCCGCATCAGCCCCTATTTCTTCAACAGCGGCCTGTTCAACAGCGGACGCACCATCAGCGCCCTGGGCCGGTATTACGCCGCGGCGATCGAGGACTCAGGCATGGGCTATGACATGCTGTATGGCCCGGCCTACAAGGGCATCCCGCTGGCGGTGGCCACGGCGATCGCCTTGAACGATCACCACCGGCGCGATGTGCCCTACGCCTTCAACCGCAAGGAGGCCAAGGGCCACGGTGAGGGCGGCATCATTGTCGGCAGTCCGCTGAACGGCCGGGTACTGGTCATTGACGATGTGATCTCGGCCGGCACCTCGGCACGCGAATCGGCCGACATCATCCGCCATGCGGGCGCCGAATTCGCCGGCATGGCCATCGCGCTGAACCGCCAGGAACGCGGCCTGGGCGCCGTGTCGGCGATCCAGGAGGTCGAACAGGACTACGGCATCCGGGTCACCAGCATCGTCGATCTGGCGACACTGATCAGCTACCTGGAACAGAAAAAGGATAAACAGGGCGAGCTCACCGCGATCCGCGCCTACCAGCAACAGTACGGCACCGGCTGATACATTATCGAACAACGCATCGGCGTTTTTCAGCCCAGTATCAGCTTCAGCCCGACCAGCACCGTCATGACCTCGAAGGCGCGCTTGATGAAGCGGTTGCCGTGGCGGATAGCAAGATGGGCCCCGACATAACCCCCAACCAGCGACCCGATCAGCAGCATCGGCAACCAGTCCCAGGCGATGGTACCGAGCATGCCCAGCGTCACAGCACCGCTGCCGTTCCACGCCAGACCAACCAGCACCAGCGTATGGGCCACCGCCCGCTTGTAATCCATGCCAAACCATTGCACCAGCCACAAGGTGACAAACAGACCGGTGCCCGAGGTCAGTGAGCCATTCAGCACGCCGATGACAAACAGGCCGGCAGCACCCAGCAGATTGCCACGGAGATCACGATGCGCCGGCTGATAATGCTGACCCAGCGCCGGCCGCAGCCATGAATAGATACCCATCAGCATCGTCAGCACACCGAGTGCAAGCTGGGCGATGCGGTCCGGGATCTGCAGGATCAGGCTGGCGCCGAGGATGACCCCGGGCACCCCGCTGACCAGTAGCAACAGGATGAAACGCCGCTCCAGCGTATCCTCGCGCAGATGGCGCAGCGTTGCGCCGACGCCCAGCGCCACCGATGCCACCTTGTGGGTGGCCAGTGCAATGCCAAAGGGCAGACCAAGGAAGATCAAGGCCGGCAGCTGCAACAGGCCGGCGCCGCCACCGGCAAAGGCCGAAAACAGATTGGCCAGCAAGGATACCGCCAGCAACAACCCTTGATCGACCACGCTCAAGGCCGGCCACCCTCACAGCCACATGAAGAGGGTCTCACGCGCGGATCAGCGTGCCGACCCCTTCGTCGGTGAACAGCTCGAGCAGCACCGCATGCTGCACCCGGCCGTCGATGATGTGGGCACTGGTCACGCCGTGCTGCACCGCCTCGAGCGCGCAGCGCACCTTCGGCAACATGCCACCATAGATCGAGCCATCGGCGATCAGGCGGTCAACATCCTGCGCGCTGAGGCCGGTCACCACCTGCTCGTTCTTGTCGAGCACCCCGGCGGTATTGGTCAACAGCACCAGCTTCTCGGCGCGCAATTCTTCAGCGACCTTGCCCGCGACCAGATCGGCATTGATGTTATAGGAATTACCAGCGTCGTCGACACCAATCGGCGCGATCACCGGCACAAACCCGCCCTGCACCACCATGTTGATCACGGCGGTATTGATCTGCTCGACCTCGCCGACATGACCGATGTCGATGATCTCGGAGGTCTTCATCTCCGGCGCCTCGGCCGAGAACACCAGCTTGCGGGCGCGGATCAGCCGCCCGTCCTTGCCGGTCAACCCGACGGCGTTACCGCCGTGGCGATTGATCAGGCTGACGATCTCCTTGTTGACCAGACCACCAAGCACCATCTCGACCACATCCATGGTCTCACGGTCGGTGACGCGCATGCCGGCGACGAACTGGCTTTGCTTGCCGAGTCGCTGCAGCAACTTGCCGATCTGCGGTCCACCACCATGAACGACGACCGGATTGATGCCGACCAGCTTCATCAACACAATGTCACGGGCAAAGCTGGCCTTGAGCTGTTCATCGACCATCGCATTGCCACCGTATTTGATGACCACGGTCTTGCCGGTGAAACGCTGGATGTAGGGCAAGGCCTCGGTCAGCACCTGTGCGACGTTCATCGCCGATTCGGAACTCAATGACATGATCTGTCCACCTGTAACTGAAACGTCGGGAAATTATAGGGCAACGCGGCGGCAGTCACCAAACCTGCGCACCGAGCGCCAGCCAGCTTTCGCTGCGACCGCGAGTCAGAATGGCAGCGGCTGCTGCGGCGCCACCTGGTGCATCGCGGCGCGAAACTGCTGCTGGATGCGCACCAACGCCTGCTGGTCATCGGCCTCGAAACGGATCACCAGGCTCGGTGTGGTGTTCGAGGCGCGCACCAGGCCCCAGCCATCGGCAAAATCGGCCCGGATGCCGTCGATGGTCGTGATCTTCGCCCCCGGAAACTGTGCCTGGGCGATGAACTGTTTCATGAATGCAAAATGTTCGCCGTCATGGGCAAAATGCACATTCAGCTCCGGCGTGCTGACATCCTCCGGCAAGGCAGCGAACAACGTGTGGGTGTCCTGCTGACCGCGGGCGACGATCTCGAGCAGCCGGGCCGCGGTGTACAACGCATCATCGAAACCATACCAGCGCTCCTTGAAGAACACATGGCCGCTCATCTCGCCGGCCAGCAGCGCGCCGCTCTCCTTCATCTTGGCCTTGATCAGCGAATGCCCGGTCTTCCACATCAGCGGTCGACCACCATGCGCACTGATGACCGGTGCCAGATGACGGCTGCATTTGATGTCGAAAATGATCTGCGCACCCGGATTGCGGTCGCAGACATCGGCGGCATACAACATCAGCTGGCGATCCGGCCAGATGATCTTGCCGGTGCTGTCGACAACTCCAAGCCGGTCACCATCGCCATCGAAGGCCAGCCCGAGGTCGGCGCGCTCGCGCCTGACCGCAGCGATCAGGTCCTGCAGATTCTGCGGCTTGCTCGGATCGGGGTGATGATTGGGGAAATGGCCATCGATGTCGCAGAACAGCGTTGTAAGCTGGCAACCCAGCGCCTGCATCAGCCGCGGCGCCAGTTCACCGGCCACACCATTGCCGGCATCAACGACCACCTTCAAAGGCCGCGCCAGCTTCACATCACCGACAATGCGCTCCACATACGCTGCGGCCACATCCTGCTGGCGAATGGCGCCGCTGCCCGTGGTGAAATCCTGCTCGCTGACGCGGCGATACAACTGCTGGATCGCATCGCCGGACAGCGTGTCGCCACCGATGACGATCTTGAATCCGTTGTAGTCGGGTGGATTGTGGCTGCCGGTGACGGCGATGCCTGAGCCGGCACCGAGATGATAGGTCGCGAAATACAACACCGGCGTCGGCACCCGGCCGATGTCGATGACCTCACAGCCGGTCGCGGCCAGCCCGGCCGCCAGCGCCGCGACAAAGCCCGGCCCGGACAGCCGCCCGTCACGCGCCACCACGGCCTGTGTCAGCCCGCGGGCGCGGATCGCACTGCCGGCCGCCCGGCCGATGTCATACACCACCTGATCGTTAAGCGTCTGGTCGACGACACCGCGAATATCATAGGCCTTGAAGATCGAGCGTTCGACCTTGCCTGCGGTACCGCTGTAACTGGCCTGCATCATCACTCCGTTATCATCACGATCACTGCCGGCCGGAATGGCCGAAGCCGCCGCTGCCGCGGGTACTGTCGGTAAATTCACTGACGATGTCAAAGCGTGCCTGCAGCACCGGCACCAGTACCAGCTGCGCGATGCGTTCACCGATCTCGATCGTGAACGGCTGCGCGCTGCGGTTCCAGCACGACACCAACAGCTGCCCCTGATAATCGGAATCGATCAGGCCGACCAGGTTACCGAGCACGATGCCATGCTTGTGACCCAGCCCGGAGCGCGGCAACAGCATCGCGGCCAGGCCCGGGTCCTCGATATGGATCGCAATCCCGGTCGGGATCAGCTGCGTGGCGCCGGGCGTCAGCACCAGCGCTGCATCGAGCATCGCCCGCAGGTCCATGCCGGCCGAGCCGGCGGTGGCATAACCGGGCAACGGAAACTCCGCGCCCAGCCTGGGATCAAGGATTTTCAGTTGTAAGCTGCGCATGATACCTCTGTGCAATCATCTGGATCAGCCGGCGCGCCAGTTGCGTCTTGCTGGCCAGCGGCCATTCTACACTGCCGCCGTCCCACACCACTATCAGCGCATTGTCATCACTGTCGAAGCCGCCTTGAGTCCCCGATACATCATTGGCCGCGACCAGGTCCAGCCGCTTACGCGCCAGCTTGTCACGCGCATGTCCCACCAGATGCTCGGTCTCGGCGGCAAAACCGACGGTATACGGGCGATCGCGACGCGCCGCAACCTCGGCAACGATGTCCGGTGTCGGCTCCAGCTCCAGTTGCAGGCCAGCAGGGCCTTTCTTGATTTTTTGTGACGCCTGCTGCCGTGGACGGTAATCGGCCACGGCCGCGGCGCCAATGAAGATGTCCTGCACAGCAATATGCGCCTGCACCCGCTGGCGCATCTGTTCGGCAGTGATTACATCGAGACGGGTCACGCGTGGCGGCGTAGTCAGCGACACCGGTCCACTGATCAGTGTCACAATGGCGCCGGCCTCAACAGCAGCGCTGGCCAGCGCGAAACCCATCTTGCCGGAACTGCGATTGCTCAAATATCTGACCGGGTCCAGCGGTTCGCGGGTCGGCCCGGCCGTCACCATGACCCGCAGACCTGCCAGCAGGCCACACTCAAACAGTCCGGCCAGATCCGCGACCAGCGCGCCAGGTTCACGCATCCGCCCCTCACCGACCTCGCCACAGGCCTGATCGCCGCTGTCTGGCCCAAAGCCATGGATGCCACGCGACTGCAACAACTCGATATTGGCGCGGGTCGCACCGTTGGCCCACATCTGGCGGTTCATCGCCGGTGCCACCGCGATCGGCACCGCCGCTGCCAGACACACGGCTGTCAGCAGGTCATCGGCGCGGCCCTGGGCCAGCCGGGCAATAAAATCGGCACTGGCCGGGGCGATCAGCAGCGCATCGGCCCAGCGTGCCAGCGTAATATGCCCCATACCGGCCTCGGCATCGGCATCGAGCAGACGCTGATGCACCGGCCGGCCGGCCAGGGCCTGCAGCGTCAGCGGCGTGATGAATTCGGCGCCACCGGCAGTCAGCACCACCTCGACCTCGGCACCGGCATCGCGCAAGCGGCGGATCAGCTCGGCGCCCTTGTAGGCGGCAATACTGCCGGTGATACCGAGCACGATCCGCTTGCCGGACAGACTGGCCTGTTCCACAACCCCACCCCTAGGACTGATCAGTACAAACCGCTAAGATACCACTGATTTCACCACGATGCAGACACGGAGGTCTGATCACATGGCAATCACCGACTGGCCTGCCGACGAACGGCCGCGCGAAAAACTGCTGCTGCGCGGCGCCACGACCTTGTCCGATGCCGAACTGCTGGCGATCGTGCTGCGCACCGGGGTACGCGGCCGCACCGCCGTCGACCTGGCCCGCGCGCTGCTCAACGAATACGGCGGTCTGCGCGCCCTGCTCGGTGCCAGCCAGCAACGGCTGTGCCAAAGTCCGGGCCTCGGCGCGGTCAAATATGTCCAGCTGCAGGCCATGGCCGAGATGGGCCGGCGCTGCCTGCGCGAGACGCTGACCCGCGGCGACGTACTGTCCTCCCCGGAGGCGACCCGGCACTTTCTCAGCGCCCAGCTGCGGGACCATGGCCACGAGGTCTTTGCCTGCCTGTATCTGGACAACCGCCACCGCGTGCTGAGCTACGAGGAGCTGTTCCGCGGCAGCATCGACGGCGCCAGTGTCTACCCGCGCGAGGTCGTCAAGCGCTGCCTGCAGACCAATGCCGCCGCGGTGATCTTTGCCCACAACCACCCGTCCGGCGTCGCCGAGCCCAGCTCGGCCGATCAGGCACTGACCCGGAGGCTGCAGCAGGCGCTGGCGCTGGTCGATATCCGGGTCCTCGACCACCTGGTCATCGGCGACGGCGAGGTCGCCTCGTTTGCCGAACGCGGGTTGTTGTAAACCGGACCGGGCTTGTCCGGTGAACCAGGATCTGGTATAAAGGGCGGCTCAAGTTTCAGACAGCAAGATTTTGGAGGCCAGTCAGATGTCCAGGGTGTGTCAAGTTACCGGCAAACGGCCGATGGTCGGCAACAGCGTGTCACACGCGAACAACAAGACCAAGCGTCGCTTCCTGCCCAACCTGCAGAACCGCCGTTTCTGGGTGGCCAGCGAAAACCGCTGGGTGCGGCTGCGCCTGTGTTCCCAGGGGCTGCGGACCCTCGACAAGGTCGGCATCGACCAGGTACTGGCCGACATCCGCGCCCGCGGCGAAAAGATCTGACAGGAGATTCTGGCAATGCGTGAAAAGATCAGATTGGTATCCAGCGCCGGCACCGGCCACTTCTATACCACCGACAAGAACAAGCGGACCATGCCGGAAAAGATGGAGATCAAGAAATTCGATCCCGTCGTCCGCAAACACGTGGTCTACAAGGAAGCAAAGATCAAATAATTCCGCACGACCTGCCCTGCCATGGGGCTGGCTTGTCACCCGATGCCGCGCCCCCAAAAGCGCGGCATCGTCGTTTCATACCCCAGACAATATCAAGCCGTTGCGGACGACGCCGGCAACGAGTAGCTGCGCAAGCCGGCAGCAAAATCACGCAAGGCCTGGATGCCGGTCTGCTCGGCCTGCTGACACCAGTCCTGCAGGGCCTGCAGCAACAGCTCGTTGGAGGCCGCCGACTCAGTCCAGATCCGCTGCAGATGCCGCTTGAAGCGGTAGACGGTCTGCAATGACTGGTAACGCTCGAGCGCCTGCGACAACCAGTGCCGCGCCTGTTCATCAAGCATGATGTCATCGCGCACCACCAGATGGCGCGCCCGCTTCAACATCTCGACGCCAGCTCCGCGGGCCCGCGCCCGCTCTTCACGGCAGACCCGCGCCACGACCTCGCGGCTATACCGCGCCATGACCTGAAAACGGTGCTGGATCACCGCCCGCACCGTATCCATATCAATCTGCGCCTTGTAACGATCAAGGACCGGACGGCCGGCGACCTTCTTGATCCGCGCCAGACGCAATGCTGCCAGCGCGCGAATATACAGCCAGCCAATATCGAACTCCCAGCGCTTCACCGACAGCTTGGCCGACGCGGCATAGGTATGGTGGTTATTGTGCAATTCCTCGCCGCCGATCAGGATGCCCCACGGTACGATGTTGGTCGAGCGGTCGGACACCTCGAAATTGCGATAGCCCCACCAGTGACCCAGACCATTGATAACCCCGGCGGCAAAAAACGGGATCCACAGCATCTGCACCGCCCACACCGTGATGCCGCCGACCCCCAGCAACAATACGTCAATGATCAACATGGTGATCAACCCAAGGTTGCGGCGCCCCGCATAAAGATGGCGCTCCAGCCAGTCATCCGGTGTGCCATGACCGTATTTCTGCAGCGTCTGCCGGTCAGCAGCGGCGCGCTTGTACAGCTCCGCCCCCTGCCACAACACCTTGCGAATACCACATTGCAGCGGGCTGTGCGGGTCATCCGCAGTCTCGCAACGCGCATGATGCCGGCGATGCACCGCGACCCATTCCCCGGTCACCATGCCGGTGGTCAGCCACAGCCAGCAACGGAAAAAGTGACTGATCACCGGGTGCAGCTCCAACGCACGGTGCGCCTGATGACGATGCAGATACACGGTAACACTGATGATCGTTACATGGGTCAGCAGCAACGTCAGACCGATATAACCCAACAACGAGGGTTTCAGCAGGCCACCATCGAGGAACGACAACACTGTGTCCATACGCCCCCTAACTGCGGTATTCGGCGTTGATCTTCACATAGTCATAGGAAAAATCACAGGTCCAGACCTGGGCCCGAGCCTGGCCACGTCCCAGGTCAATGCTGACGGTGATCTCCTGCTGTTTCATCACCGCCGCCCCCTGGGCCTCGGTGTAGCTGGCAGCGCGCCCGCCGTCGCGGACGATACAGACATCACCAAGGTGAATCACGACCCGCTGCAGGTCCATATCAACGACACCGGCGCGGCCCACAGCAGCGAGGATCCGGCCCCAATTCGGATCGCTGGCGAAGAAGGCGGTCTTGACCAGTGGCGATAACGCGACCGTATCGGCGACGCGCCGGCACTCGGCCTCATCACGCCCGCCGGTCACTGCAATGGTCATGAACTTGGTTGCGCCCTCACCATCGCGGATGACCATCTGTGCCAGCTCACACATCACCGCATCCAGCGCCGCCTGGAACTCTGCCGCGGCATGTCCACCCTTGCTGACGCGGACAGCGGAGACCCCGGTCGCCATCAGCACACAGGCATCGTTGGTCGAGGTATCGCCATCAACGGTGATACAGTTGAATGACTGATCCACCGCGCGCTGCAACATCTGCTGCAACAACACGCGATCAATCGCCGCATCGGTCGCGACATACGACAGCATCGTCGCCATGTTCGGATGGATCATCCCGGAGCCCTTGGCGATGCCGGTGATCGTAACCAGGCAACCCTCGATCTCCAGCTGCCGTGACACCGCCTTGGGCACGGTGTCGGTGGT
Organism: Gammaproteobacteria bacterium; assembly: GCA_016218365.1. Lineage (GTDB taxonomy): Bacteria > Pseudomonadota > Gammaproteobacteria > SZUA-140 > SZUA-140 > JACREF01. The sequence continues at coordinate 77,939 of JACREF010000010.1, forward strand.
CATGATCGCCCGCGCGGCCTGCGGCCAGCCATCGGCCGCCAGACTGGCGTTGAGTGCGGGCAAGGCGCTGGCTATACGCTCGACCGGCAAGGGCTCACCGATAACACCGGTGGAAAATGGCAACACCTGTTCGGCACGGCAGCCGGCAAGCTTAGCCACTGCTGCACAACTGTGCTCGGCCGCCGCCAGACCGGCCGCGCCGGTACCGGCATTGGCGTTACCGGAATTGATCAGCAGGTAAAGTGGTGAATGCTCAAGATGGCGACGCGCCACGACAACCGGCGCCGCGCAGAAGGCATTGCGGGTAAACACGGCTGCACACGCCGCGCCGCCGGCCAGCTCAATCAGCACCAGATCATTGCGACCGATCTTGCCGGAGCGGATGCCAGCGGACGCCACCGCCAGCCGGATGCCGGCTACCGGATGAAGGACAGGTAAACTATCAGAGAGACCGACGGCCATGCTGTCAGATTAGCAGAATTTATTCAGTACTTCGAGTCGGCCAACGGGGCTCAACTAAGCTGGCCGTGGCATTGCTTGAATTTCTTGCCTGAGCCACACGGACAGGGATCATTACGTCCGACCTTGCGCTGGTCACGCACAAATGGCGCCTGGACTGTCGCAGCCTCCGGCGCCTCACCGGCCACAACCGGACCGGCAGCGGCGTGCTGGAATTTCATGCCAGCCTGCGCTGGCCGGCGTTGGGCCTCGACCGCTGCGACATCGGCCTCGGTCTGCACCTGCACCCGCGACAGCACCGTAACCACCTCGCGCTTGATCCGGTCCAGCATCTGGGCAAACATGCCGAAGGCCTCACGCTTGTACTCCTGCTTGGGATTCTTCTGGGCATAACCGCGCAGATGGATACCCTGGCGCAGATGGTCCATCGCCGCCATATGGTCCTTCCAGCTGCTGTCGAGAACCTGCAACATCACCTGCTTTTCAAACTGGCGGATGATGGCGCTGCCGGCCTGCTGTTCCTTCGCGGCATAACTGTCATCAAACAGCTGCTGGATCTTCGCACGCAGCGTATCCTCATGCAGGGTGTCGTCCTGCTCCAGCCACTGGGCAAGCGGTAACGCCAGGCCAAGCTCGCTGTCGAGCGCCTCTTCGAGGCCAGGGATATTCCACTGCTCCTCGAGACTCTGGGGCGGGATAAAGCCGTCTATCATCTCGCCGAGAACATCATGGCGGATGGTGGCGATGGTGTCCGAGATATCCTCGGCCTCGAGCAACACATTGCGCTGCTCATAGATAACCTTGCGCTGGTCATTGGCGATGTCATCATATTCGAGCAACTGCTTACGGACATCGAAATTGAAGCCTTCCACCTTACGCTGGGCATTCTCGATCGCCCGTGTCACCCACGGATGCTCAATCGCCTCGCCCTGCTGCATGCCAAGCTTCTGCATCAGCGCCGACACCCGCTCGGAGGCAAAGATCCGCATCAGACTGTCCTGCAGCGACAGATAGAAACGGCTTGATCCAGGATCACCCTGGCGCCCGGCACGCCCGCGCAACTGATTGTCGACACGGCGGGATTCATGCCGCTCAGTGCCCACGATGTGCAAGCCACCCAATGAAAGCACCCGGTCATGCCGCTCGCGCCATGCCTCACGAGTCTTCGCGATCACTTCGGCCGCGGGATTCTTCAGTGCGGCAAGCTCGGACTCAAGATTGCCGCCGAGCACGATATCAGTACCGCGGCCTGCCATGTTGGTGGCAATGGTCACCGCCCCCGGCTGACCGGCCTGGGCAATGATCTCGGCCTCGCGCGCATGCTGCTTGGCGTTCAGCACCTCGTGACGGATCTTTTCCTTGCGCAAACGCTGCGAAAGATATTCGGAGACCTCGATCGACGTGGTGCCAACCAGCACCGGCTGCTGCCGGGTATGACAATCGCGGATATCCTCGACGATCGCATCATATTTTTCTTCCACCGTCAGATAAACCAGATCCCCCCGGTCATCACGCACCATGGGCCGATGAGGCGGAATGACCACCACCTCCAGATTGTAGATCTGCTGCAACTCATAGGCCTCGGTATCTGCAGTACCGGTCATGCCCGACAGCTTGCCATAGAGCCGGAAATAATTCTGGAAGGTGATTGACGCCAGCGTCTGGTTCTCCAGCTGGATCGGCACCCCTTCCTTGGCCTCAATCGCCTGATGCAGGCCTTCAGACCAGCGCCGGCCCGGCATCGCACGCCCGGTGAACTCGTCGACGATGACAATCTCCTGATCCTTGACGATGTAATGCACATCACGTTCAAACAGTGAATAGGCGCGCAGCGCGGCATTAAAATGGTGCATCAGGCTGATGTTCGCCACCTCATACAGGCTGGCATGCTGCGCCAGCAACCCGGCCTCGACCAGCAGCTCCTCGACATGCTGATGGCCAAGCTCGGTCAGATAGACCTGTTTATTCTTCTCATCGACATAATAATCACCCTCCCCATCCTCGGCCTGCTGGCGCACCAGACGGGATATATACTTGTTGATGGTGTGATAGACCGTCGAATGGTCGTCGGCAGGACCGGAGATGATCAACGGTGTACGTGCCTCGTCAATCAGGATCGAGTCCACCTCGTCGACGATGGCATAGCTCAGAACCCGCTGGACGCGATCGGCGCTGCGGAAGGCCATGTTGTCGCGCAGATAGTCAAAACCAAATTCGTTATTGGTACCGTAGGTGATGTCGGCCTGATACGCCTTGCGCTTCTCTTCCGAGGTCTGCCCGGAGAGGATCACCCCGGTGGAGAGGCCGAGAAAACCATACAGCTGACCCATCCATCTGGCGTCACGGGTGGCCAGATAATCATTGACGGTGACGACATGCATGCCCGTGCCCGGCAACGCATTCAGATAGGCGGCCAAGGTCGCGACCAGCGTCTTGCCCTCACCGGTACGCATCTCGGCGATCTTGCCCTGATGCAGCACCATGCCGCCGATCAGCTGCACATCATAATGGCGCATGCCCAGCACCCGGCGACTGGCCTCACGCACCGTGGCAAAGGCCTCCGGCAGCAGATCATCGAGCCTGACCCCGGACTGCAGGCGTTGCCTGAACTCACCCGTCCTGGCCTGCAACTGCTCATCCGTCAAAGACTGCATGGACGGTTCGAGACCATTGATCGTCTCGACCATCCTGCTCATCTGCTTGATCAGCCGCTCGTTGCGACTGCCAAAAATCCTGCTAAAAAGATTGGCGACCATCTGCCTTCCGATGGAAAAAGATAACTGTAAAACGCTCGGGAAAGATCAGCGGGCAGCGATGAACTTCAGCGGATCAATCGCCCGCCCCTTGTAGACCACCTCGTAATGCACATGGGGTCCGGTTGAACGCCCGCTCGACCCCAACCTGGCAATGACATCGCCTTTCTTGACGATGTCACCCACCTTGACCAGGGTCTCGGCGGCGTGAGCGTAGCGCGTAGCATAGCCGTTACCGTGATTGATTTCCACCATCAGGCCATAGCCATAGCGCTTGCCGGACCAGGTCACAACCCCGGTGGCCACTGACTCGATGTCACTGCCCAGCTTGCCGGCAAAATCGACCCCCTTGTGCCATTCCTGGCCGCCGGTGAACGGGTCAATGCGCATCCCATAATATGAAGACAGCCAACCCAGCTGCACTGGCCGGCCATTGGGGACGATCTCCCGCTTCAAATCCCGGTTCATGAAAAAGTTTTCCATGACGCGCAGCTGCTGCTCACGGGCATCCAGTTGCACTGCCAGCCGGTCCAGCGATCTCATGAAATCCGGGGTCTGTATCTGACCCGGAACATTAGCCTGGTCGCGACCTGATTCCGCCCCACCCTGGCCCGGCAAACGACTGAAATCAAACTCGGCCTTATCGAGCCTGCCGCTCTCGACCAGACGCTGCCCCAGCGCATTCAACCGCAAGGTCTGGGCCTGCAGCTGCCCGAGCCGCAACGTCAGGGCATTCATATTCTCGCGGGCAGCCCGCGCCGCCTCGGAGATCTCCGCGCGATTATGCAGGATCTCCCGCTTCCAGTTGGCTGGCAACAGATGCTCCCGGACACTGCCGGCCCCCAGCTGATAGCCGGTCACCATCATTGCAGCGGGAAACACGATCATCACCAGCAACGCCAGCATGATCAATCGCCCCTGCGAGATGTTTATCGAACTGGGATTTCTGCTATTCTTGGTGCAGAGGATAATATTCATCCGGCAACTCCGTCTCGCATAAGGACCCCTACCCATGTCAGCACCGGTCGACCTGCACAAGGTGCTTATCAGTTCCGGCAAACTGGCGGAACTTGCTACCCGTTGCCAGTCGTTGCAGACCCTCGAGGGTTTGCTGCACACCCACCTGCCTGCGCCGCTGGCCCGGCATTGCCGGGTCGCCAGTCTGGATCAGCAGACCCTGTACCTGCATGCCGACACGCCGGTCTGGGCCAGTCAGTTACGCTTTCACAGCCGGCAATTGCTGGCTGATCTCAAAAGGCACAAGGATCTTGAACAACTGACGCAGATAGAGATTCGTACCGTTCCCGCACCCTGTCACGCCACCGCCGCTCTCTAAGCCCCGGCCAATACACCTTGTTGCCGCCACCCGTGTCGCGGAAGCCGGTATCCTGGCTATCGGCTCACGGCCACCAGGCTTGATCAGCTGGCCGAGACAGGCTGGGCGTAGGAGATCGGCCCGCCTTCGCCTTCGGCGACAAAGGTGACCACTTCCCAGGCCTCAGGATCGGCCATAAGCACACGCAACAGCTTGTTATTCAAGGCATGTCCGGACTTGTAGCCACTGAAGGCACCGATCAGGCTATGACCGAGCAGATACAGGTCCCCGATTGCATCCAGCACCTTGTGCTTGACGAATTCGTCCTCGTAGCGCAGACCGTCTTCATTGACCACCCGGTAATCATCGACAACGATGGCGTTGCTCAGACTGCCGCCCAGGGCCAGGTTACGGTCACGCAGCGCATCCAGATCGCGCATAAAACCAAAGGTGCGGGCCCGGCTGACCTCCTTGACAAAGGACGTCGTTGAAAAATCGACTGTTGAACTCTGGGAGCGGCCACGGAAGGCGGGGTGATCGAAATCGATCGAAAACGACACCTTGAAGCCCTCGAAGGGCTCAAAACGGGCCCATTTGTCGCCCTCACTGACCAGGATCGGCTTTTTGACCCGGATAAACCGCTTGGCCGCGGACTGCTCCTCGATCCCGGCGGACTGGATCAGGAACACAAACGGCCCGGCACTGCCATCCATGATCGGCACTTCCTGACCATCAAGCTCGACATAGGCATTGTCTATGCCAAGGCCGGCAAAGGCCGACAACAGGTGTTCGACGGTCGAGATCCTGATCTCGCCGCTGGTCAACGTCGTTGACAGCATCGTGTCGCCAACATAGTTTTCCCGGCCCGGGATCTCGACCGCCGGGTCGAGGTCAACGCGACGAAACACGATACCGGCATCGACCGGGGCCGGCCGTAACGTCAGCAGGATCTTCTCGCCGGTATGCAGGCCTACACCCGTGGCCCGAATGACATTCTTCAGTGTCCGCTGTTTGATCATGTCCCTTTCACTGCTGCAGACGTATCCAATTTGCCGGGCATCTTAACATAGCCCCGCGGCAACCACCTAGAAACAGCCGCTTGGCGACTGTATCGGCACTCTCCCTGCCCTCTATATATATGCGATACATATAAGGCCACCACCCCGCCTGGGACGGGGTGGTGCTGCACGGACTATGCTCAGTCGGCCTGGCGCCTGAGAAACGCCGGGACCTCCAATGAGTCAAAATCCGTCGTCACCTGTATATGACGGTGTTCGGCCGTCGCCTGGTTCCGTATCACGGTCGGTCTATCCAGCTTGCGGTAATCGATGTCGCTGCCCGCCGTCGCCCGGGGCGGCGCTATCTGTACCTGCACCGGCCGCACCACCTCGGCCGGGGCCGGGGTCCGTTGCGGCACTGCATGGCCACCAATGCCGGTCGCCACGACGGTCACCCGCAGATCATCCCCCATCTCCGGATCAATGACGGTCCCGACCACCACCGTCGCATTGTCCGAGGCAAACTGCTTGACGACATTGCCGACCTCTTCGAACTCCCCGATCGTCAGCGTCAGCCCGGCGGTCACATTGACCAGCACGCCGCGCGCACCGGCCAGGTTGACCTCCTCCAGCAATGGACTGGCCACCGCCTCTTCTGCGGCCAGGCGCGCCCGGCCCTCGCCGCGCGCCGAACCGGTGCCCATCATCGCCATACCCATCTCCGACATCACCGTCCGGACATCGGCAAAGTCGACGTTGATCAGGCCGGGACGGGTGATCAACTCGGCAATACCCTGCACTGCACCCAGCAGCACATCGTTCGCCGCCTTGAAGGCATCCAGCAACGACACCTGCTTGCCCAGCACCGACAACAGCTTCTCGTTCGGTATCGTAATCAGCGAATCGACATACTGGGTCAGATCGCGGATGCCATCCTCGGCCACCTGCATCCGCTTCCTGCCCTCGAACTGGAAGGGCCGGGTCACGATCGCCACGGTCAGGATGCCCATCTCGCGCGCGGTCTGGGCCACGATCGGCGCCGCGCCGGTCCCGGTACCACCCCCCATACCGGCCGTGATGAATACCATGTCTGCGCCCTCGATCAGCTCGGCAATCCGATCGCGATCTTCAAGCGCGGCCTGTTTGCCGATCTCGGGATTGGCGCCGGCCCCCAGCCCTTTGGTGATATTGGCGCCGATCTGCAACGAGATACGCGTCGATGAATTGCGCAATGCCTGGGCATCGGTATTGGCACAGATGAAATCCACACCTTCGATGTCGGCCGACAGCATGTGATCCACCGCATTGCCGCCACCACCACCGACCCCGATCACCTTGATCACGGCGTTCTGACTGTAGGTTTCGATCAACTCAAACATGTTATCTCTCCTTACTTTTCGTTATTGATATTTGTTACCAGCCAAACTCAGAAACTTCCCTGAAACCAGTTGCGCATCTGTTGCCAGACCCCTTTCATGCCCGCCCCCATCTTGACGCGTGGCGCCTCCCCTCCACGCTGATTGAACCCATACAACAACAACCCGACCCCGGTGGCGTAGATCGGGTTGCGGACCACCTCAACCAGACCGCCGATATTCTGTGGTGTCCCCAGCCTGACCGGCATGTGAAACACCTCCTCGGCCAGTTCCACACCGCCCTCGACCCGTGAACTGCCGCCGGTCAGCACGATCCCTGCCGCCACCAGATCCTCAAACCCGCTGCGCCGCAGCTCGGCCTGTACCAGCGTGAACAATTCTTCGTAACGCGGCTCGATGACCTCGGACAAGGTCTGTCGGGCCAGGCGCCGCGCCGGGCGATCACCGACACTGGGCACCTCGATGCTCTCTTCAGGATTGGCAAGCTGGCGCAAGGCGCAGCCATATCTGATCTTGATGTCCTCGGCATACTGGGTCGGTGTACGCAAGGCCACCGCAATATCATTGGTCACCTGGTCACCGGCAATCGGGATCACTGCGGTGTGGCGAATCGCGCCATCAGTAAAGATCGCAATGTCGGTGGTGCCACCGCCGATATCGACCAGACACACCCCCAGCTCCTTTTCATCCTCGGTCAATACGGCGTAGCTGGAGGCCAGCTGCTCCAGGATGATGTCATCGACATCAAGCCCGCAGCGCCGCACGCACTTGGTGATGTTCTGCGCGGCGCTGACCGCGCCGGTCACCATATGAACCTTGGCCTCAAGCCGCACCCCGGACATGCCGATCGGCTCACGTATCCCTTCCTGGTTATCGACGATGAACTCTTGCGGCAGGATATGCAGGATCTTCTGGTCAGCCGGGATCGCCACCGCCCGCGCCGCGTCGATGACGCGCTCGACATCACCGGCCGTGATCTCCTCCTCCTTGACCGCGACGATGCCGTGGGAATTCAGGCTGCGGATATGACTGCCGGCGATGCCGGTATATACCGAATGGATCTCGCAGCCGGCCATCAGCTCCGCCTCCTCGATGGCCCGCTGTATCGACTGCACCGTCGACTCGATATTGACCACCACCCCTTTTTTCAGGCCGCGGGACGGGTGCGAGCCGATACCCACCACCTCCAGCTTGTTATCCGCAGTCACCGCGCCGACGATCGCCACTACCTTTGAGGTGCCGATATCCAGCCCGACGATCAGATCCTTTTCATCTTTCTTGCCCATTACCTTCCTTCTCCCATTATCCCAGTCTCCGTGGCGCTGCCGTGGTCGCATCCATTGCACGAATGACAAAACCGTTGCTGTACCTCAGATCGACCTGTGCCAGCTGCCCATGTTCAAGCTGCAGTAATTGCGGGTAGTAGCTGACCAGCCGCTGCAGACGTTGCAGCGCATCGCGCCGGCCGAGCACCATCACCAGACCGTCGTCCAGTACCACACGCCAGCTGCCACGTGCATCCTGCTCCAGCACCGCCACCTGGCGTTGCAGCGGGCGCAGCATGTCATCAATGGCCCGCAGCTGCGACAGGATCAACGGGCTCCTGCTGGCCACGCCATCCAGCACCGGCAGTGTCGGCAATACCGGCAGCCGCTCCGGCATGAAGACCTCGCCGTCACTGCCGACCAGTCCGCCTGGTCGCCAGCGTGCAACTGCACTCTGCTCGTAGACCGTGACCTGCAGGCCATCAGGCCACAGCCGCCGCACATCAGCAGCACTGACCCAGGGCTTGGCCTCGATCTGCTCACGGATCCTCGCCACATCAACATCAAAAAAACCGGTGCCACGATACGCTGCAACGATCTGCTGGATCTCAGGTGCCGTCACATGATCGAACCTGGCCACCACCTTGACGGTCTTCAACCCCATCCAATCCACGGCCTGCAGCCGCGGGCGCACCCCGTCAAGCAGTTTCGGGATCAATACCAGCACCAGCAAACCGCCCAGCACCAGCAGCGGGATCCTGCGCCCAAGACGACGGCTGCGGCCGGCATTCCCGTCCTCGGACTTCAGTCGCGCCTGGGCTGAGCGTCGCTTGATCATCAGGCCTCCCGCTCCAGACTGCTCTCGAGGATGCGCCATACCAGCTCATCAAAATCAATGCCGGCCGCCCTGGCGCCCATCGGCACCAGACTGTGGTCTGTCATGCCAGGCACGGTATTCATCTCCAGGAAATAGGGTGCCCCGTCAGCGGTGATGATCAGATCCACACGCGCCCAGCCACGGCATCCCAATACATCAAAGGCACGCCGCACGATGTCATGCAGCCGACGCTCCTGCGACTCCGGCAACCCCGGGCAGGTATAACGGGTGTCGTCGCGGAAATATTTCGCCTGGTAATCGTAGAATTCCTGGGTGGTTTCGATGCGGATCGACGGCAACACCTGGTCACCGAGGATCGGAAACTGCACCTCCTGCCCGGCGATGAACTGCTCGGCCAGCACCAGCGAGTCATAGCGGGCGGCGGCGTGATAGGCCGGCGCCAGCTCCTGCGGCTGCTTGACCTTGGTCACACCGATGCTCGAACCTTCGGTGGCCGGCTTGACAAAGATCGGCAGCCCGAGCTCGCGCACCACCGCATCGAAATCGCTGTGTTCATCAAGCACCACATAACGCGGCGTCGGCACACCGGCGGCCTGCCATACCAGCTTGGTACGCCACTTATCCATCGCCAGCGCCGAGGCCAGCACACCGCTGCCGGTATACGGGACACCGAGCAGATCCAGCGCGCCCTGCATGGTGCCATCCTCACCACCTCGACCATGCAGGATGATGAAGGCACGATCGAAGTTCTTCAGTTCAACCAACGATTGCCCGGCCGGATCAAAGGCCCTGGCATCGATGCCGCGCCGCTGCAAGCCCGCCAACACTGCGCTGCCGCTCTTCAACGACACCTCGCGCTCGGCCGAATCGCCGCCCATCAGCACCGCCACCTTGCCAAATATTTTTGGATCTTTTATCTGTTGTCCGATCATCGCTGCACCCCCTTGTCCGACAGGCTGTCACCGACGATATGGACCTCCGGGATCAACCGCACCTGTTGTTGTTCCATCACTGTCTGCATCACCTGCTGGATCAGATTTTCTATGTCCGCTGCCGTGGCGCTGCCGGTATTGACGATGAAGTTGGCATGTTTTTCGGAAACACAGGCGCCGCCGATACAGGTTCCTTTCAGCCCGCAGGCCTCGATCAACCGCCCGGCATAATCACCGGGGGGATTGCGAAACACCGACCCGCAACTCGATTGTCCCGTGGGTTGGCTCGCGGTGCGCCGCGCCAGCATGTCTTTGATCAGCTGCTGCGCTTGCTCACTGCTGCCGGTTGCCAGCTGCAAGCGGGCGGCGATGAACCACTCATGCCCAGGGCCACGCACCAGCCGATAGCCCACCTGATATTCACGTGCCTGGCGCAGATGGCGTTGCCCACCGCGGTCCAGCGTCTCGACCGCCTGCACAAAATTCCAGATCTCGCCGCCATTGGCGCCGGCATTCATCGCCAGCGCCCCGCCGACGGTGCCGGGGATCCCTGCCAGAAACTCCGTGCCGCACAACCCTGCGCGGGCGCAGAAGCGTGCCAGCTTGGCGCACGGCACACCGGCCTCGACCCGGACCTGACGCTCGCCGGTCCGCTCCATACCACCCAGCATCCCGGCAGTGCAGATCACCGTGCCGCGTATCCCGCCATCCCTGACCAACAGATTACTGCCCAGACCGATCCAGGTAAGCGGCTCCTCTGCAGGCAACCGCAGCAGCAACATTGCCAGGTCGTCGGCATCCACCGGCAGATAAAAATGCTCGGCCGGCCCGCCGACCCGCCACGAGGTATGGCGCGACATCGGCTCGCCGCTGCGCCACTCTCCTCTCAAGCCGCTCATGTGTTGTGACAAGACATGTCTCCCGTCAACCACCGTCTGCCTGCGCATCACTCCAACCCTCGGCCAGTGCAGCCGCGATGCCACCTATATCACCGGCCCCCTGCAACAACAGGATGTCGCCATCCTCAAGAACACCTTGCAGCAGCTCGGCCAGCTCGCCGGACTTTTCGACAAAGATCGGATCGATCTGGCCGCGCATCCTGACCGCCCGCGCCAGCGCCCGCCCGGTGGCATTCGGGATCGGCTTCTCGCCGGCGCTGTACACCTCCATCAGCAACAGCGCATCCACCGTCGACAGCACCCGGGCAAAATCATCAAACAGATCCTGGGTGCGTGAATAACGGTGCGGCTGGAACACCATCACCAGCCGCCGCGACGGCCAGCCGGCGCGTACCGCCTCGATGGTGCGATCCAGCTCGGTCGGATGATGGCCGTAGTCGTCGATCAGCATGATGCGGCCGCGGCGCACCTGCAGGCCGTCATGGCGCTGGAAGCGCCTGCCGACACCCTGGAACTGCTCCAGCGCCCGCCGGATCGCGTGTTCAGCAATCCCCAGCTCACGGGCAACGGTGATCGCGGCCAGCGCATTCTGCACGTTATGGCGGCCGGCCAGATTGAGCCGGACCGGCAGTGATGCACCACCACCGGGCAATTGAACCTGAAACGCACTTGATGCCTGGTCAAAGCTGACATCACTGGCCCGGACATCGGCATCCTGCGAAAAGCCGTAGGTCACCAGCGGCCGCGAGATCTGCGGCAGCATGTCGCGGATGACCGGATCGTCGATGCACACCACCGCCAGACCGTAAAACGGCAGGTGATGTAAAAATTCATTGAAGGCATGACACAGGCGTGAGAAGTCATTGCCATAGGTGCTCATATGATCGGCATCGATATTGGTCACCACGGCGATGATCGGCTGCAGGCACAGGAATGAACCATCGCTCTCATCGGCCTCGGCGACCAGATACTGTCCGGTGCCCAACCGGGCATTGCTGCCGGCACTGTTGAGCCGGCCGCCGATGACGAAGGTTGGGTCGAGCCCGCCCTCGGCCAGCAGACTGGCCACCAGGCTGGTCACTGTGGTCTTGCCATGGGTGCCGGCGATCGCGATGCCATAACGAAAACGCATCAGCTCGGCCAGCATCTCGGCCCGCGGCACCACCGGGATGTGACGCTGGTGCGCGGCGATGATCTCGGGATTGTCTTCATCAACCGCCGTCGATTTCACCACCACATCACAATCCACCAGCGCCTCGGCCCGGTGGCCGATCGTGATCCGCATGCCCAGGCCCTCAAGCCGGCGGGTGGTCGCACTGACCTTCAGATCCGAGCCCGATACCGTGTAACCAAGATTGCACAGCACCTCGGCGATCCCGCTCATGCCGGCGCCACCGATGCCGACGAAATGCACATGCTGGACCCGGCCCATATGGCGGGCGCGCGCCCGGGCGATCACCGCCGCATCATTGTTGCCGAACAGCGTGTTGTCAGCCATGGTGCACCGCCTCCATGCAGAAATCCGCCACTCGCGCGGTTGCATCCGGGTGCGCCAGCCGCCTGGCCTGCAGCGCCATCTGCAGACAGCGGACACGGATGCGGTCGCACAACGCCATGCCATCGCCAGCAGCTGCAGACAGCGCCGGGCTCTGTCCGAGGCATGCAATCTCGTCGGCCAGCCGCTGCGCGGTCAGTGCCTGCTGCTGGATCAGCACGGCCGCACCCGCCTGTGACAGATAGCTGCCATTGCGGGTCTGGTGGTCATCCACCGCATGCGGGAACGGCACCAGGATCGCCGCCGAACCGGATGCCGCCAGCTCCTCGATGGTCAAGGCACCGGCCCGGCACACCACCAGATCGGCCCAGCCATAGGCCTCGGCCATATCATCGATAAACGGCATAATCTCGGCCGTGACCGCCGCCTGTGTATAGGCAGTGCGCGTCTCATCAAGGTGGCGCTTGCCCGTCTGATGACGGATATCAAGCATGACGCCGCGCGGCAGACAGCCGACAGCTTGCGGCACCAGCAGATTCAACGCCCGGGCACCGAGACTGCCGCCCAGCACCAGCAGACGCAGCGGACCCTGCCGAGCGGCCAGACGCTGCTGCGGTCCTGGCAGGGCAGCGATCTCGGGACGTACCGGATTGCCACACACCACCGGCCGCAGATGCTCGGGCAGCGCGCCCGGAAAGGCCTGCAGACGCACCGTTGCCAGACGCGACAATACACGATTGGTCAGACCTGCAATCGCATTCTGTTCATGGATCAGCAATGGCCGGCGCTGCAGCCAGGTAACCAGACCGCCCGGACCCGAGGCAAATCCGCCCATGCCGAGCACCGCCCCCGGTCGCCGCCGCTGCAACACCCGCCATGCCTGCCATAACGCACGCAGCAGCCGCAGCGGTGCCAGCAACCAGCTGGCGACACCCTTGCCACGCAGCCCGCCGATACTGATCCATTCAATGGCAAATCCGGCCCGCGGCACCAGCTCTGCCTCCAGTCCGTCGGGCGTACCCAGCCACACCACCTCCACTCCACGGCTACGCAATTCCTCGGCCACCGCCAGCGCCGGGAACACGTGGCCACCGGTTCCACCTGCCATGATCATGATCCGCGGCATCAGCTGCGCCCCCCTGCAGATAGACTGCGGCGTGGCGCCTCATAATCGATGCGCAGCAACAGGCCGATGACGGCAAACATCACCAGCAGGCTGCTGCCACCATAACTCATGAATGGCAAGGTCAGGCCCTTGGTCGGCAACACGCCCATATTGACCCCCATGTTGACCAGCGCCTGCAGCCCGACCCACAGCCCGAGACCATAACCAAGGAATGCCGCAAACAACTGGCCACCCTGTTCAGCGCGACGTGCGATATCAAAACTGCGCAGCACGAACAGCATGAATGCTGCGATGACCACGATCACCCCGGCAAAACCGAGCTCTTCACCCAGCACCGCAAACAGAAAATCGGTATGTGCCTCGGGCAGATAGAACATCTTCTGGATGCTGCTGCCCAGCCCGACGCCCAGCCATTCACCACGGCCAAACGCGATCAGCGACTGGGTCAGTTGAAACCCGCTGTTGAACGGATCAGCCCAGGGATTGGTGAACGAGGTGATGCGTGCCATGCGATACGGCGAGGTCACGGCCAGCAATACCATTGCTGCCACCGCCAGCACCATCAATCCGGCAAACTGCCACAGCCGGACCCCGCCCAGGAACATCATCGCCATCGCCGTCGCAACCATGATGATCGTCGAACCGAAATCGGGCTCGGCCAGCAACAGCGCACCAAACAATGCCAGCAGCGCCATCGGCTTGATAAAACCCGTGATCGAGTTGCGCAACTCCTCGCCGCGGCGCACCAGATACCCGGCCATGAAGATGATGACACACAACTTGGCCATCTCTGACGGCTGGACATTGACCACCCCCAGCGGCAACCAGCGATTGCTGCCGTTGACCTCACGCCCGATGCCCGGGATCAGCACCAGCACCAGCAGCAACATGCCCAGCAGCAACAGCCAGCCGCCATACTGCTGCCATGTTGCCAGTTCGGTACGCAGCACCCGCAGCGCGATCACTGTCCCGGCGATGACATAACCCAGTTGCCGGAGAAAATAATGTAATGGATCGCCGAACTGGCGCTCGGCAATGGCCATCGAGGCCGACGCCACCATCAGCATCCCCAGTGCCACCAGAAACACCACCGCCGCGATAAACCACGGGTCAGGCTGCCAGCTGCGATCGGTGCGCCCGTCGCGTATCACGCCGAATACGTGTTGCTGCCAGCGGTTCAACATGCCAGCAACCTCCTGACCTCGCGGACATAGGTCTCGCCGCGATCGGCATAGCCGCTGAACATGTCAAAACTCGCGCAGGCCGGCGACAGCAGCACGGTGTCCCCACGCTGCGCCAGCGTGGCCGCGCGGGCCACGGCATCCCGCATATCACTGGCGTGCACCACGGGCACGACGCCATCGATAGCCTGGGCAATCAGCGCTGCATCACGCCCGATCAACACCGCGGCACGCCCCTTGCCTGACAAGGCGGTGCGCAACAACGAAAAATCGGCGCCCTTGCCCAGACCACCGGCGATCAGGACCACCCAGCCATCGAGACCCGCCAGCGCCGCAGCCGTGGCGCCGACATTGGTTCCCTTGGAATCGTTGAACCACTGGACCCCGTTATGTTCGGCAACAAACGCCATGCGGTGCGGCAGACCGCGAAACCCCTGCAGACCCTCCAGCATGCCTTGCAGCGACAGACCGGCCGCGCTGCCCAGCGCCAACGCCGCCAGCACGTTGGCCGCATTGTGCCGGCCCTTGATCGGCAGCGCGCGCGCCGCCATCAGTCGCTGATCACCACGCACCAGCTGGGCACCGTCATCGCCATCAACCAGGCCAAAATCATCGGGACCCGGTGGCGGCTGCAGACCGAAGCTGATCA
Organism: Gammaproteobacteria bacterium; assembly: GCA_016218365.1. Lineage (GTDB taxonomy): Bacteria > Pseudomonadota > Gammaproteobacteria > SZUA-140 > SZUA-140 > JACREF01. The sequence goes on from JACREF010000010.1 coordinate 93,225, forward strand.
CGCTGCGGCCTGGCGAGATATGCCCGCGCATTGCCGGTTCATCACGATTGACGACCATGACACCATGACCGGCATATACCCGCAACTTGGCCTGCAGATAACTGTCCATATCGGGGTGACGATCAAGATGATCCGGTGACAGGTTGAGCACTACCGCGGCGACGGCATCTAGCGAAGAGGTGGTCTCCAGCTGGAAGCTCGACAACTCCAGCACATACAACTCCGTTGCCGCATCCTGCAACAGATCCAGCGCCGGGATGCCGATGTTTCCACCCATTGCCGCCTTAACACCGGCACAGCGCGCCATCTCCGTCAGCAAGGCCGTGACGGTGCTCTTGCCATTGGAACCGGTGATGGCAATCACCGGTCGCCGGGCATGGCGGGCAAACAATTCGATGTCACCGATAATCTCTATGCCCTGGGCCCGTGCCGCGGCGATCTCCGGCGTATCCAGCGGGACCCCGGGACTGACAATCAGCCGCTGACAATCGAGGAAGGCACGGCGCTCAAAACCGCCGGTCATGATCCGGGACGCCGGCAGCAGCCGGCTGACCTGCTCCAGGGTGGCCGGATGCCGCTGTTGATCCGTGATGGCGAAGGTTGCGCCCTGGCGGGCGAGGAACTGCGCACATGACAAGCCGGTCGCCCCCATGCCGACCACCAGGCTCATGCCATGCAGATCGTGCCGATTGTCATCACGCTGCGCCATGACACCCCGCAAACTCCACGCTGGCCGCCCATGTTTCTACACAGCTCATCAACGTATCTTCAATGTTGCCAGCCCGATCAGCACCAGGATGATGGTGATGATCCAGAACCGGACGATGACCCGTGGCTCGGGCCAACCCTTCAGCTCGAAATGGTGATGGAGTGGCGCCATCCTGAAGATGCGTTTGCCAGTCAGCTTGAATGATGCCACCTGCAGCATGACCGACACCGTCTCCATGACAAACACCCCGCCCATGATGAACAGCACCAGCTCCTGGCGCACCACCACGGCCACGGTGCCCAGCGCCGCACCGATCGCCAGCGCGCCGATATCCCCCATGAACACCATCGCCGGATGGGTGTTGAACCATAGAAACCCAAGGCCGGCGCCCACCAACGCGCCACAGAACACCGCCACCTCGCCGACGCCGGGTATATGCGGTATCGCAAGATATTCGGCAAATTTGACGTGACCGGTGACATAGGCAAATACCGCCAGCGCCCCGGCCACCATCACTGCAGGCAGGATGGCCAGGCCATCCAGACCATCCGTCAGATTGACAGCGTTACTGGTCCCGACGATGACGAAATAGGCCAGCAGGATATACAGGACACCAATCTCCAGTACGATGCCCTTGAAGAAGGGCACAATCAGCTGGGTCTCGGAAGGATACTGGACGGTGCTGAACAGGTAGACCGCGGCACCCAGCCCTGCTACCGACTGCCAGAGATATTTGGAACGAGAGGACAACCCCTTGGGATTGCGCATGACAATCTTCTTGTAATCATCCACCCAGCCGATAACGCCAAAGGCCAGCGTCACCAGCAGCACGACCCAGATCTTGGAATTGCTCAGATCGGCCCACAGCAGTGTACTCACTGTCACCGCGATCAGGATCAGTAATCCGCCCATCGTTGGCGTTCCGGCCTTGACCAGATGGGTCTGCGGGCCATCGTCACGGATCGGCTGTCCTGCCTTCAGACGCGCCAGATAACGGATGATCATCGGGCCAATGACAAACGAGATCACCAGCGCCGTCAGCACACCCAGGATCGTGCGCAATGTCAGGTAATGAAAGACGTGGAAACCACGATGATAGTGCTCAAGATAATCTGCCAGCCAAAGCAGCATCAGTGACGCTCCTGTATCGGATGTTGATTAAGACCATGGCCGGCGCCGTCCGCGCCGCCATCGACGGCCAGCGCCGCCACCACCTGCTCCATGTGCATGGAACGCGAACCCTTGACCAGCACCGTCACTGCTCCATGCAACGTCGCCAAATAATGTTGCAGCTCAGTTATCAGTTCCTGATGACCCGCGAAGGAGTGCGCCCCCTGACCAAAGGCCGTGGCCGCAGCGGCGGCCAGTGGACCGACGGTAAACAACCGGTCGATGCCCGCCTGCAACACCCGGCGCCCAAGCTCGACATGCAACTGTGCGGCATCATCACCCAGCTCACCCATATCTCCCATGACATAGATACGCACACCGGAATATTGCCGTAACACCTCCAGTGCCGCAGTCATCGAGGCGGGATTGGCGTTATAGGTATCATCGATCAATTGCGCGCCATGGATGCCGTCACGACGTTGCAAACGTCCTGCGACCGGCCGCATCTGCTCCAGCCCGCGAACAATATCGTCGAGTGTTGCGCCGGCGGCGCTGGCCGCCGCGGCGGCAGCCAGCGCATTCATCACATTATGACGCCCCAGCAGCGGCAGAGAGACGGGGCGCCGTTCACCCTGAGCCAGCAACACGAAGCTCATCCGGCCATCCTCCCGCCCGCCAAGGTTGTCGGCGGTGAAGTCCGCAACGTTATCGATGGCAAATTCAACCCGCTGCCTGTGCTGTGTCAGCTCGCGCCACAGTGGGGCAAACCTGTCGTCGGCATTGATGATCGCAATCCCCTGCTGATCAAGACCACAGTAGATCTCGCCCTTGGCACGTGCCACGCCTTCGATGCTGCCAAAGCCGGCCAGATGCGCCGGCGCGGCATTGTTGATCAACGCTACATGCGGCTGCACCAGATGTGTCAGATAGTCGATCTCGCCCTGGTGATTCGCCCCCATCTCAATGACCGCAAAACGGTGGCTGTCATTGAGTCGCAGCAGCGTCAATGGCATACCGATATCATTGTTCAGATTGCCTCGGGTCACCAGCACCGGACCGCCGGCACATTCCAGGATCGAGGCGATCATCTCCTTGACCGTGGTCTTGCCATTGCTGCCGGTGACGGCGATCACCGGCAGCGAAAAATGGCTGCGCCAGGCAGCGGCGATCCTACCCAGTGCCCGCCGGGTATCGGCGACGACGATCTGCGGGATGGCCACCGCCAGCCGGTGATCGACCAGCAGCGCCCGCGCCCCGCCGGCGATGGCCTGCTCAGCAAAGGTGTGGCCATCGAAACGCTCACCGGTCAAGGCAACAAACAGTTCACCGCCCTTCAGGTTGCGGGTGTCAGTACTGATACGGTCTATCGTGATGTCTGCTCCGACCAGCCGGCCATCCGCCGCGGCGGCGATCTCGGACAGATGCCATGCCATCATGTGCTGCAGAGGCTCACGCATCATGCCACCTCCTGCAACACACGCCTGACATGTTCACGATCACTGAATGAGGTGCGGCGGTCACCGATGATCTGATAATCCTCATGCCCCTTGCCGGCAACCAGCACAACATCACCCGCCGCAGCCGCCATCACCGCCGCGGCAATGGCCTGGTCACGGTTGCGGATCACCTGCGGGTGGTAGCCTGACGGCATGCCGGCGCTGATCTGCCTGATGATGGCCGCGCCATCCTCGGTGCGAGGGTTGTCGTCGGTCACGATCACCTGATCGGCATACTGTGCCGCGATCGCACCCATCAGTGGCCGCTTGCTGCGGTCGCGGTCACCGCCACAACCAAATACACACCACAACCTTCCGCTGCAATGCCGTCTCAGGGACCTCAGCACCTGCTGCAAGGCATCGGGGGTATGGGCGTAATCAACCACCACCAGCGGCAAGCGGCCCAGTCCACCAAAATGCTCCATCCTGCCAGGCACTGCATCAACCTGTGCCAGATTCGCCAATGCCTGCTCCAGCGTCTGACCACTGAGCAGCAATACACACAACACCGCCAGCAGATTGCTGGCATTGAATTCACCGAGCAATGCACTGTGCAACATGCCATCACCCCATGGGGTGTGCACCTGCATGCGCATGCCGGCACGATCAAGCGCGGTGATGGTGCCGCGGACCTCGGGCGGCCGATCCTGGTCATAATCCAGACCATAACGCAGGCACCGCGCGGTCTCCGGCAGTGCCGCAGCCACACTGCGGCCAAACTCATCATCGCTGTTGATGACGGCAAAGCTCAGTCCCGGCAGCATGAACAACTTCTGTTTTGCCCGGCCATAGCTCGCCAGGTCGCCATGATAATCGAGATGGTCGTGGCTCAGGTTGGTCAGGACGGCGCCGGTAAATTGCACACCCGACACCCTGCCCTGTTCCAGTGCGTGAGAGGACACCTCCATCGCCACGCTCTCAACGCCCTGATCTCGCAACGCTGCCAGCTCACACTGCAGCGTCAAGGCATCGGGCGTGGTGTGGGAGGCGGGGCGCAGCTGCCGGTAGCGGCCATAACCCAGCGTACCGATGACACCGGCAGGGATCTGCTGACGCTCCATGGCCTGGGCAATGAAATGGGTGCAGGACGTCTTGCCATTGGTGCCGGTGACCCCGATCACCTGCATCTGCGCACTGGGATGTTGATAAAACCGCGCCGCGATGACACCTGCCAGCCGGGATAACTCCGGCACTGCTATAAACGGCCGCTGATAACGGGATGCAAGGTCCGCTATCTTGCTGGTCATCGATGGCGACGGCTCAAAGACTGCTGCAATCGCGCCGTGCTGCATGGCGTCTGCAATGAATTCCAGCCCGTGATGGCGTTGCCCGGCGCAGGCGATAAACAGCGCCCCGGGCGTGCACTGGCGGCTATCCTGACACATTCCACTCACTGTCAGACCACCCTCATAGGGGCCGGTCACCAGCCCGCGCAGCAGATCATCCAGGGTCGCAGCATACGTGCTGTCACCCCTGCTCACAGCGGCCTCCTGCGTGCCGCTGCCACCTTCATCAGTCCGCGACCATCCACTGCCGCCGGCCCCTGCTCCTGACGCAACACATCATCCGGCGACACCCCCATGATACGCAGGGCACCGGCCATCACCTTGCTGAACACCGGCGCCGCCACCTGGCCGCCGTAATACTCCTCGTCGCCCGGCTCGTCGATCACCACCACTGCCACCAGACGCGGATTGCTGGCAGGCGCAATGCCGGCAAACAGTGCTACATAATTTTCAGAATATTCGCCGCCACTGAACTTCTGTACGGTACCGGTCTTGCCTGAGACCCGATAGCCAGCCACCGTTGCCAGCGTACCGGTACCCCCTTCGGACATCACCGACTCCATCATCGCTACCAGTTGCTGCGCCGTTGTGGACGACAGCACCTGCTCGACACTCGCAACATGCCCCACCGGCACCATCGATACCGGCACCATGTGGCCACGATTGGCCAGGATTGAATACGACCGCGCCAGCTGCAACGGCGTCACCGAAAGCCCGTAACCATAGGCAACCGTCGCCCGGTCGACCTCGCGCCACGATGCATAATCCGACAGCTCGCCCCCCATCTCACCCGGCAGCCCGCTTTGAGTCGGCGTGCCGAATCCAACGCGCGACAACATGTTCCACATGCGGCGCGGCTCGAGTGACAACGAGACCTTGCTGACACCGACATTACTGGATTTCTGCAACACCGTAGTCAGGTCGATGACGCCATAATCGTGTTTATCGCGGATCACGGCATGGCCGATGCGAAACTGCCCCGGCGAGGTGTCGATCCGGCTCTGTGGTCTATATTGACCACTCTCCAGGGCGGCCGCGATGGTAAAGGGCTTGATCGTCGAGCCGGGCTCGAACAGGTCGGTCACCGCCCGGTTACGCAACTTGTCCGGCGTCAGTGAGATGCGGTTATTGGGATTGAACGACGGCTGGTTCACCATCGCCAGCACCTCACCATTCCTGACATCCAGCACCACCACCGAACCGGAGCGCGCCTTGAACCTGCCAACCGCCGCCTTCAGCTCACGGTAGGCCAGATACTGGATATCACGATCGATGCTGAGCCGCAGGTCACTGCCCGGGATCGGCTCGCGGATCCCCTCCACGTCCTCGACGATATGCCCGTACCGATCCTTGATCACTCGGCGCCTGCCCGGGGTGCCCGCCAGCACCCGATCGTAGGCCAGCTCTGCGCCTTCCTGCCCCGAGTCATCGACATTGGTGAACCCCAGCACATGGGCCGCAACCTCGCCGGCCGGATAATAACGGCGATATTCGCGCTGCAATGCCACACCCGGCAACTCCAGTGCCATGATCTGCCGGGCCAGATCTGGATTGATGTGGCGCTTCAAAAAGACAAACTCGCGCCGGCTGCGCTGCTGCAAACGCAGCCGCAGCAGCTGGACATCCATGTTCATCAGCCGTGCCAGCCGCGGCAGCTTGTTGCCTGCGGCGAGTAACTCTGCCGGATTGGCCCACACCGAATCGACCGGGGTGCTGATTGCCAGCGGCTCGCCATGACGGTCCTGGATCATGCCGCGATGCGCCTGCAGCGTCACGGTGCGCAGATGGCGTGCATCGCCTTGTCCCCTGAGAAAGCCATTGTCCAGCACCTGCATGTACAAGGCCCGGATCGTCAGCAGACCAGCGCCGACCACCATGACACCCAGCACCAGTCTCAGGCGCCAGCGCTCGGTCCTGATCGTGTCGCGGTAACGGCTCATGGCGAGATGATCACGATCTTTTCTGCCTGGGGCAGCTGCATCTGTAAACGCTGATGGGCAATCTCCTCGATGCGGTTCGGCGCCGCCCAGGTGCTCTGCTCAAGCTGCAACCTGCCCCACTCGATCTCCAGATTGTCACGCTCGGTATTTAAGGCCTGCAATTCGATGAACAGCCTGCGGCTTTGATGCTTGGCATAGGTCACTGCCAGTGCCGACAGAAACACCCCGCAGATCAGCACCGTGAGTATCCTGGCATACCCCTTCATCAATGCACCTTCTCCGCCACCCGCAGCATCGCGCTACGCGCCCGCGGATTGATCGCCACTTCCTGGGCACTGGCCCTGACGCCCCGCGACACCGCGCACAACACCGTCTGTGACGGCGCCTGGCGGATTGGCAGACGACGTGGCAGCTGCGGGTCGCGGCTCAGATCGCGGATAAATCGTTTGACGATCCGGTCTTCCAGTGAATGAAAGCTGATCACCACCAGGCGGCCACCTGCTGCCAGCAACGCGGGGATCTGCGCCAGACATTGCTCGAGATCACCCAGTTCATTATTAATGAAGATGCGCAGCGCCTGAAAACTGCGTGTCGCCGGGTGTTTGTGCGGATCGCGGCCCGGCTGTGCCCGACTGATAATATCAGCCAGCTGAAAGGTGGTCAGAACCGGCGCCAGCTGCCGCGCCTCAACGATCGCGCGCGCGATGCGCCGCGAATGCCGCTCCTCGCCATATTCAAACAACACCCGCGCGATCTCGTCGCCATCGGCCTGAGCCAGCCACTCGGCGACACTGACGCCGGCAGCGCTATTCATCCGCATGTCGAGCGGGCCATCCTGTTGGAAACTGAAGCCGCGCTGCGGATCATCAAGCTGCGGGGACGATACCCCCAGATCCATCAGGATGCCGTTGACCTGACTGGCAATACCGGACTGTTGCAACAATGCTGGCAATAACACGAATGAACCGTGCGCAATCGAAAAGCGGGGATCATCGGCAAATCTGGCGCGCGCCCAAGCGACGGCCTGCGGGTCCTTGTCGATCGCCAGCAGTCGCCCCTGCGGCCCAAGCCGCTGCAGGATGGCCGCCGCATGGCCGCCGCGGCCAAAGGTCAGGTCCACATAGATCCCTGTGGAGATGATATTGAGCGCATCAATAACCTCCTCCAGCATCACCGGACGATGCCCGGAATATTGCATGTCTGTTGCTGTCACAAGGACAGCGATCCGAGATCGATCGGCAGTGAACGTCCATCCATGTCCGCTGCCAGCCAGTCCTCACGGTGTTCGTTCCATCGACCCTGATCCCACAACTCAAACTTGCTGCCCTGGCCAATCATCATCACCTGCTTGTCGAGCATCGCGAACTCACGCAACGGTTGTGGCAGCAGGATCCGGCCATTGCCATCCATCTCGCACTCGGTGGCATGGCCAATCAGCAGGCGTTGCAGGCGCCGGGTCTGGGTATCGAGATTGGGTAAGGCGGCAAGGCGACGCTCGATCTGCTCCCAGTCCGGCAACGGGTACATCAGCAGGCAACGGTCGGTATCCACCGTGACGATCAGCTGCCCGGCGCAGCACACCTGCAGCCGGTCGCGATAACGACTGGGTATCACCAGCCGCCCCTTGGCATCCAGACTGAGTGCTGTGACTCCGCGAAACACTCGCCCCCCTAAAATCCCACAAAAACCCACAATCCACCACTCTGCGACACTATAAACCTCTGTCTAATGGAGTCAAGAAAAAAGTGGCCGTCAATGTATGAAAATATCTATTTAGGGACAAAGACTTAGGACAAAAAACTCCATTCCCGGGGGATGGAAATCATGGCAAGTTTCAGGAAAACATGGGGTTAAAAATGCAAGCTAATAGACTGCTTTAAGGAGCCTCTGATCAATTCAGAGGTTCCTGCGGCACAGGGATGTGCCGCCACTACCATGACAGCAGGTCATGGTAGTGAAGGAAAGTGAAAACCACATTTTCCGCTTTCCGTGCTCTGAGAATTCCAGGATGGAATTATTCAGAGCTTCATTAAGATGCGCGGTCGGGGGTGGCGTCAGGATCTACGCATGACGTGCGATACGGTGACACGAGTAAAGAGGGAGCCGGCCTGTAAGCCGGGTTCTGTCATGGACAGTCATTCATCTGGGATGCATGTCACCATACACCTCAAGCGACCTACCCGGGGACACGCGTGGGCCACGCTTGACGTCCCCCTATTTGGTCTTGCTCCGGATGGGGTTTACCCTGCCACCGGTGTTACCACCGGCGCGGTGCGCTCTTACCGCACCATTTCACCCTTACCAGCCGCATGGCGCGACTTCGGCGGTATCTTTTCTGTGGCACTTTCCGTCGGCTCACGCCGCCCAGGCATTACCTGGCATCCCGCCCTGTGGAGCCCGGACTTTCCTCCACGCCCTACGACGCAGCGACTGCCCGGCCAGCTCCCGGCGCCAGCCTACCACAGATCGACAGACGATGGAAAACTCCGGGATCATTCACCCCCTGATGCCCCCAGCTGCAAGGCAAGATCATACAAGCGGTTACGAGCCTCACCGGTCAGATCGCGCGCCACCGCCACCGCCTTTTTCAACGGCAGCTCCTCAAGCAACCTTCCCAGCACACGCTGCAGTTCGGCATCACTGGCCTGTTGTGACGAGGCCGGGTTTCCGGACACCACCACCACAAACTCACCACGACACTGGCCCGGGTCCTGCTCCAGAAACTGTTGCAAACCCTGCAGCGTGGCGTGGCGCAGCGTTTCATATAACTTGGTCAACTCCCGCGCCAGCAGCGCCTCGCGCTGGCCACCAAATATCCGCGTCATATCTGCCAGCGTGGCCACGATCCGGTGCGGGGCCTCATAAAACACCATCGTCCGCGATTCCGCCGCCAGTTGCTGCAGCCGGTCCTGCCGTGCCTTGGCCCGACTGGACAAGAACCCCTCGAACACAAAGCGGTCACACGGCAGACCCGCCACCACCAATGCCGCCAGCAACGCGCTCGCCCCGGGCACCGGGATCACCGTGATCCCCTGCTGTTGCGCCGCCCGGACCAGCGTGTAGCCGGGATCACTGAGCAGCGGTGTGCCGGCATCACTGATCAGGGCCAGCGACTGTCCGGCACGCAGTCTTTCGATCAGCTGTGGCGTCTGGCTACGCTCGTTATGCTCGTGCAGGGCCTGGCAGGGCGTGGTAATGGCAAAGGCCTGCAGCAGATGGGCGCTGTGCCGGGTATCCTCGGCTGCGATCAGATCTACCCCGGACAACACCGAGACCGCGCGCGGGCTCATATCGCCAAGGTTTCCAATCGGTGTTGCCACCACATACAACGCGCCGCGGACAATTGACACACTGTCTCCCTAACTAACTATACTCTATACTCTCTGCACCACGATCACAGCATATGCCGTTTACACCAACCAGGACAACGATCATGCGTCCCGCATTACTTGCCTCGGCCATCGTCATGATGACGCTGCTGCCAGGCTGTGCCACTCCACCAACCACTACTGTAGCAATGGATGCCCCTGCCTTGCTGAAGAACGCCACCCAGCAGGAAAAGGGCGGCCAACTCGAAGCCGCGGCACGGGACTATCAGCGCCTCGCGCCCCAGGTCGATGCCAAACAGGGTATCGACTACCGGCTGCATGCCGCGGAATTGCTGGCGCGCGGCAACTATCTGGACCAGGCACAGCATGTCCTCGACAACCTGCCCAAGACGCTGCCGGCAAACCAGCACGTCCGCGCCCAGACCTTGCGCGCCAAACTTGCCCTTAGCCAACAACAATCTGAACTGGCACTGGGATTGCTGAACTTCGACATCCCGGCACAACTGGACACCAGCCTCAAGCGCGACATCCTGTATCTGCGCGCTGAGGCGTACTCCGGCAGCGGCCGCTATGCCGAGGCCGCCCGCTCACGCATCGCACTGACCCCATTGATCACTGATGATCTGACCCGCGACCACAATACTGACCAGATCTGGTCCGATCTGATGCAGGGCCAGACCAAGGCATTGCAACAATCGCTGACCGGAGAAAACAATGCCGATTACATCAGCTGGGCCACGCTGGCACTGCTGGTCAAACAGGCCGAGCAGGCCCCCGGGACGCTGTCACGACAGCTCGATGCCTGGCTGGCAAGATATCCTTCTCACAGCGTACCCGACACCATCCTGTCATCATTGCGCGCCCGCGAAGCCACGCAGCTGAAGCCACCCACACATCTCGCCCTGTTGCTGCCGCTGACGGGCAATTTCGCCCGTCCGGCGGCCTCGATACGCGATGGCTTTCTCAGCGGCTATTTCCGTACCGGCAACTTCCAACCGCAAATAACGGTTTACGACACCACTCAGTTCGGTTCCGACAGCAAGGCCTATTCCCAGGCGATCTCGGACGGCGCCGATTTTATCGTCGGCCCACTGGACAAGGGCACTGTCTCCCAGCTCGGACGCAGCGGCACACTGCCGGTACCAACGCTGACACTTAATTACAGCGAGGACTCCCCGCCGTATGCAACACAGCTGTACCAGTTCGGCCTGTCTCCCGAAGACGAGGCGCGGATGGTCGCCGACCGCGCCTGGCTCGATGGCCATAATCAGACGCTGATACTGTTCCCAAAGGGTGAGTGGGGTGAGCGTGTCGTTGCCGCCTTCTCCGAACACTGGAAGGGTCTCGGCGGCATCATCCTCGACAAACAGGCCTATGCGTCAAATGATAACGATTTCACGCCGCAGATCCAGCAACTGCTGGAACTGACCGACAGCCAGCAACGACTGCAGGCGCTGCGCTCGGTGCTGCAACAGCCGATCCAGTTTGAACCGCGCCGCCGCCAGGATGCCGATTTTGTCTTTCTGGTCGCCTTCCCGCGCCAGGCGCGGTTGTTGCGTCCGCAAATGAAATTCCATTACGCCGGGGACCTGGCGCTGTACTCGACCTCGCATGTCTATTCCGGCCAGCCGGATAGCGCCGCCGACCGCGACATGGATGACATCCTGTTCTGCGACATGCCGTGGCTGATCAACCCCAGCAACGATATGCGCCAGCTGCGCAAGGACATCGACACGCTGTGGCCGGAACAAGGCGCGCAATATGCACGCTTCTTTGCCCTCGGCATCGATGCCTACAGCCTGGTCCCGCAGCTGTCACAGATGGCGCTGTTCAACTATCAGACCATCAAGGGACAGACCGGGGTGCTGCAGCTCGATGGCAACCAGCGCATCACCCGCCAGCTCAGCTGCGGACAATTCAAAAATGGCCTGGCCAGGGCATTGTAACCGCAACCCAAGGCGCTCATGGACGAGCCGACGACAACCGGACAGCAAGGGGAGCAACTGGCGCGCAGCTATTTGTTGCGCCAGGGGCTGCGGTTTATCACCAGCAACTATCGCTCGCGCCGCGGCGAGATTGATCTGATCATGCGCGATGGCAACGCCCTGGTATTCATCGAGGTACGTTATCGCCGCCCATCGTCCTTTGGCGGCGGCCTTGACAGCATCAGCCTCCGCAAACAGCGCCGACTGATCGCCGCCGCGCTGCATTATCTGCAGTCGCTGCCTGGCAACCCGCCTGCCTGCCGCTTTGATATCATCGCCATTGACGGTGAGCGCCCTGAAGATGGCCGCATCACCTGGTTACAAAATGTCATAGAGCATCACTGAATCATCACGGCGGCATCTTTGCCATGTTCATCGATGTCATTTTTCGGTAGACTGATGGCCTGATTTAACCGCCCCTCCCGTCATTGGCCAGGAAAGATTACATGACCCGGCACATCGTCCTGCTCGCACTCATCACCCTGCTGTCCAGCGGCTGTGCCGCCCCGGTATTCGTCGCCGGCACCGCCGCCGGCGCCTCGGTGGCCAGCGACCGCCGCTCTGCCGGCGCCGTCGTCGAGGATCAGGCCATCGAATTCAAGGCCACCAAAGCCATCAATGACGATCTGCAGCTGCCGCAAAACATTCATGTCTCGGTCACCAGTTTCAACGGCTTTGTATTGCTGACTGGCCAGGTCCCGGATCATGCGACCCGTGACTACCTCAGCGATCTGATCGGCAAGATCGGCAAGATCAGGCGTCTGCACAATGAACTTGCCCTTGATCAGCCCACATCGATGATGACCCGCAGCCACGATGCGTGGCTCACCACCAAGGTCAAAAGTGCGCTGCTCGGCGCCGAGGACATCAACGGTATCCAGATCAAGGTGGTGACAGAAAACGGTGTGGTGTACCTGATGGGTGTCGTCACCCCGGCGGAAGGCCAGTCTGCCGCCGCCGCGGCGCAGAAGGTCAGCGGCGTCAAAGGCATCGTCAAGGTCTTTGAATATCCCGAATGACAATATGAAGGCGCTGGCCACCACGCTGCGGCAGCGCCTGGGTGCTGAACGTGTGCTCAGTGAGGCGGCTGACTGCTGGCCCTATGGTTATGACAACAGCCGCCGCCACCAGCTGCCGGGGCTGGTGGTCTTTCCTCTCAGCCATGACGAGATCCGTGACATCGTCCGACTCTGCCATCAGGCGCGGGTCGCGCTGACGGCGCGGGGCCGCGGCACCGGCACCACCGGCGCGGCGACGCCGCTCCATGGCGGCGTGGTGCTGGCACTGGAACGGATGAACCGCATCCTGACGATTGACCCGGACAACCGGCTGATGGTCGTGGAACCCGGCGTCACCAACCAGGAGGTCCAGCAGGCCGCCGCCCGCCACGGATTCTTCTGGCCGCCGGACCCCACCAGCGCCGCATTCTGCAGCGTCGGCGGCAACCTGGCCTACAACTCGGCCGGACCACGCGCCGTCAAATACGGCACCCCACGCGAAAATGTATTGGGACTGCGCGCCGTCACCGGCAATGGCGACGAGATCCGCTGCGGTGTCTACACCAGCAAGGGGGTCGTTGGGTATGACCTGACACGATTATTGATCGGTTCCGAAGGTACGCTGGCGATCATCACCGAGGCGATCCTGAAACTGACACCACTGCCGGAGACCAAACGTACCATGCAGGCCAGCTACCGTGACATCCACGGCGCGGCACAGGCAGTGGCGCGCATCATGGCCCAGCCGGTCACGCCCTGCGCGCTGGAGTTCATCGACGCCCGCGCCATCGAGATGATTCGCCGCTATTCAGCTGCTGAATTACCCCAGCATGCCGGGGCACTGTTGATGATCGAGGTAGATGGGCCAGAGGCCGGCATTGATGCCGCCTGCGCGGCGGTCGAGCATGCGGCCCGCAATGATCAACTGACCGAATTCAGGCTGGCACGCAGCGCTGCCGAGGTCGCGCAGTTGTGGGCGACGCGCAAGGCGCTGTCGCCGGCGCTGCGCACCGTGGCACCGAAAAAGATCAATGAAGACGTGGTGGTGCCGGTCTCCCGCATCCCGCAGCTGATCGACGGCCTGGAACAGCTGGCACACCGCCATGACATCACCATCGTCAACTTCGGTCATGCCGGCAATGGCAACATCCATGTCAATCTGCTGATCGATCCCGATCAGGCCGATCAGCTGCAGCGCGCCCACCAGTGCCTGGATGAGGTATTTACACTGGTACTGTCACTGCAGGGGACGCTGTCCGGGGAGCATGGCATCGGACTGGAGAAGCGGGAATTCATCGGCCGTGAGATCGACCCGGTCACGCTGGCACTGATGCGGCGTATCAAGGATCAGTTTGACCCCCGCGGCATCCTGAACCCGGGCAAGATGTTTCCGGAAACGCCGTGAGGCGGCCCCGTCAGCCGCAGATTACTCGACCAGCTGCAGGTGGGGACGTTTGGCAGCCGCGGGACTGGCCGGCGCCAGCGCTGCGGTCATCACCTGCTCTTCAGAATCAAACATCATGCCCTGGCCGTTTTCCCGGGCATAGATCGCCAACACTGCCTTGATCGGGACACTGAGTGGCAGCGACTGACCATTGAAACGGGCATTGAAGAGGATCCATTCGTTATCCTGATGATAACCCTGCACCGCACGCGGGCTGATGTTCAGGACAATACGATCGTCCTGCACATACCCCGCCGGTACCTGAACCCCGTCCTGTTTTGCATCCACCAGGATATAGGGCGTCAGGCCATTGTCCACGATCCATTCATGCATCGCCCGCAACAGATAGGGGCGGCTTGGAATCATCGCCTTGTCACTCATTGTTCCTCCTCGACCCGCTGCTGATCAGACAGCGGTTTACCCTCACTGCGGCGCGTATCAGGCCGCAACCGCGGCCAGGTCACGCTCCCTGTCAGTCATGCTGACCTTGAACGCACTGCGGTCAAACAAGCGCTTGGCATAATCCTTGACTGCCTTGGCCTGCACCGGCAACTCAATACCATAGGATGACAAGCGCCACAGGATAGGCGCCATGCTGCATTCTATCAACGCAAATTCTTCGCCCATAAAGAACGGGCTGCGGGAAAAGGCCGGGGCGATGATGACCAGGCTGTCATGCAATTCCTTACGCGCCTGCTTGGCCAACTTGTGATCATCCCCCTCAATATGCTTGAGCAGGCTGTACCAATCATTATCGATACGATACAGCAGCATCCGTGCACGAGCGCGCGCCACCGGATCCACCGGCATCAGCGGCGGGTGCGGGAAGCGCTCATCCAGATATTCCATGATGACGCGCGAGTTGTACAACACCAGATCCCGGTCAACCAAGGTCGGTTCGTTGTTGTAGGAATTGAGTTCGATCAGATCTTCCGGTGGATTATTGACATCCACATCGACGATATCAGCATTGATGCCCTTCTCGGCCAACACCAGGCGCACCCGGTGGCTCAATGGACAATTCGGCTGCGAAAAAAGGGTCATGACTGGTCTACGGGTGGCACCGGTCGCCATAAAACGCTCCCCTGTTACTTCATAATCTTTTGTCTGCGCCGGGCGGCGCAAACCTCCCCCAAGAGAGGGACATTCTAGCACAGCGCCACTCGGGTCGTCACAATATCCCCACCCTGTAGCTAGGTAATTAGCCCGCTGCAACTGTGATCACACCGCTCCATCAAAACCCGCGGACCTTGCGAATCACATCATAAGCCGCTCTAATTTCTTGCGTTTTTTCTGTGGCCACCTTGATCATCTCTTCGGGCAAGCCCTTGGAAACCAGTTTGTCCGGATGATGCTGACTGGTCAGCTTGCGATATGCCCGCTTGATGTCATCAGGGCTGGCATCACCCGCGACGCCGAGCACCTGATAGGCGTCAGCAAGACGCTGTTCGTCAGACATCCCGCCCGACTGGTGATAAAAACGCCCCCCCTGAACCTGTGCCTCCAGGCGATCGAGATCTGCAGCGGCAAACCCCAGCCGCTCGAACACCTGCAGCAGCAGGCGCCGTTCAGCTGCATGGATGACGCCGTCTGCCAGCGCGGCCTGGACCTGGATCTCGAGAAATACCCGCAGCAACATCTGACTGTAACGGCACTCCTTGCGCAAGCGCTCCAGCACCTCATCGAGCGGAAATCCTTCCTCCTTGCCATGCATGAACAGTTCCTTGGCAAACTGCTGTTGCTGCGCCGTCAGTCCCATGTGCTGGATCAGCTGTTCAGCAAGCCGGATCTCCTCGCGTGACACATGGCCGTCGGCCTTGGCGATCCGCCCCATCACCGAAAAGGTGGCGGTAAAAAAGGCCTCGGCGGCCCGCTTGCGGTGCCCCAGCGCCCTGGCAAGCATGCGTCCGCTGTCAACCAGATGACCGAGCATGAAACCTGCCAATGCCGCCCACGGCCCGCCTGCCCAGTAACCGAGCCCCGCCCCCAGCAACTTCCCCCACCACATCCTCACATCTCCTGTGTTACCTTGAGCCTGCCGCGATACATCTGCATCTGACAGGTAAATTCATATTCACCGACCGCCAGCGGCGGCAGTGTCACCTCGGTATGGCTGTTCAATGCCAGATCGGCGCTGATCCCCAGTCCGGCAAAGATGACCTTCTCGGCACAGGGGCTCGGGTCCTTGCGCAAAAAGTGCAGCGTCACACCCTGCCCGGCCGGGACCCCAATGAAGGCCGGCACATAGACGCCGTCAGCCACCAGCACCTCGATCGGCTGCGTGGCAGGCATGGCCTTAACCTGCGGCCGTACGCCCCAGAACCACCAGATGATGAGACCCAGCAACAGCAACCCCAGCAGGTTGATGACCCACAGCATCATCGCCCCCCGCTGCTGCGAAACAAACGCAGGCGGTTGGCATTACTGACCACCGTCAACGAAGACATCGCCATCGCCGCCCCGGCCAGCATCGGGTTCAGCAATAACCCGGTAAACGGGAACAAGACCCCGGCCGCAACCGGGATACCGAGCACATTATAGATGAAGGCGCCGAACAGATTCTGGCGAATATTGCGCAACGTCGCTTGTGAGATCTCGATTGCATCGATGACGCCATGCAGCGAACTGCGCATCAAGGTCACATCGGCGCTCTCGATCGCGATATCAGTGCCACTGCCGATTGCAAAACCGACATCGGCCTGAGCCAGTGCCGGTGCATCATTGATCCCGTCACCGACCATCGCCACGACCTGACCCCGGGCCTGCAGCGCTGACACCTCGGCGGCCTTGTGCTGCGGCAACACCTCGGCGATTACCTCATCAATGCCGACCTGCCGCGCCACGGCGGCGGCCGTGGCGCGGTTATCACCGGTCAGCATCACCACCTTCAGGCCACGGGCATGCATCCGCGCCACGGCGGCCGCGGCATCCGGCTTCACCGGATCAGACACCGCCAGCACCCCGCGCACGCTACCGTTCACGGCCAGCACCATTGCGGTCTGCGCCTCGGCCGCCAGCGCGTCAATCATCCCCGCAACAGCGCTGCCATCGACACCCCGCGACTGCATCAGGCGCAGATTACCCAACAACACCTCATGTCCGTCGACCTGCGCCGCCACCCCATGACCGGCAACGGCGGAAAAATTCCGCGCCTCAGGCACACTGATATGCCGCTGGCGGGCCGCGTCGAGAATGGCCGCGGCCAGCGGGTGTTCAGAGCCGGCCTCGATGCTGGCCGCCCACTGCAGCAACTGGATTTCATCTACGCCGGGAAGCGGCCGCAGCGCCGTCAACTGCGGGCGCCCGGCGGTTACGGTACCGGTCTTGTCGAGCACCACCACATCGATCTGTCCAGCACGCTGCAGCGATTCGCCATTGCGAATCAGGATGCCATGCTCGGCCGCCTTGCCGACCCCGACCATGACCGACATCGGTGTCGCCAGGCCCAGCGCACACGGACAGGCAATGATCAGCACCGTCATCATCGTCACCAGCGCATAGCCCAGCCGTGGTTCCGGCCCGAGATTGATCCACAGCAGAAAGGTGATGATGGCAAGGATCAGCACGCCGGGGACAAAGACCGCCGAGATGCGGTCAGCGAGCCGCGCGATCGCCGGCTTGGTGGATTGCGCCTGGCGGACCATCGCGATGATCTGCGCCAGCACCGTGTCGCTGCCGATACGCTGGGCACGAAACAGGAAGCTGCCCGGGCCATTGATGGTGCCGCCAACCACGGTGTCACCACGCTTCTTTGCCACCGGCAGCGGCTCGCCGGTCAGCATCGATTCATCGATGCTCGAACTGCCATCGATAATGACGCCGTCAACGGCGATGCGTTCACCGGGACGCACCCGCAGGATCTCGTCGAGCCCGACCTCGGCGATCGCCACATCGAGCTCGCGACCGTCACGTACCACCCGCGCCGTCCTGGCCTGCAGCCCGAGCAACCTGCGGATCGCCTCCGAGGTCTTGCCGCGGGCTCGCAGCTCCAGCGCCGAGCCGAAATTGATCAGCGCAATGATGACGGTCGCCGCCTCGAAATAGGCATGGTGCGCCAGGGTAGGCACACTGCCCGGACTGATCGTCACCACCATCGAATACAACCAGGCGGCCCCGGTCCCCATCGCAATCAGTGTATCCATATTGGCCTGGTGATTGCGTAGCGCCTTCCACGCCCCGGTGTAAAAATGCCCGCCGGAATAGATCATGACCGCCAGCGTCAACAGTCCGATCACCAGCCAGGTCACTTGACCGACCACGCCCGCCATCATCGCCGGCAACAACCCGCCCACCATGCCATCGATCATCAGCGGCATGCCCAGCGCGGCGGCCACCAGGGTCTGCCTGATCAACCGATGATAATAGGCCAGCTCGACGGCCTGTTTGTCCGCCTCATCACCCTCGTTACGCAGCTCCGCCGCCTGATAACCGGCCTGCACCACGGCGGCAATCAGGCGGGCCGGTGACACCGTCCCATGCACCAGCGCCGTGTGTTCGGCAAAATTGACGCTGGCGTCACTGACACCGGGGACGGCAGCCAGCGCGCCCTCGACACTGGCGACACAACCGGCACAACTCATGCCGGCGACCGACAGGCGTATCGTTTGAATCTGCTGGTCTTTTCCGTGCTGCATGCAGTTCTTCATCCACCTCTGGCCACTGTCGGAAACCGTGCTATATTAGCCTAGCACAGACTGGGTTGACCGGATGATCTGACCTACGGATACAACCATCATGTCCTTCACAAGCGACGACCTGCTGTCCGGCACCCCTGAGCTTGCCTCGCTGCCGGAAGTCCTGTATCGGGCCAACAAGATGGTCCGCAGCGGCCATTATTCCGCCGTCGACATCGGCCGCGTCATCAGCCAGGACTCCGGGCTGTCAACACGGTTGCTGAAGGTCGTCAACAGTCCATTCTACGGCTTCCCATCCAGCATCGATACCGTGTCACGCGCGATCACCATCATCGGCAGTCGCGAGCTGTGTGACATCCTGTGTGCCACCACGGTGATGCGTACCTTCGAGGGCGTACCGATCCAGCTGATCGACATGCAGCACTTCTGGCAGCACAGCCTGTACTGCGCCGTTGCCGCCCGCGAGATCGCACTGGTGCTGCACGAAGATGACATCGAACACCATTTCCTGTGCGGCCTGCTGCATGATGTCGGCTCGCTGGTCATGTATCACCGCACCCCGGAGCTGGCAGCACAGGCATTGCGTGAATCCCTGGAACAGGGCACAGCGCTGCACCTGTGTGAACGCCGGCTGATCGGCACCGATCATGCGGAGGTTGGCGCCAGGCTGTTGCAACGCTGGCGCCTGCCGGAGACCCTCTCCGAGGCCGTGGCCTTCCATCATGACCCGGTGCTGGCACGTAATTATCCCCGCGAGACCTGGATCACCCATGCCGCCGAGATCATCGCCCACCATGCCCTCTCCGCTGGCAGCCTGAATGGACATACAGAAGAACTGGAGATCCTGACCCGCCACGCCCACCTGCTCGACCCCCGGCAACTCGACGACATCGTGGCCCGCAGCGCTGTGCAGTTCTCGCTGGCCTGCAAATCATTCTTCTGAGTATCGCAGTGCCCGGGTCAACAATAACCACTCATATTGACAGGTTATTTATTTCTGCTAACGTATGCTTTAACAGGCCAACAACCGGCCTCGACGATTACCCCAATGGCCGCTCACGGACGGGCGGCCCTCCTCTTCCCGGTATGCCTCAACGAGGCATCCGCTGCTGACATGCGACGTAACCCACCCATCAGCAGAACCGGGGCGACGATTCCGCCCCCGCCAGAACAGCGCCGACAAACCAGCAGCGGTCTTCAGGAGGACGGCGATAGATGGGGCGCTGACAACTCACCGATGAATGAGCACTCCCATACCGGGTCGCAGACAGGGCAAACCGACGAATATCCATGGGCCTGTGATTTCCGGTAGCAATCCAGCAAGCGGCGGCGAGCACGCGGCTGCATCGTGTTCGGTTTTATAAACTCAGAGGAAACGGTGGGCGCGCAAGCGCGCCCACCGTTTTGGCTTATTTGCCTGTGAAGTTGGTAGCGATGTAGCTGCCATCCAAGGTAAAGAACATATACAAAGTCTGCTTGGTTGCGTCACTTACCTGGTCATTCTTGAACGTTACCACCCACTCGATTTCACTGGAGAAGGTCTCTTGGATTACGCCGAGCGCTTTGCGATCGGCCCAGCTTTTGTCGAGCTTGCCGCTTTCAACCATGGATTTGACCCGCTCGGCAGCTTTCTTGATGACCATCTCGCTGGAAATCGGGCCGTGCGAGTGCCCTCCGCTGCCATGATCGTGGCCAGCCCCCGCCATCACTGGCGATACAAAAAGAAGGTAAGAAGCGAGTAAAGCCGTCGAAATGTTACGCATTATTGACTCCTTGAAAATTAGTCGATGGACTTGTGATTGTGCACAGGTGATCTGTCGTCATGGGAGTGTCCATGCCCAGCATCGCAACCAGAAACGACGGCCATGATAGCCAGACAAACTGAAAAAACAAACAGTGTTCGCATGGGATACTTCCTCCGATCAATCTATGGTTTGGTGACTATTTTGCTTGATGATTTCCGCTGCACGCTCCTCATTTATCTTGATATGTTCGTGAATGTGGTTATCGGCGCTGAACCCGAACTCGTCCGGGTTGCTGACATGTGAATAGCCGTGCATCTGCATCAGGAACAAAAAGCCGCCAGCAACGATCAATGCGTAGTTTGAAAATACGCTGAAAGGTTTAAACGAGTGCACCTTGCGCCAGCTGGACAGAAACAACAGCATGA
Organism: Gammaproteobacteria bacterium; assembly: GCA_016218365.1. Lineage (GTDB taxonomy): Bacteria > Pseudomonadota > Gammaproteobacteria > SZUA-140 > SZUA-140 > JACREF01. The sequence goes on from JACREF010000010.1 coordinate 114,326, forward strand.
TTGCCAATGCCGACACCTGACCCGCTTCGATTCCGATGTTGAACGAGATGATGTTCAACAGAAGCTCGTCCTGATTGAGCGGCAACTGTTGCAGTCGTGTTGACAAGCCAAGACCATGAATCAGGCCCAGGCCAGTAATCATGACCAGCAGACTGGGTGCCTTGATGCCCAGAACTCGCTTGAACCCATCGAGGTTTGCGAACGCGATATAGCAAACACTCAAGCCAATCACGGCGTCGATCAAGAAATAATTGATCTGGATGCCGTTAAATGTCGCATAAATCAGCGTCACACTGTGCCCGACCGTAAACGCCGTAATGTATTTGACGATCTCCTTGAGGCGGGTCAAAAAGAAAACGATGCCGAATACAAACAACAAATGGTCGTAACCCGAAAGCATGTGCGTGGCCCCTAGCCACATGTAGCGCAGATTACCGCCCTCGATGATCGACAGCTTCTCCGCTTCCGACATGCCGTGGCCGAGTGCCTGTCCGGCGAAAAGCATGATGACAAGCGCGAGCAGCCATCGTGATTGTTGCATCACAGATAACATAAATACCTCCAAAAATATAAGTCATCCCGCAGGCGAGGTACGCACCGCAGAAAATAAGGTCAAACTGAGGGCATTCAGGAAACCTGCGGCGGGGCGCGGGGTTGACCAGGTTGATGATGGAGCAGACGAGGCTGGGAGCTGCAGCCCTTCGACAGGCCAATGCCCCTTACCTGCGTGAACAGTGGGCAATAGGCAAAACCGGACAACGCCGGATTGTCCGGTTTTTTGTCAATGTGCGTGCACTGGTCGCGATCGAGATCAACAACCTTGTCCTCATCCATTTGCGGATGACTGACATCAACTTGGTCAGCATGAAAAATGACCCGCTGATGGACGTGAGCCGCAACACTATGCTGGTGCCACTCACCGCCATGGTCGTGCTGAGCATTCAAATGTGCATGGGACGGCGACCACCTGAACACCATAAAGGCGGCAAGCAGCAGGAAAATAAACGTTGCGTTGGAACGTTGCCTGAACTTCCCCTCGAATTTCGTCTCCCAGGGATTGCTCATGACGGCATGAACTCAATGTTGCTTCTGGTTCTGTTACCCCAGCAGCGCAGGGCCTGATGATACACATGCGGATGATGCATCGGGGTTCCGGGCAGACCTCTGACTTAGACAACAAAGAAACGGCGACCATCAGCAACGGGTCAACAGCAGATCCCCAATCAAGCACATGGCTGATAACTTGAATATAGAAGGATAGACGCCCTTTTCTCCATGGTCAACAGACAATCCACGGGTGATGAAGGCCCATGCACCCCGCCACCACCAACTCCTGCCCAACTCAGTCCTCATCATCGAACAATCTTCCCTCGCCATGGCCACCACATCTGATACAACGAGATCAGGATCTGGGCCGCCAATGCGCCACCGAGCACTACACCGGCAGTGACCACGGTCACCGCATAATGCGGGTCCCACTTGGTCAGGAACCAGGCCAGGATGTCGACGGCAACGGCCAGATACGGCAGCAGGATCAATGTGACCTTGAGTGGCGCCGCCAGCTGCGCCCGGCGAAAGATCATGCCCACGGCGAACAGCAACATGCCAATCCCAAACAGATGGATGTGCGACACCCGCAACAGACTGAGCAATGACATCCCGGTATCGATATTCGCCACTTCATGTACGCTGTCATAACTGGAGAGATCCGGCTGACCGGGCGCCCGCGGGATATCCCGGCCATGACAGGCCAGGCAGCGCTGTTCGATGATTGGCCTGACCAGACCCTCATAGCCAGGCCTGTAGCCGCCTTCCTGTAACCAGGCAACGATGGTGTGCCGTTCCTCGGGCTGCAGAAACCCGCTCATCGTGCCACGGATCGCCGATTCCAGGCGGGTGCCGCTGCGGTTACCGTAGTAACTGAAGGCAATGTCTTCGATCGACACCCCGGGCTTGCCATCATGCATCTGATGGCTGACATACAGATAGGCCATCGCCATCAGATAACCGACACCCATCAAGATCAAAAACGCGCTGTACAGCAACCGCTCATGCAGATCAACATCACGAAAACTCTTGGCTTGCATACATCCTCAATCAGTCATTCGTACTCATATCAATCATATCATTCGGCCGTCAGCCAGCGATCAGGGCATCGCGTACCCGCAGCAAGCGGGCGCGCGCCTCGTGCGCCACAGCCGCCACTTCATGGTTATCGATCATGTCTGACATCACCTCCGGATCAAGGAATCCGATGGTCACTGACCCATCTCGATACCCCGACAGGTGAGCCCGGTCAATTCAACCCACCGCCCTCAACCCGCTCATACCATGCAGCATAAATCTCGTCCGGCCACAGCGACTGGAACCAGGCGATCACATCATCGATCTCGGCAGCACTGAGCGTGCCCTGCCAGGCAGGCATATTGCCCTGTGGCCGACCGGCGGCATCCAGCGGGCTGCCAGAGCGGATCATGTCGCGCAACGTCTGACGGGTATGATGCCAGGCATGACCACTGCCATCGAGCGGTGGCGGGGGATATTTACCCTCTGCATCAACCTGCCGCCAGTTTGCAGCGCCCTGTGCACGCTCACCATGACAGCGCAGGCAATGCTGGTGGAAGAGCTGCTCGCCACGCACCAGCTGCGCCGGGTCCTGGGTCCGGATGATGTCCGGGCCACTCAACGTCGTAATGGACTTGGCTGTCCCGGGGTCACGGTCACAGCCCGTCCCCAGCGTCAGCAGCAAGGCCAGCGCTACAACAGACCAGCTGTTCAATGGTGATGTCCTGCCGGGGCAGGCTCGCCCATATCCATGCCTTCCATGTCGTTCATCTCACCATGCCCTGAATGCCCCCCTTGATCATGACTGTTGGCGGGGTCTGCCGTTGGCGCGTTACCACACCGTTGCAGCGTTGCACGATCCAGCAAGATCAATCCCTGGCGTGCCTGGTGACAGCGGGTCTGCAGATCCGCCTCAATCGAGGTGGGTTCCATCAGATGACTGCCATCAGCACCCACATCACGCACACTGCCACTGACCGGGGCCTGGTCGGCCGCAGCGGCCGCCGCGCCACAGCTGATGACCAGCAACAGCCCTGTGATCCCTATCCTGTTCACTGCCGACTCCTTACAGTTGCTGTCCGTATTGCAGATTGAGTATCGAATTGCGCTCGCCGATGGTGTCGTTGAAACGGGCATCCAGGCTGTAGGAAATGCCGATCTGTACCGCGACATCTTCACCGCCCTGATACAACCCGGCACCATAGCCACTGTATTTGAGCTGTGCCACCGCAGCGACCCCCTGACCAAGCAGCCGCACATAGGTCGGGATCACCGTCCACTGACTGGCATCGCTGTGGTCGGGAAACTCCTTGTAACCGACGGTCAGCGCCGCCTGCCAGCGGGTCAGCAGATTCGGACGTGCGGTATAGCGCAGCGCCGTCACCCAGGACTGCGAGCGCGCCCGCGCTCGTTCACTCAGGGTACTGATCACACCATCATGGGTGATCCCGTCGTTATAAATCGCCTGCATCACCAGTGACCAGCTCGCTGCCGGGTCGATATTCAGGTTGACATCCGCGGCGGCTATCAGCGCCGCCATCCATTCCTCGATGCCGGCCGCCGTCTGCACCCGCTGGGCGTCGAGCGCGATGCCGGCACTGCGCCAGCGCTCGACATAGATCAGATCATTGGACTGCTGATAGTGATAACCCAGACCAACACTGTTGAATCCCGCCACAGCCTGCCCTGCACTAACATGCCCCGCATCCTGTTCGCGATTACCGAGCCACAGATCAAGCGCCTGGTTGCGCCCATCCACATACCAGTCGACGGCCACCAGCCGCCCATAGAACTGACCGTATTCGTCATCGGCTGCAGCATTGCCAACATGTGCCAGCCCCAGCACATCGTCATCGCGCAACACTGGAAACTCGATCAGCTCGTTGCGCAGCCGCTGTGCGCCGACATGCACCTCAATGTCACGATCCCAGTAAAAGGCATTGGCCTGGGTCAGCCTGACCGCGCCATCGAAATCCTCATACCCCAGCACGGCGCCACCGATGCCATGTTGATACAGACGCTTGTCCAGTCGCAGCAGCAGGCCGCTATCGGCGATGGTGACCCCATTGTCGATCGCACCATCCGATACACCATTGGCAAGATCCAGCGTCCCGATCACCCGCCCGCCCAGCGTCAGCCGCGGCCATACCTCACGGTCGACCTCCAGGGCCTGCGCCGGCAGCGCGATCAACAGCGCCAGCCATCCGCTCCACATTACCCACCTGTTCATCCGTCTTTGCCGCCTCATCATTGATCAACCGACACGGTCGGCCGGTAGCTCGGTGTGAAATCCTCATACTCCAGCACCGCATGTGCACCACCGGGATAGACCCCGTTGTTACGCGCCATCAGCGTCGCATGATTATGGAAGGCCCAGTAGCCGGGGTTGTCGCCATAGATCATGATGTCATAGGTGCCGCCGGGGTGGACATGGATCGTGTTCAGCCGCTGCGGCTGCAGCAGGTCATTGCCATCCTGCGCCACCCACCAGAAATCATGGCCATGCAGATGCATATGATGACTGACATCCCCGGCATTGATCAGCCGGACGCGAATCCATTCACCGCGGCGGATGCCCAGGTGTCGTCCGGCCGGATGCGCCTTGCCATTGATGCCGAAGAAATTGAAGCGCAGCGGCACACCCGACGAGCGGCCCTGCAGATAGGGTGGTATATAGCGACCATCCTGAACGGCAGTCAGATAGTCCTGGTAGGAACGGAACAGGCCGTGTGTCATCGGATCCATACGTCCCTGCTGCATCAGCGTATTGAGCTCCTTCATGCCGCGCAGCAGTCCCTCGATCTCCTCGCGGGCGAAGTCGATGTCCCAGGCCTCCAGCATCAAGGTGTAGTCGCGCTGGTAGGGAAAATGTTTCTTCAATGGGTCATCGCGGCGATGAACGATGAACGCACCATGCATGCCATGCGCGGCATGCAGCGGTGTCCCCCAGTGACAGTGATACCAGCGCGTCCCCGACGGTTTGGCCTGGAAGCGGTAGACAAACACCTGGCCCGGATGCACCGGGTCCTGGGTCAGCATCGGCACACCGTCCATCGTGTACGGCACCGTCAGACCATGCCAATGGATGGTATGCATCTCCTCGGTGTTGTTGGTGAAGATGACCTTGACCCAGTCACCCTCATAAACATGAAACTCGGGCCCCGGCACCTGGCCGTTGAAGGCAAACATCGGCACCCGGATGCCGGGCACGATCTCATGCTGGACGATCCGCACATCAAGATCAAACACCTGGTAATCAACCTCGTCATCAGCCGGCGCACCGGGTGGCTCGGTGATCTGGCCGGCCATGTTATGGCCCGGCATAAACATCATCGACTGGTAATTGCCGCCACCATGTCCGGCATGTTCAGTGACGGCAGACAAGGCTGGCGCCGCCACTGATCCGCCGGCCACCAGGGCCGCAGCGCGCAGAAACGCCCGACGCGAAACCAGCTGCCGCTCATCACTGGAATGGCCGACCATTGCTTGCCCGGCGTCATGCCGCACATCCACGTCTGTCCCGTTGTCCATTTTTGTCGTCATCACCGACTCCATTGCTGCGCTACCAAGACACTTCAAACCGCGCCAACGACCCGACATGCCTATTTTTTCACCTGATCTTGTCAATGCGGATTACGATAAACTCGTATTTTTCACAAAACACTTGACGTACTACCCCACCACGGGTTTATACAGTAGTTGCCACGGAAGGCAAGGGTTGTCGAGTACTGTTGTTTGCGCAGCAAGCACGGCCGAACTACCTCTCTACAGACTTACGGCTGCGCGCGTACCACGACCTCACTGGTGACTCCGGACGCACGCAGTATACCCCCAGCGTCCGGGGTTGCGCAGTGGAATCCTCCCACCCCGTTACCATAACTGACCGCAGGTCATTTGCCGGCCGATGGCGTTGCACGGTCACCGCCCAGCAACGCATGGGCATTGTCGAGTACAAACTGACGAAAGGCCACCGCCGCCGGCGACAACCGTTTGCCGCGCCGGTAGACGACATACCAGTGGCGCAGGATCGGCAGCCCCTGTACATCCAGCGCCACCAGGCGCCGGGTCTCCAGCTCCAGCATCAGCGTATGGATCGACACGATACCAAGCCCGAGCCCGGCCTCCACCGCCTGCTTGATTGCCTCGTTACTCGTCATCTCCATGCCGGTCACCAGATGGATGCCCTGCTCATTGAAGAAGCGTTCCATCGCGATCCGGGTACCGGATCCCGGCTCACGGACGACAAAACTCTCCTGCTGCAACCGCGCCAGCGGGATCGCATGCTGGCCGGCCAGCAGATGATCCGGCGCAGCGATGATGACCAGCGGATTATCCGTGAACGCCTCGGCCTCCAGATCCAGCTCATCCGGCGGCTTGCCCATGATGACCAGATCGGTGTCATTATTGATCAGCCGCTGCAGCAGCGTCTCGCGGTTGGTGACATCGAGGCTGAAGGTGACACCGCCATGCTGCTTGGCAAAGGCGGCCAGCAGCCGGGCGGCAAAATAATTGGCGGTACTGGCCACCGCGATATTCAGATGGCCGTGGCTGATGCCCTTCAAGGCCTCGAACACCGACTTGGCCTCGTCAAGCTGGGCCGCGATGACCCGGCTGTAATGGTACAGCTCGCGACCGGCCTCGGTCAGGAATACCTTCTTGCCGAGCTGCTCGAACAACGGCAACCCAATCTGGCCTTCGAGCTGGGTAATCTGCATCGACACCGCCGGCTGCGACAGATGCAGTGCCTCGGCCGCCCGGGTAAAACTCAGCAACCTGGCCACCGCCTCGAATACCTGCAGCTGTCTGAAGGTGATGTTCATAGGGCTATCCGTCAGTCAACAGGGATATGGCCAAATTATATAAGCAATGACTTATCGTATCAATTAGTATTATTTATTTTACTTTATGGTTGAGCCCGATAGAATACTTTCAACGCGGGCAGTACGCGTGACGGTTACCGATCCATCAATCCACAGGAGAGACACTCATGTCAGTGAAAACCTACAAGGCGGGCGTAAAAGAATACCGCGAAACATACTGGATGCCGAACTACACCCCGAAGGATACCGACCTGCTGGCCTGCTTCAAGATCACCCCACAGGCCGGCGTGCCGCGCGAAGAGGTTGCTGCAGCCGTGGCGGCCGAATCCTCCACCGGTACCTGGACCACGGTATGGACCGACCTGCTGACCGACCTCGACTATTATAAGGGTCGCGCCTACCGCATCGAAGACGTGCCGGGCGACGACACCTGTTTCTACGCCTTCGTCGCCTACCCAATCGACCTGTTCGAGGAAGGCTCGGTCGTCAACGTCTTCACGTCGCTGGTCGGTAACGTGTTCGGCTTCAAGGCGCTGCGCGCACTGCGTCTGGAAGACGTGCGTTTCCCGATCGCCTATGTGAAGACCTGCGGCGGCCCACCGCTGGGTATCCAGGTTGAGCGCGATGTCATGAACAAGTACGGCCGTCCGCTGCTGGGCTGCACCATCAAGCCCAAGCTCGGCCTGTCGGCCAAGAACTACGGCCGCGCGGTATACGAATGTCTGCGCGGCGGTCTGGACTTCACCAAGGACGATGAAAACGTCAACAGCCAGCCGTTCATGCGCTGGAGACAGCGTTTTGATTTCGTCATGGA
>JACREF010000012.1 GCA_016218365.1 Gammaproteobacteria bacterium
CGTTTCCGCGTCAACATCTTCAAGCAACGTGGCGAGATCGGCCTGGTCATCCGTAACATCAAGGTCGAGATCCCGAAGATCGAGGACCTCGGCCTGCCGCCGGTGCTGACCAAGCTGATCATGTCCAAGCGCGGCCTGGTGCTGTTTGTCGGCGGCACCGGCTCCGGCAAATCGACCTCGCTGGCGGCATTGATCGATTACCGCAACACCAACAGCTCGGGCCATATCATCACCATCGAGGACCCGGTGGAATATGTCCATGCACACAAGAAATGCATCATCACGCAGCGCGAGGTCGGCTCCGACACCAATTCCTGGGAAGAGGCACTGAAGAACACGCTGCGCCAGGCGCCCGATGTCATCCTGATCGGTGAGATCCGCGACCGCGAGACCATGGAACATGCCTTGGCCTTTGCCGAGACCGGACACCTGGCGATCTCGACCTTGCACGCCAACAGCGCCAACCAGGCCTTTGACCGCATCATCAACTTCTTCCCCGAAGAGCGCCACCAACAACTGCTGATGGATCTGTCGCTGAACGTGCGCGGCTTCGTGTCGCAACGCCTGATCCCGACGCTGGAGGGCAAACGCACCGCCGCGATCGAGATCCTGCTCGGCACCCCGATGGTCGCCGACCTGATCCTGAAGGGCGAGATCAGCCTGATCAAGGAGATCATGGAGAAGTCGGAAAACCAGGGCATGCAGACCTTCGACGGCGCGCTGTACAAGCTGTACAAGGCCGGCAAGATCTCCTATGAAGAGGCCATCCGCAACGCCGACTCGCAGAACAACCTGCGGCTGCGCATCAGCCTCGAGGAAAAAGGCGCCGATGGCGCCACGGCCAGCGGTGTCAAGTTGTCACTGGCCGACAAGGGCGACGAAACGCCGGCGGGCTGAAAGTACCAGAAGTCAACTCCTTTAGGGAGTCTCTGATTAATTCGAATTGTCGTCATGCCCGCGGAAGCGGGCATCCATAAACACCTGTAATACCTGGATTCCCGCTTTCGCGGGAATGACCGCCGTGGTAGTTTCTGAATTAATCAGAGGTTCCTTAGCCCTTCCTGGTCTATTCATCCTCTTCTGGGACTGTGTAACATCCCGGCCAGACACGGTTATGCTTGTCGACAATCACCAGTTCCATTTCACGCAGCCGGCTCAGATCACGCTGCCGGGTCTTGTCGGTTCGTCTGGTGTACATCGCGTTATACCACGGTGTCTTGCGTAATTCGGCAAGCCGGATCGGTGTCCCGGCAGAGAGCAGAAAGCTCAAAATGGCATATTGCCGGGCATTGATCTTCCGTTCATCATGCGCACGTTTGACGTTACTCTCGAACACCAGCAACGTAATCAGACTGTTTACCCGGTCATGGAGCTTGTTGATACCAGCCAGCATTCCTTGCAGGAAAAATTGCACAAAGGGGGTATTAGGAAACGCCACCTTCTTTTCCGCCTGTTTTCTGCAGACATTGAACAGCGTGAAATACTCGTCGATGTGATCAAAGTAATAGCGGGCCTGTGCAAAGGGCGCGTAGTGAAAGCCCTCGCGCTGCAACAAAATGGCCTCCAGCACCCGCCCGACACGACCATTACCATCCCAGAACGGATGGGTCAGTTCAAAATATAAATGCACCAGCGGCGCACGAATCAGTACCGGTATATTCTGTTCCTGCAGTGCCTGATGCCATAACACGAGCGCCTCAAGCAACTGCCTGATGTCATGACCATACTGTGGTGGCTTATAACGGCCGCCATGCGCGGCGTCGCCGACAAACGTGACAATTCCTTCCGGGTTGTCACGCACTATACCTGGCCGGTTATAGGGATGCGGAAGCTGATCGGTAATGATTGCATGCACGCGGCAGATGAAGCCAAGATCCAGCCGCCAGTCCTTTGCGACCACCGCCACACGTGCAAAATCATAAGCGGCCTTGAGATTGAGCGCACGCCGTTGCTCGATATCTCTGACCTTGGTGGGCTCAAGCGCCAGCGCCTGCTCGGTCTCCTGCTCGCTAAGCGTGCCCCCTTCGATGCTGTTGGTGCCGAAGATGCTGCTGACGACGACCTCTTTTTCGAGACGATTGGCAACCTGAGACCAAGGGGAGACTCGGAAACGGGCCTGGGCATCACCCACCCTGAGCACTAATGACTCCAGCTCTGGCCTGGCCACCCCAATCTGGAAGGTAAACGGTCCAAAACGCGCGCTATCTACGCGCAGCAGCCCTGTTTCCTTGAGATTGTTGTCGGGAGTCATGTCTGCAAAAATGTCCGCTTGATTGAAATATATAATATATAAATATCATAAAGATAATTATATGCAGCCCATATTTCCGTACTGAAAAATGTCCAGCCGGAATAATCTTACTCCTCCAACCTTGCAATGTCAGCCAGGGGGCGAAATATTGGCTGTTTTACGATATCTATCTAATGGTTAAGCGAGAGTTGCTGCTCACCAGCCTGTTGCAGAGGCGGCCCATCACACCCCAGACAAGACCGTTACTCCGCCAACAGGCGTTCCAGATCGGTCAACACGGTGCTCTTATCAAACATCGCCACGGCACGCTGGCGCGCCTGCTGGCCCATCGCCGCCCGCAACGCCGGTTGCCCGGCCAGGTGGATGATCATATCGGCAAGCGCCCGCGCATCGCCGGGCGCCACGCACTCACCACACCCCTGCAGCAATGTCGCCACCTCGGTGTTGGCCGCGACCGTGGCAATCACCGGCCGGCCGCTGGCAAGCATCGCCGTCAGCTTGGATGGCATGACCAGATCGGCGGCACCGGCGCGCTGCGGCAACACATGGATCGTGGCAAGGTTGAGCAGGCCGTTAAGATCATCATGCGGCTGCAATGGCAACCAGCGGATGTTGGACATGTGACGGGTCTGCTGCTGCAACCGGAGCCGCGCACTCCCCTCACCACAGAACACAAACATGAACTCCCGCTGCCGCTCCAGCACGGCCGCTGCGGCAATGACCGTTTCAAGCCCCTGCTTTTCCCCGAGGTTGCCGGAATACAGCACAATGATCGCTGCCTGCTCGATCCGCAGGCCTGCACGTAACGGACTTTGTTCAGCCAGGGGATGGATCACCTCGCAATCGACCCAGTTCGGCAACACGCGGCAGCGCGCCGGATCAAGGCCCTTGGCGTGGAGCCTTGCCCGCATGGCCTCTGATATCGTTGATACCTGATCGAAGCGCCTCAGCATCAGCCTCTCAAATCCGAGTGCCAGCCTTTTGAACAGGCCTGATCTGAGCAGGCCAAGCGAGAAGGCCGCGTCCACCTCAAAATCCTGGATATGCAGCATCGCCCTGGCGCCTGACAAACGGGCCGTCAGCCATGCCGCCGGGGCACAGAATAACGGCGGCGCTACCGTCATGACGACGTCAGGTTTCCACACTATTTGACGCACCATGACAGGCAGGGCGCTGAGTGCAAAACTGGCCAGGTGCAGGATGCGCGTCAGGCCGCGCGGCCGCGCCGGCACCCACACCGGGCAGCGCCACACCGTCAGGTTGTGCAGGGATTGTTTCCGGTAGCGCCAGGCTGAATACCCGTCCTGGACCTGCCACTGCGGGTAATAGGGTGGCGCGGTGACCACGCGCACCTGATGACCATGCCCGGCCAGCCACTGCGCCATCTCGCCGGTATATTTACCGATACCGGTCAATTCCGGCGAGAAATTGATGCCCTGGATCAGGATACGCAAGCCATGCCCTTAGCGATTCGCCGGCTGGCGGACAAACAGCGCGTCCATCTGCAACACCTCGCCGGTCTGCGGGGACTTGAGCCAGTCCAGCGGGCGTTGAAATTCGAAGCCGAACTGCCTCATGAATTCAATCAGCTCCATGAACAGCATTTCGCCCTGGTACAAAGGCTTCAACGACGCCTCCACTATAATATAGTCGACCTGCTGCAGTGTCTGGCGTCCCCCGGCCAACACCTGCCGCTCAAAACCTTGCACATCCAGCTTCAGCAGACAGGGGTGCGACAGGGTCAGCGCCGCTGTCTGTTCGTCCAGCGTCGACACCCTGATGGATTCGATACCTTCCTCTTGCGCATCCGGGAAGGCATGCAGATGCTGCTGCGTCATCGGCAGCAATGAACTGGAATGCCGGTGCCGATTGACATGCATCGCGGCCTGTCCCTCCACCTCGCCGAGCGCCAGCGCAATCACGGTGACATTAGCAAGCTGCGCGGTATTGCTGCGCAGCGCCGCAATACAGTCCGGCACCGGCTCAAAGGAATAGATCCTGGCCTGCGGATAAAACCGGGCCGCCGCCACCGCAAACTGGCCAACATTGGCACCGACATCCAGTATCGTCACCGGCCGGATGCCCTGGCACGCCAGATCCCTGACCATGAAATAGGAGGTCAGCGAGAACTTGGGCCAGGTCAGCAGGGCATGGAGCGCCCGCCAGTCACTGAGCACTCTCAAGATTGCATGGAGCTTGTTATACATAGCACGCGGCCATTATTGATTACCTGTCCACCGGGACGGTCTGCCCTTATTTCTTGATAAAAAACACATTGAAGATACTGTCGATGTCGCTGGGTGTAAACGGCGCAAGCTCGCCGTTATTCAGCGCATAATGGGGCCGGTAGCCATAGTTACCCATCAGCTGGATCACCTGGTCCACCGAGGCGCCGTATCTGGACAGAAAATGGTTGACCAGCTCCACCATGATTATTCGGGGCGCCGTGGCGCTGTCACCCAGCAGATGGGCGGCGCCTTCCAGTACCCGCTGCTCCGCACCTTCCACATCTATTTTGATGACATCGACGCGGGTCAGGCGGTTTTTTTCGGTAAACGAATCAACGGTAGTGCATTCAATTGCGGCAGCATTCTGCTCCAGCCCCCTGGTGGAGATGTGGGCGTATGCACCATCCTGCTCGGGAATGGTCAGCGCAATGGTGCCGCTGACATTTGACACCGCCTGCTGGATGACCGAAATATTATCGAGCCCGTTGATCTCTGCCGCGAGCGCGATGACCTGGGCATTTCGTTGCATCGGCTCAAACGTGTATACATGGCCTTGTCTGCCACAGAACCGGGCGAGATTCAGGCTGTAGTAGCCGATATTTCCCCCTATATCGAGGCACATATCCCCCGCCGTGACATAGCGCCTGAATGCCGCCGTTTCGGCCATTTCGTATGATCTGGTCAGAAGCAGCTTCTTTCCGATATCCTCATTCGCCCACACGATGTATTTGTTATCACCGATATTGACCTGTTTGATATCTTCCCGGCTGCGGTAGGAATTTTTAATATAGCGGTAGACCGCTCGCAACGGTCTCATCCAGATCGGTATTGCCTTGTCTACGACCGTCTTTTTCATAAAATTGAGTTGCGGTGCCGTGTTTCAAATATTTTCATATTTATAAATGAATGGTAGTAGGCAAGCACCAAGGCGTAATACAGTCCCGCCTTGCCATCCAATATGCCCAGTTTCAGGATATAGGAATAACAAAACATTGCCGCGCCGCGACATGGCAACCGGTCACCCACACGCTGCATCAGCAAACGGAGCGGTGACAGCGCCGCCTGCTCGCCATGGCGCAGAGTGCCCTTGATGCGCAACGCGGCCTCCCAGTCCGAATATTTGTTCAGCTTGTTGATAAAATGATACAACGGGTCCTGGTCATTGTGCAGCATCCTGTTTTTCAGGACACCGGCCTTGCCCGCCAGCTTGGGCTGATAATGGCCCTCGACCTCCCACATATTGGCCACATCAAGGTCATCGTAATCAAGGAACCGCCCCTGGTGGCGATTGAACAATACAAGTTTATAAATACGATGACCGTGTTTTAAGGTCTTGCCGAGAAATGCGTAATCATACGATACAAAGAATCCTGTTTCAGCCGGGGCCGGGATCAGTCGCGCACGGATTTCATCGACCAGCCCCGGATACAGTTCTTCATCCGCATCCAGGTATAACACCCAGTCATAACTGAACGGCAGATTCTCCAGGCACCATTGCTTCTTCTTCGGGTACTTGCCATTCCAGGTAAAATTGACCACGCTGGCGCCCGTCGCCTCCGCGATCTTGCAGGTGTCATCGCTGCTGTTGGAATCAACGACGAATACCTCGGCAAAGTCCGACACCGAGCGCAGGCACTTGGCGATATTGCGCTGCTCGTTCTTCGTCATGATGATGACGGATACCGGAATCGTGTTGTTCATGAAAAGCGCAGTCTCTTATATATAACCGGGAGCCGGGTCTTCATTACATGGGCCACGCCGTGTATCACCCTGATAACAAGACGCCCCGGATACGGAATCCCGAGCACATCCCTGCGGATGCGCCATTGATCATCCGCCCCCTGCGCCACCGTCCGTGACGACAAGCCCCCTTGCTGAAAGATACACACCGCACGATCAATCCTTGCGATGCTGCGGCTCGCCTTCAGCACCTCGGCGGTGAAGGCATAATCCGCGCCGATCGGATATTCCAGCCGGTATCGAATCTCGCCAATCGCTGACCGTTTATACAACATTGCCTGATGGTGGGTAAACATGCCATACCATATATGCTTGTGTGATCGCGCCTTCTTGACCAGCAATTGCCCGCCCTGCGTCAGCTCCTGGGCATCACCGTAGATAAAATCCGCTCTGCCCGCATCGACAATCATTTCACTCAGGGCCTGTAACGTGCTGTTATCGGCCAGCCGGTCCCCGGCATTGAGAAACAGCAGGTACTCGCCGCTGGCCAGCTCAATCCCCTTGTTCATCGCATCATACAGGCCATCATCGGGCTGTGACAGCCAGCGTAATCGATCATCATTCAACTGCGAGAGGTATTCGGCGGTACCATCGCTGGAGCCACCATCTATCACGAGCCATTCATAATCAGCACACGATTGCCGGGCAATGCTCCGGCCGGTGTCGGCGACACCCTGCTTGTCATTCAGGCATACTGTTATGATAGAAAATAATATATTCACTTACTACTATCCTAACAATTAACTTATATAATTCAGGCAAAGCAAGGTGCGTTCAACATCCAATCCCAGCTCAACCAGACTGAACAGAAGGACAAGCTGCGGTACCGGCTAAGCCCCGCCTTATGCCAAGAATGTGAAATACATATGTGATTTTACACGGAGCTGATCTAAGATCATAGATACCAAATTTGTGCCGCAATGCTAGCGGTAAATTATCAAGTGATATTACGGTGCTCATGAGCGTCTTAGATCCACGGCTAGCCGTGAGCTATGGACATAATAAGGCCTGAAGGACAACTGGAAATCATCAGACCAGAGGCGCATTAAGCACCGATGCCTATAGACTGCTATATGATCTTTTAATAATGGGCTATTCTTACTGCCATCCTTTGATTTATACTCCTTCCGAAATATATAATCTGTATCATTCGATATTGTGGCTTAAATTAATATTTGATCTTGCAGAATTGTTGCCTATTGTTACCTGAAACTCGTTGATTGACGTGATTCTCTGTATTTCATCGCGAGTAGAGGATGGATATTGTCATACGGAATAATAATGAGAGAAGCATCACAACATCACAATACCCTTAAAAGAATTTTGATTCTCCATAAAGAGGGTAATTTATTTAATAATCCTTCACTAAAATGTATTGTTGATCTGCTGCTTTATCATGGTTGTGCCATCGATTATAGGTATTCTGCATCAGATATCACCATGCCTTATTATGAAGGCGTCCGTTATCTACCTTATGGACCATGGTTACGGCGACTAAAATATGTCATCTTTGGTAATTATTATTTCAAGCCATTTGTTTTTTTGTCTGTCCTAACTGAGAAGATAGCTTACTACAAGAATTATGATCTGATCATTGGCATCGATCGACTTGGACTTATCGAGGCAAGCGTCCTCAACAAAATCACTAGAGTACCTTATATATTTATCTCATTTGAAATTCTGTTTGAGGATGAAACATCTTCCCGATTCAAATTACTTGAAAAAGAAGCATCCCACAATGTCGCTATGTGGCTTGTCCAGGACCAGGTGCGCGCAGCGCAACTTCAGCACGAAAACCTTCTTAATCTATCAAAACAGTTTTTGTTACCACTCGCATCAGCCGGGCTTGGTATGCCAGGAAATGATCGACTTCGTGACCGCCTAGGAATCCCTAAGGACAAAAAGGTGGCAATTGTCATTGGCTCAATATCAAAATGGGCGATGACAAGTCAAATATTAAAATGCGTTGCCGACTGGCCCGATGAATGGGTTCTTATTATACACGCCCGCTACGGACAAACCCGTGAGATGTTATCTCGTGAGCTAGATAATTTCGAGAACTTACTTGATCATAAGATTTTTATTAGTAATGCGGCATCTGACATGGTCGATGATATGGGAAGTGTTTTTGCTGGAATCTCTGCGGGGCTGGCGCTATACCAACCAGAATATGGAAAGGATAGCAATGGGCATTATCTAGGCATGAATCTACAGCACCTAGGACTGGCTTCTGGAAAAATCAGCACCTATTTGAGATATGGCATCCCTGTAATCATTAATGAGGTGGGCCTTTACGCTGATGAGGCTCGAAAATTCCGATTTGGTTGCGTTGTTGAGCGGCCAGAACAAATCAAAGACTGCTTGAATGAAATCAGGCATGAAGAATATCACCATGCTGCTGAGAATTACTATGCAAATAAGCTAGACTTCAATATCTATCGTGAAAATCTATGGTCACGCCTTCAATCGGTTGTTGACAACACCTATTGAACAATAATCGAGTTCAGCAATGGCCGATAATTACTATTCCGCAATGTTCCTCACAACAAAATAAACATACCAGGTATCAAATCCAGGCTCATCACTACTCATCCATTTTCGACATTCAATACACTCCATCCCTACTTCCTTTAGAAACAGGTCAAACTCAGGATTGAAAAAATAGCGCATTCTATGCGTTTCATTGAGCTGATCTACATTCAGACTCGATTTATCCTTTACGAATACTTGATAGTTTACATCAACAATGTTTTCTGTGGCGTGCATTACTGGCTCAGCAATTCGGACAATCTCGATATCCTCATTACTTAACCGCTTAACGCGAACAGCCGGAGGATCTGTCAACACTGCCGGGCCATACCAAATATCAAAGATCAGGACACCATCTTTTTTAAGATGCTTTTTGGCCGATATTAATGTGTTAATCACATCCACATTAGATGTTTGGTAACTCATTACGTGAAATAGAGATAACACCACATCAAATGTCAGACCAAGTTCTACATTCCTGACATCACCCTTTGAGAATTTAATCTTTGTGGCCGATTTATTATAAAGTGAAGCAAGTCGCTTATTAGCACGCGATAGCATTTCATCACTAATATCTATGCCATAAACATCATACCCTGCGCGGGCTAAATATTCGGCATGCGCGCCTGTGCCACATCCTAACTCAAAAATCGATTTAGCATCACCACCGTGGGTTTTTATCAGATCAATAACAAAGGATGTCTCGCCTTTATAGTCCTTATCATGGTAAAGCGCATCGTAATACCTGGAATAGCCGTCAAATACAGCCATAATTATATCTCTATGAACTCTCTATGGGATATTGATTCAAACTGCTGCCGCCATTCACATTTGTACTTCCTCATTTGATAAAAGTTTTCACGATAATTATACCCAGAAATATTTTCAACAAATGCACTCTCGAATCTATCCGGCATTATAAAAAAGGCATTAACTCCACGGCTATCCACGCACACAAACCTATAGCCATAGCCGCCAAGAAACCTTCTCCATGCCGTGATGGATACCCCATAATATAGGTACTGATCACCCATCATATCAATAACAAACCCAGGATCATATTTGATTGTTAGCGATGCATCAGGCCCAAATGCAGAATTATACTCCACTGCAAGGACGGCTGGTCTAAACCCGCCATCCAGAATTTCTGACATGAGATAATAGTCATTACCATCGATATCGAGAGAGAAAAAGTCAGGCGTCAATGTCTGCGCCAGACTTCTCAGGTCACTTATATTTTCCTTATTTACAAAAATATTTACGCACTCAACTCCCAGGTTTATTCTGCCCAGTAGAATCCTGGATAATTCTGACGATCCATGGCTACCTTCAATCATCAATCCATTAAATTTTCTGGCGATTGCAAGCCACGCAGTATTATTATCTATGCCGGTTGATGCGCCTATTTCAATAAATTGACGATTTGGATTCTGTATTTTGCTCATCAAAAAATCTGTAACGCCATCCTCACCATTTTGACTGAATCCTGAAAACTCCCATGTCTCAGGCTTGCTCTCGTCAATATTCCTTAGATTCGCTGTTACTGAAGCTCTCGCCAAGGCTTGGCTAATATAGATCTCGGCCTTGTACGCTTTGATTTTGCGTATAATTTTGTTAAGCATTATCAGGCTCTAAATATATCAATCAATGATTCACATACCCTTGTTTGCTGCTCATCTGTCAACGCAAGGCCACTCGGCACATAAAACCCCTTCTTGTATATATTTTCAGATACTGAATACTCGCCGCTAAAGTTGAATCCAAGATTTTTTAGCGCGGGCTGCTGATGCATTGGATAAAAGAATGGGCGAGTGCCTATATTTCTCTTGCTCAACTCAAGCGCGGCGCCAGATGCCTCCATCTGAAACTCAGATTTAATTACCAAGCCATACACCCAATAAATATTATCTGCATATGGCTTATTCTTAACCGGCATTTGAACTGTTCCAATCCCGCACAACAACTCAGAGTACCGGATACCTATTTCACGTTTACGCTGTATTGTCATATCCAGCCGCTCAAGCTGCGCAACGCCAATTGCCGCTTGTAGATTTGTCATGCGGTAATTCCAGCCTAGCTCTTCATGAACAAATCGTTTGTTA
Organism: Gammaproteobacteria bacterium; assembly: GCA_016218365.1. Classification (GTDB taxonomy): domain Bacteria; phylum Pseudomonadota; class Gammaproteobacteria; order SZUA-140; family SZUA-140; genus JACREF01. The sequence continues at coordinate 10,851 of JACREF010000012.1, forward strand.
TTATTGAAGCATAAGTTACGTAAGCTGCGGCACCGCTCGGCGAGATCTTTATCATCCGTCATCACCATCCCGCCTTCGCCGGTAGTAACATGTTTATTTGGATAAAAACTGAATGTACTGATATCACCAAAACTACCGCACTCTTTTCCTTTATAGGTCAGACCAATAGCTTGAGCAGCATCTTCAATAACCTTAAGGCCATATTTCTTTGCCAGGGCCAATACCGGGTCCATATCAACAGGCAGACCGTAGATATGAACTACCATGATTGCTTTTGTTTTTTTGGTAATTTTTGCTTCAATTTGATTAACATCCATATTCCATGTATCTGGCTCGCAATCAACTACAACAGGAGTACCACCTGCCCTTACAATAGCGGTAGCACATGAAATAATGGTAAATGTAGGCAATATTACCTCGTCGCCAGCTCTAATCCTCAAGGCGGCAATGGCGACATCTAAGGCCGCTGATCCATTTGCTACGGCTATCCCATATTTTCGGCCGATACGTTTTGCTAATTGTTCCTCAAACCTTCCAACAAAAGGCCCCTCCGATGATATCCAGCCAGTATCAATGCACTCATTGAGATATTTTTTTTCATTGCCACCTAAAAATGGCTCATTGACAGGTATAAAGTCATTGGACATTAGTCGCCACCCTTTATGATCGCGTCCTTGGCAACAATCCCATCAAATCGAGTCTTGTCACTCTCCCCCACATAGGGCCCCTGCTTAACCTCCAGCATCTCGACTTCTTCTAGCACCTCAAAGCCATGGCCGCCGGTTGCCAGCAGAATAGTATCACCTTGGCAGAGGATGCGGCTTTCAAGGTAACTCTTCTCATCATCATACAAATCCACTCTTAGCTTACCTTTCTTTATAAATAAAACTTCTTGAGTATAGTGGACTTGCCTTGGAACTGGGTTATGCACATGCGCCTGGATGATCTTGCCTTGTGGGTGATGCATATAGGCCAATTGCTGAGACAGATCATTTGATGTAAAAAATGATACCCCCGGCTCAGCATAAGCAGCCCGTATAATTATACATAGCAACTTTCCGTTATATTCAAATTTTTCTACCACAGGATTTCACCCTAAATTTTGGTGGCTATCGCGTAAATCGCTGAATTAATTATTGTCAAATTTATGAGATCCGCTTGGGTCCGAGATACCCTATTAAATTAATGCTAACGTTTTATCTTTTTAATTCGAGATTATATCGTTATACCTCTCAAGCAACCCTGTACTCAGCACTAGCAATGTTTAATAGTTATAACTTTACAATTAATTCACACTTATTTAATTACATCTCTATGGTAGGATGGCGTCATATCATACTACTGTAACGAGTTAACAATTGATATAATCTATACGTCGTGCGCCTGTTAACTTTCATCCCTACGGAAGCGGCAATCATGACAAGCATAATATATTACAGCCCTCAGCTATTTAACTCTGATATTATTTTTTATGGACATGTCTTCGCCGATTAACCATATTCTACGCACTACTCTGGTCACAAAAGTATAAATATGGATACTTATTATTCGTCGCGCTATACATTTGATCAAAGCTATATGAAAAGATGTTCCAATCGTCTTTTTCATAATTTGTTGTGCTTCAGTATAAAATCCCATGCGCATCGCTTTAAGTGCATTCTCTTCTAGATGCCGATTCAGCGTCTCGATATCGCACACTCGAATAATGTCCTCTCGATGCTTGTCTAATATATATTGATAACCTTTAATATTTTTCATGTTGTCTTTAGAAATGGTTTCGCCTGCATGGATATGGTATACAAACAGCGGCTCACGAATATGGATAAAGCGGCATTTTTTTGCTAGCCGGATCGCTGTATCCCATTCCTGATATGAAGGTACGGCCTCATCTAGCAATCCGATCTGAATTAGTGACGATTTTGAAGTTAGCATGGCAGGGAAAAGCGGTGCTGGTGCGCGCAACAGGTCGGCATGCACCCACCCTTCACATAGCTGAACGTTCCATATTTTTCGCTCTCCACTAACAGGGTTATGGCGCCATGCATCCGTATGTACCACTGTCAATGGATCATAGCCAGTTTTTGCAAGCGCTGAAATCTGCTTTTCCAGCTTGTCTAGCGTCCACTCGTCATCAGAATCCTGGAACGCAATCCATTCACCCTTCGCTTCCACAATCCCGCGATTTCGCGCTGCTTGCGCTCCGGAATTATGCGCTAACTCCACAACCTTTACTAATGGATGTAAACGGCTATAGTCATTTACCACCTGAACCGTGTTATCAGTCGAACAATCGTCCACAACGATTACCTCTAGCGGCTTTGCCGTCTGGTTGCAAACAGAATCGAGGCAATACCCAATTGTCTTGGCGCGGTTGTGGGCGGGGATAACAACAGATATAGATATAGTTGATGCCATAGGTTTCTCAAATATCCTTCCGCTCAAGCCACTTTAAACACTTTCCAATCCACCGCGAATTCATTTCAAGAAGCCAATCAATACTATGCGTCGTGAACGTTTCACCAAATGGACCAAATCGTTGAATCAAATAGAATCGTGTCCTTAACCGAAAGAAGAAACCAGACAAACCATCACCCTTAGATACGGCCTCTGCTTGAGCATACTGTCGGCACTGCATTTCACGATATGGAGATTGAGTCCTATTTGATTCTAGTGGATTCATTCGTTTCACCTGCGCATCTGATGTATCTATAGGATGCGCCTCGCGGCGAATTAAATATGTCTCTGGAGAATACAAAAATGGCCCCCTCAATGAGGCATTTGTTAAAAGGACATGGTCCGCACCGAGATATGCGCTTGTACCCGTATCCTCCCATGCGGCTTGTAATGCATCAGTCCGAAATATTCCATGTATCAGTGAACAATAGCTAAGATGCCGTATCAAGCTCAATACTCGCGTTTTAGCCAAGCGGTCAGATAGCTTTGAATTGAAAAAATAGTCATAGTCGTGGATCGTTTCTCCTTTCAGATTTATCTGACGAGAAAATCCATATGCCAAAACAGCCTCTGGAAATTCTTCAAGAAGTATTAATAGCTTTTTAACATAGCCATCAGGCAGTGCATCGTGCCCACCCAGCCACATAAAATAGGGTGTGTCAGCCCTATCTAACAAAAATTTGAAATTGGCGATTGCGCCCACGTTATGAGGTTGCCGAACAAAATGAACATTGGGGTATTCTCGACTCACCTTCTCACAAATTTCCGCAGACTCATCAGTTGATGCATTGTCGGACACCCATACCGTTGCACACTGCGATGCAGCGGAGCGGATCGCATCCTCAATATATTTTTCCTCGTTATATAAAGGGATGCCAATTGTAACTAACTGTTGAATTTGACTAATCAACCAACACGCTCCAAAGATCACGATTGACAAGGATCCGAATTCACTCTAGCTCCAATTCAATATTTATTCAGAATATAGGTGATTAACAATCGAAAAATATCACTTAACCCGCTTCAAATATCCATCCGGTGCCACAGTAATCAGAAGCTTGTTCTGGATACTTTTGTCAATCACAAACTCATTATGATTTTTTAAATACTCATGCACTGCTGTCTTCGGGCTATTACCGGGATGCCAAGGGCGATTTTGAAAAACATCCGCTGGCACATCCTCCACAAATGTATCGAAGACAACACAGTAACTCCCTACGCTCGTAAGTGGCGCATACGCTTCTAATTCAGCAAGCACATGATCGTGAGTGTGGTTCGAGTCCATAAAAACTAATATTCGTTTTTTTTCCTTTAACTTTTCTTTCACTTGCACAATAATTTCGGGAGCGATGCTGGAACCTTGAATCATAGTGATACGCTTTGATAAGGGATGTGCCTCAATTGCTTCTCGATTGTGGGGTCGAATATCTATATCAATACCGAGCACCTCTGCATCACCAGGGCCACCACAGGCAGTATTTAACATCAGCATGGAAGCTGAAAATATAAGTGAGCCTCCATGGGCTATTCCTGTTTCAATAATCAAGTCAGGCTTGACCTCCCAGATAATTTCCTGCATTGCCATTATATCGATTGGGTTTTGAATAATAGGCCGACCCAACCAGGAAAAATTGTACACATAGGATTTACGCATACTTTCTTCAAGCCAATCACGTGAATGATTCTGAAACTCGACATCTCTCCCAAGTGCTTCTATGCGGGCGCTTTTCTCTGCTTCGAATTGCTTAACAAATTCGTTCATCTATGGCCTCATTGTGTTTGAGAATAACAACTAAATAAATTATCAAATTCGCAGATCAGGCTACTTTTCGCACCGCCAAATTCCTGAGCTAGGCGACTAGTATCAATAACGGGGAAAGACCATAGCGGGGCTTCTGCCGCAAAACGTACAACAACCCCCTTTCGTTCAAGCATTGCGGCAATATCTGCATTACTTGTATTTTTTCCGCTTGCAACATTGTAAATAGAATGCACCCCTTGCAAAGCAATTTGTGGCAACCACCGAACCACATCTGTAATGGAAACATAATCTTTGGCTGACGAAGGGGCTGTCAAAAAATCTAATTGCCCAGTATTTGAAGCTGTCTTAAACACTTGGCTGAGAAAATTCTGCTGCGGCATTACACAACCAATTACATTTGAAAGGCGAGCCACTCTAGTCTTGAGTCCACTAGAAAGACATAATGATTCCCCCATGAGTTTGCTGATATTGTATATGTGTCCAGTGTTTTCAGGAGATACATGCAAGACTGCTGACTCATGTGTAGTTGCCGCTCCTTCATAAATACGGGTGCTAGACAAATACGTGAGTGATTCAAAACGTCCTCGCTCTAGCAGTCTTCGCAATAAACACACATGCGCATCCACCGTATCAAAAGGCCTATTCCTGAAATTTGCGGTGAGTCCAATACAATAAAAAACATGGCCCAATTCGCGCTCTAATACCTCGTCAAATAAGTTAATCCCTTCTTGGCGCAATGGCGCATAGACATTTCCAACACCTGTATTCTTAAGCGCCTCCGTTAATTGGCTACCAATAAAGCCGGCGGCGCCAAGCACCGTAAACATCATTCGCGCCACCCTATGATTTTTAGTGGGCATCCTGCATTGATAGAATATGCAGAAACTTCACCCCGAACGATAGAACCAGCAGCAATCACACAACCTCTCCGCAAGAATGCCCCATCCAGCAATACGCAATTGGCGCCAATCCAGACATCTTCCTCTACAAGGATGCCGCCCTTACTGGGTCTAAATCCTTGCTTACGAATCACCGTGTCTCGCGATTTAAACTCGTGGTTGACCGGTGCAAAAGTACAGTTGGCTGCAATAGCAACATCATTACCAATAGTAATACCGTTTCCTGTGTAAAGCACGACACCGGAATTAATCGTCACATTTTCGCCGATAATTAGATCACCAGAACCACCAGCTGGCTTAATTTTTACAAAACTATCTATCATTGAGTGTGCGCCAATAACGATGCGGCTCCCCTTAACGGAATCCTCAATATCCGCAAGCGACGAAACTCTCGCAGTATTGTGAATTTCTATCAAATTTGATCTCCCCCTATAATCTAAAAGTTTTCTGTCGCTTCTCAATTAATTTTATAATTACTGGCTCATGAATTCATCAAATCTACTCAATATTAATGCTCGGCACAGCCACAACAAACCGTCCACCCCATTCACGAATATAATCCAATTGCCAAATAACTTCTGTACGTAGATTCCAGGGCAGGATCAGCACGTAATCAGGTTTGTTATATATTAGATGCGCCTCCGCAACAATCGGGATACGGGAACCAGGCAAGAACTTATCTTGCTTGGAGGGATTAAGATCTACTACATAGGGCAATAAATCAGGTCGAACGCCGGCATAATTCAGCAAGGTATTGCCCTTGGCCGCCGCGCCATATCCGGCCACTGATTTACCAGCCCGCTGCGCCTCAATCAAAAACATCAATAGATCGTTTTTTACTTTATTTGCTTTAGCTTGGAAATTAGCATAGAAGGACGCAGTGTTAATTCCTGCTGCTGATTCGCATTCTAATATTTTTGCCACATTCTGACTAGTCTCGTGCACAGCCGAGCCCCTCTGTTGCGCATAGACTCGTAAGCTGCCGCCATGCGTTGAGAGCTCTTCAACATCGAACACACTCAGGCCATTACGTTCAAGAATGCGTTTCACTGCGGTCAAAGACAGGTAGGAGTAATGTTCGTGATAAACGGTATCGAACTGGTTTTCAGTCACCAATCGAAGAAGATGAGGAAACTCAAATGTTGACACACCTGTAGATTTTAGCAGTACCGCAAAACCACTGACGAAATCATTGATGTCCGGCACATGCGCCAGCACGTTATTCGCAACTATCAAATCTGCCTGTTTGCCTCGTGCAGCAAGTTGTTGGGCTAGCTTTACACTAAAGAATTCTTCAACAATTTCTATGCCACTAGCACGTGCGACATCCGCGGTGCTGGTCGTTGGCTCGATTCCCAGGCAGGGAATTCCCCTTGCTTTGACATATTGCAGCAGATAGCCATCATTCGCTGCCACCTCGACGATATGAGAGTTTGCATCCAACGCAAAACGCTGCACCATATCACCAACATACTGTTCGGTATGTTTTAGCCAGGTTGTAGAGAACGAACTGAAATAGGCATAATCTGCGGAGAATAGCTCGTCTGCTCCGGTGTAGTCTTCGGTTTGTACCAGCCAGCATTCAGTACACACCAGCACGCGTAAAGGAAACCATTTTTCAGGCCCGTGCAATGACTGATAGTTGAGATATGCGTTGGATGGAGGTGCCGATCCCAAATCGATCAGTGGCAATGTTAGATTTGCTTGGCAATGACGGCACTTCATAAAATGACACCCTGATACTCCGCGCTAATAAATGGATGGCTGATATCTCGCTCTGAAAGTTCGCTTATCGGTAAAGGCCAGGAGATGCCCAGCCTTGGATCTGCTACGTTAATTGCGCCTTCAGCTTCCGGCTGATAAGTTGCCGTGTGCAAATAGATCAATTCACAATCTTCTGTCAGCGCCTGAAACCCGTGCGCATAACCTTCAGGGATCAGCATGCTCATCCGATTGGATGCAGAAAGAATTTCTCCATGCCATTTCAGGAAGGTGGGCGAGCTTCTCCGAAGGTCCACAGCCACATCCCATATCGTGCCTCTCAAGCAGCTCACAAGTTTTATCTCGGCATGCGGTGACCGTTGAAAATGCATACCTCTGACTGCACCTATTTTTCGTGTAAGCGTGTGATTGATTTGGGCGATTGATTTGTTGATACCTGCTTCGGTGAATTCCTCAGCGCAGTAAAGCCTCGACAAGAAACCCCGCTGATCTTCTAATACCTTGCGCTGTACCAGCTTGAGGCCAGATAAGGAGGTCTGGATAAAATCAAAGCGTGACATGGCTAATCTAATTGATTCACTTTTTGGTAAGCTAGAATCTGTGCCAACGTGACTGCGCGCATGTCTTCAGCCTTGCGCCATGCCTCATGCCACGCCAACGTTTTATTTAATGCGGTTTGCAATCGCCAGCGAGGGAGCCAGTTCAGCTGTTTGCGCGCCTTGCTGCTATCCAGCTTGAGATAATTGGCCTCATGTGGCTGCGGCGCTTTATCGCATTGCCACTTCACGTCTTTGCGCATTTCGGCCATACGCTCAACTATCCATTTTACCGTATGCGCATCTTCATCTGCCGGCCCAAAATTCCAGGCATCGGCATAGCCTGGGCCGCCCGAATAAAGCTGTTCTGCCAGTAATAAATATCCGGACAACGGCTCCAACACATGCTGCCAAGGTCGCGTAGATAGCGGGGAGCGAATTATTAGCGTTTCACCTGCATCCAAGGCGCGCAGTAAATCTGGAATCAACCGATCTGCTGCCCAGTCACCGCCACCTATCACATTCCCGGCCCTTGCACTTGCCAGTGCGATGCCTGATGGTTCTAAAAATGATCGTCGGTAAGCCGACGTAACCAATTCTGCGCATCCCTTGCTACTCGAATAGGGATCAAAACCGCCCATTGCTTCGTTTTCGCGGTAACCCCACACCCATTCTTTATTTTCATAACATTTATCAGTAGTAACGTTGACCACCGCTTTCACGCTTTGTGTGCCGCGCACTGCCTCGAGCACGTTCACCGTACCCATCACATTCACTTCATAGGTTTCTACCGGTTGGTCATAGGAATAACGCACCAGTGGTTGTGCGGCAAGATGAAATACAATCTCCGGCCTCGTCATCTGCATTGTCTGCTTAAGCTTGCTCGCCTCCCGAATGTCCGCGATCACGCTGCTCGCCATACCCTTGCTCACCTCGGCTACAGTGAAAATGTTCGGCTCAGTTGGCGGGTCGAGCGCGTAGCCATGTACTTCTGCGCCCATGGATTGAAGCCATAGCGAAAACCAGCCACCTTTGAAACCGGTATGGCCGGTCAGCAAGACACGTTTGCCTTGCCAAAAATCTGCCTTCACTTCCATACCTTCCATGGTGCTTTGCCGCGTTGCCATAGATCTTCTAAATGATTTTTCTCGCGCAATGTGTCCATAGGCTGCCAAAACCCTCTGTGCTCGTAAGCCATCAGCTCTCCTTGGGCAGCAAGTTTAATCAGGGTCTCAGCTTCCCATGAAGAATTATCATCGGTGATCATGTCTATGCAGCTTGGTGATAACACAAAGAACCCGCCATTGATCCATCCGCCATCACCTTGCGGCTTTTCAATAAAGCCCCGTACTGTCTTCCCCTCCATATTTAGCGCACCATATCGACCTGGCGGTTGAACAGCGGCGACTGTGGCACGCTTACCGTGCTGCCTATGGAAGGCCAATTGCCCAGATATATCAATATTGGAGACCCCGTCTCCATATGTAAAACAGAACGCCTCTTCTTCCTTTACATAGTCTGCCACGCGCCTCAAACGCCCGCCAGTCATGGTGTTATCGCCGGTCTCTACCAGAGTCACCCGCCATGGCTCGGCATGTTGTTCATGCACTTCCATGTTATTTCTCTGCATGTCGAATGTTACGTCCGACATGTGTAAAAAATAGTTGGCGAAATATTCCTTGATAACATAGCCCTTGTAACCGCAGCACACTACAAAATCATTTATGCCATGCGAAGAATAGATTTTCATGATGTGCCACAGGATGGGCTTGCCACCGATCTCTATCATAGGCTTGGGGCGCATGGACGATTCTTCACTTATGCGAGTACCCAACCCACCGGCCAAAATAACAACTTTCATTAGGCAACCCCGCAAATGTTCCATGTTAGCATATGTCTGATTTTACCTTGAGCTGCCCCTGCATAGCAGTAAAATACTGAACACTTATCCATACTGTCAGCAAAATTCGGCAACAAGCCGCTGCTCATTTTTCCAATCTTTCTTGACCGCAAAACCACCGTAGAAAGCGAGAATTTTTGAGTGGCACTGCCTAGTCTTCCCATGTATATCCCCATAAGGCCAACTGTTCGTCACTAAATACTCTTCTGAAGGCATCTATATGTTCTAACTTATATTCATTTTTCCACCCACCAGATACTCCATCTCTAAAGGTGTGGGACTTCTTCGGATTATATCCTTCACTATTTATCTTGCTCAGAAGATCAATTGAATAGTTGACCTCGATAAATTTCAATATGGATTCTACCGTTTGTATACGCGCCGGACCTATTAAATCCTCATACCTCACGGCAAGTACGTCTGGCCTATTCATCCATGACTCATAACTCTCGTATGCTAACTTGATTGACGGAATTTCCTCAGGAGAATTTCTGTATTCCTTTTCTCCTCCTCCAAATCCCGAAATTACTTTCATTAGCCTAACATGATCACTACCAAATTTTGAAAACATATCATAGTAAGCGTGGCGAGGGGTTTTTTCCTTCATAATGTAATGATAAATAGAAACCGTTACATCTCTGGGATCTCTGTATAAAAAAATATGCTTTAATTTCTGCTCGCTCAACCATGAATGGATCTCTTCAGAAAATGGGATGTGGCCGGTATATATACAACCGGGCTTGGATTTTCCGATGCTAGATCTTATATATGCAATCCGCTCTACAGAGTCGTATCGCTGCGCTGCCAAGGATACATCGCCACAAACAGACATATTTGGGACGGTTGCAACTATATTCTTAAGCAGGTTAGTACCAGACTTAGGAATGCTATTCACCATAACACGTGGCAAACTATGCCGCTTACTGGCTATGCTAACCTGATTCAATATATATTTGAATTTTTCCCGTATCATAAGCATAACTCATTTGATTTATTCATTAAAAGTGGTACTCCATTCTAAAATGGGCCTCACCACACCATAATAGGCTCCACTGTGATCGCCTCTTGCAGAGCCCCCTTCTAGCGCATCATAAATCTTGAATCCCACCGCATATTTTTGATCCACGTGGACAACAGGTGCATTCCATGCATCGCGTGCATTGATAATCGCTCTTATGTAAAACGAACCTTCAGCTAGAAAATTACCTGGAATGTAACACCGACTTTTGTATAACCCTGGCTGACGTTGTCGATTTACCCATTCTGTATCATGCGCACCACTGGAAATAAATACGACGATGTCGTCTTGATTATATAAAAAAAACGCTGGATTTAAATTTGAACACGTCCTATATACCTTATAGGTGAACTCAATAATTATCGGATGCCTGATGTCTAAAACATCACGATTGTTATCGGGTTCAGAATGAATTCCTATGGAGAGTAGCCGTACTACTTCATCCCCTGGCGCGGCGTTTTCAGGCCAATCTTTATGTGTTTGGAGTCGATCTGATGTAATCTCTGAGTATCGACTGGCAGCATCTAACGCACTTCCTTCATAATTTACATAACCGGACTGGAGAACTATCCCTCTATTACACAGCCGACTTATTACGGCTATGTTGTGCGATACCACCAACAATGTCATTCCAGTTGTGCTAAATTCACCCATCTTTCTTACACATTTATTTTGAAAGGCCATGTCGCCTACAGCAAGCACTTCGTCCACGATGAGTATTTCTGGCTCTAAATGCGCGGCCACTGAAAAAGCCAATCTGACGTACATGCCAGAAGAATACCGCTTGACCGGGGTATCGAGGAACTTCTCGACCTCGGCAAAGGCGACGATCTCATCAAACTTGCGTTTGATCTCATTCCGGCGCATGCCGAGGATCGCGCCGTTCAGATAGATGTTCTCCCGGCCGGTCAGCTCCGGGTGAAAGCCGGTGCCGACCTCGAGCAGGCTCGATACTCGGCCCTTCAGCGTGATCTTGCCGCTGGTCGGCTCGACGATGCGGCTTAGTATCTTAAGAAGTGTCGATTTGCCGGCGCCGTTGTGGCCGATGATGCCAACGCGGTCGCCCTGCTTGATCTCGAGGTTGATGTCCTTTAATGCCCAGAACTCCTCGATGTCGATGTCCTCGCGGTTCTGTGACAAGGGATGCAGCACCCGCTGCTTGACGCCGCGCAGCTGGTGCATCAGCACATCGCGCAATGCGACGTATTTTTCCTTGCGCTGGTGGCCGAGCAGGTAACGCTTGCTCAGGTTCTCGATGCGGATGGCGGTGGTCATCAGGTCAGATCACATCCGCAAAGACGCGCTCGGAGCGCAGGAAATAGCGCACGCCATACAGGAACAGGCCGATGCCAATGCCGATCGACAGCAGGAAACCGGGCCAGTATATAAGTGTATCACCGCCGAGGATTGCCCAGCGGAAACCGTCGATGACACCAACCATCGGGTTCAGTGAATAGACCAGCCGCCATTGCTCCGGGATCACGCTGCTGGAAAAGCCGACCGGCGACACATACAGCCCGAACTGCACCATGAACGGCACCACATAGCGGAAGTCGCGGTATTTGACCGACAGCGCCGAGATCAGATAACCAATCCCTAAGGATGTGATCATCGCCAGCACCAGCAATAATGGCAAGATGAGGAATCGGACATCGGGCCACACCCCGTACCACAGCATCAACCCCAGCAGCAGCACGAAGGCGATGGCGAAATCGACCAGGCTGACGACCATCGCCGTGGTCGGGATGATGATGCGCGGGAAATAGACCTTGGACACCATCTGGGCGTTGGCGATCAGCGAGTTGCTGCTCTCGGTGACGGTGTTGGCGAAGAACTGCCACGGCAGCATCGCGGCGAACACCAGCAGCGCATAGGGCGCGCCATCTGATGGCAATTTGGCGATCTTGCCGAACACGATGACGAACACCACCATCGTCAGCACCGGCCGCAACACGCTCCAGGCGATGCCGATCACCGTCTGCTTGTAGCGCACCAGGATGTCGCGCCACGCCAGGAAGAAGAACAGGTCGCGGTATTCCACCAGCTCCAGCAGGAAGCCCCGGGCGGTGCGGCCGGGCTGGATGATGGTTTGTTTGGTGGACATGGCTTCGATCTGTTTCCTGTGGCGCTCGGTCACTGTGGCTGGCGGGCCTTAGAGTTATCCGCTGGATTCGTAACAACTTTACCGAATATCTTACTACCATTGACGCACTATAATATATGCAATCCACTGCGTGATGATATTCACCTCTCAATGATGATCGCCGATACGTTGACAGTTGATGTGTAACTATATATGGTTACACGATGGGCAAAACGGAGAAATTGCTGGAAAAAGCCCGCCGCCACCCCGAAAACTTGGATTTTGGTGATTTTGAGACGCTGTTGGGGCGGTTGGGCTGGGCCATGGATCGGCAAGCGGGGAGCCATCGACTGTGGATTTCCCCCAAGGGTGCCCGGCTGCCCATACAGCCCAGGGGCGCTCAGGCCAAGAGTTATCAGATCAAGCAGTTTCTGCGGATCCATGATGAGGAATCAGATAATGAGTGACCGTTTCGATGGCTACACCGTGGAGATCTTCCAGGACGAGGACGGTGACTGGCTGGCACGTCTTGAGGAGTTGCCGGAGGTGTCCGCGTTTGCGCCCACTCCCGAACAGACACTGACCGAACTCGATGTGGCGTGGACACTGGTCAAGCAAAGTTACCACTCACGCGGTGAAGCCGCCCCGGTCGCGCCGTCGCGCAGGCAGTACAGCGGTCAGTTCAATGTGCGGGTCGACAAGCGTGTGCATCGGGCGCTGGCGATCGAGGCTGCCCGCGTTGGCGTCAGCCTCAATGCACTGGTCTCTCTCAAGCTGGCCGAGGCCGCGAACGAGATGAAAAGCAAGGCCTCATAAACGACTTGGGCATATCGATGATCCGATCATCATTTGACAAAGCAGCGTGGCGACGGACACGGAGGTCTGAAGTGCGGTGACGCGTCACCGCTTTGGTGGCATGCCTGACTAAAAGTGGCGTCGTGCCGCCACACTCCACAGGCAAAACATGACGCGGAACAATGGGCCTGTTAGCTATAGGCTGGATTTCCGCTGCCATGTTGTCGCTGGCTTACGACTTAGCAGCGGATCAAACGCCTTTCATGGGAAAAATGCGCGCGGGAGACGCTGAATGTTTAGCAGAAAGTGCTGGAAGACTGAGCAGGCAGAAACGGGCGCTGATCTATATGCATGGACTCGGCAGTTGCCCCCGCACCAGAAATGATTCGCGCGCGAAGGTATGAACCTCGCGGGTTTCTGAACTGTAGAAACCGACCTGCCCTGCGCGGGTCCGGCACAACCAGTGCTGCTGGAAGGTCGGTCGCGGGGATGCCAGCGCTGCCGGAGACAACAGCCCGACATTGATCGTGCGCTCCACGGTGCGTGCCGACAGATATTCGATGGCCTCGATGCCGGCACTGCGCAGTGCGCTGCCCAACTGTTGGGTCGCGGCGTAGTCGGCGGGATCGGTTAATGTCTTTTCATAGGCGGCAAACGGCGGGTGTTGCAATGCCGCGCCCTGCGCACTGTGATAGCGGGCACCAAACACGGTGTGCTCGGTGACCAGGGTCCCGGAGGGTGGCGGGACCTGCATGCCAGCCCAGAATACCAGTCGATAATATCCAGCCTCGGCCAGCACGCCGTGGGTCTGCTGTGATCCATACAGCAGACCGGGTTCAAAACGGCTGCCAAGGCGTGAGCCATGCGGCAGTGGCGGGTAGCGAAACGGCGTGGCCAGCAAATAATGCAAGGACTCGGTAGCCGGACGTCGGGGCGGCTTGGAGTATTCGAGCATCTGCTCCAGCAGATCCTGTTCCTGCAGATCATCGACCAGCGCCGTGGTGGCAACCTGCTCCTGGCTCTCAACGATCCGGATCAGCTCGCCCTGCAACGTGCGCGGCGTGAATGACTGACGACAGGCCGACCAGATGTCGATCATGTCTTGCCGCGCATCGCATCCAGATAGCGCAGCACTGCCGCCAAGCCCTCGACCTGCCGGATCTGCTCGGCCGGCACACCGCCGGTATGCAGGTTCCCGGTGCGCATCCAGTGCTGCATGTCCTCGGCACGGCCACCCACCAGCACATAGAGGCTGCGATAACAGCGGATCAACATCAGCGCCAGTTCGCCGGCCTTGCTGTCGGGATCAAGGCCGCGGCTCAGCGAGGAACGGTTCCTGCCGATCACGTCACTGACCTCGGTCTGCGACAGACCGAGCATCTTGCCGGCGTTGATCAATGCCTTATACAGGACTTGGCGCGGGTCCCTGGCAGAGTCTTTTGCGATGGGCATCCGGGTGACCTCCCGTCTCAATGTGTTGCGTATAAAACATTATCGGCATGTTTTGTTATAAATGCAACACTCTTTCCCGACCATCCCATGCCCGGACTGTAAGCTATACCTGGCAAGGACACGGCCTTCATGGCCCATGCCGCACTTTGTACATCAACCTCCCCAAAGTACCGGGGGGGGTACCATCGTCAGCCTCAATGCGCTGGTCGCACACAAGCTGGCCGAGACCGCACATGAGATGAAACGCAAGGCCTCGTAGACGGACTGGATGGTAGCGGTACTCGTGATGATCAAGTGCGGTGACACATCACCGTTTTCGTGGTCATGAACCCAAAAGCGGCGGCGCGCCGCCGCGCTCCACAGGCAAAACATGACGCGGAACAATGGGCCTGGTAGTTGTAGGCTGGATTTCCGCTGCATGCTGTCGCTGGCTTATGATGACTTAGCGGGCGCCAGGATCCAGATTGGCCAGGAATTCCGCGACCGTCTGGATGATGATCCCTGCCGTCACCTCGGGTTGGTTCATGTACGGGCCAAAGTCCTTGATGTCTCCAGTCAGCAAATGGGTAGCGTTCGAGCGCATCGCCCCTTCGAGTATGGGTTTATCCTTATCGGGCAACGGGACCGGGCACAGCTTTCCGGGGCCGCTGGGGATCACGGTCATCCGCGCTGTGACTTGTTCCAGCGCGCCAAGCTGGGCTGGAAACTTCAGCCGGATGTTGTGTGCGGCCTCTTCGACGGCATAGGCGCTGGTCACCAGCTGCCAATGTCCGTGACTGCCCAGCTCGATGATGAAGGCCGCCTTACCGGATGGATTGTGGGCTGCGGTAAACAGCACATTGGCATCGAGAAACAATTTCATCGTGGCGTGCGGCCCAGCCGTTTTGTAACCGCCGCGCGTTCGCCCTGTTCCAGCTGGTCTTGCTGTTGCCAGCGGTCGATCTCGGCGTCGCTGTAGGTGTCGATCTCCATCACCACGGCCGGCCGCAGGACAATCTCGCCGTCGCGGTCTTCGACGGTGATGATGCCGCCGGGTTTGATGCCCAGTTTTTTGCGCATCGTGGCCGGCAGGGTGATCTGCCCGCGATCAGAGACTATGAGGTTTTCACGCATGACTGGTCTCCAACATTCAATTGATTTTCAGAATATCTGATTTTCAGTAATTATGCAATGCGCGATATCCTCGTCCAAAAGCATCCTTTTGTCAAGGATGCTTTATCTAGAATCAGGTCGTTTGGCAAGGCCACCAGAGCGCCTCTCCAGTCGCCCACAAACTGGCCGAGGCCGCGCATGAGATGAAACGCAAGGCCTCGTAGACGGACTGGATGGTAGCGGTACTCGTGATGATCAAGTGCGGTGACCTGTCACCGCTTCGGTGGCCGCATGCCTGAAAGCGGCGTCGTGAGCCGCGCTTCACAGGCAAAACATGACGCGGTGGCAGCTTTGCCGTGGTATGGGTGGCAGGAGGTAGCCTGAATAGCGCACAGCGCGTATCGAAGGGCCTGTCCTGAGTAGCGGCGCGTATCGAAGGGCCT
The DNA here is from genome assembly GCA_016218365.1 of Gammaproteobacteria bacterium. Classification (GTDB taxonomy): domain Bacteria; phylum Pseudomonadota; class Gammaproteobacteria; order SZUA-140; family SZUA-140; genus JACREF01. Next base: position 27,007 of record JACREF010000012.1, read on the forward strand.
GTCCTGAGTAGCGCATAGCGCGTATCGAAGGGTGTAATGACATGAGGTGACCGTTCATGGTTCGATACGGCGCTACGCGCCTACTCACCACGAACGGGCGTTGTGACGCTGGGCCTGCTCACACTACGAACGGGGTTGTGGCGCTAGACTACTCGCACCACGAACGGGTGGATGTGGCGCTGGCGCGTATTCTCACCATGAACTGAACTCTCTCCCGCTCGTCCTGAGTAGCAATGCGGAGCATTGCGTATCGAAGGATCAAAGGGCCTGTCCTGAGTAGCGCACAGCGCGTACCGAAGGGCCTGTCCTGAGTGGCGTCGCATAGCAGCGCCTATGGATCAATGCCGGATCAATGACAACAACCTGTTTGGCCGCAGCAGATCGCGCAGCCTGACATGGGTCCAGATCCCGAGCCGCCGCTGCACTGCCAGCGTCATCAGGATGTTCTGCGATGCCATCGACAGCGCATAGCTGGCCGCCACCGCCACGGCGCCGTAGTGGCGGACCAGCAGCGCGGCACTGGTCAGCGCCAGCAGGCCGTTGCCCACGGTGATGAGCATCACCGTCTTCTGGTGACCGGTCATCATCAGCGTCAGCCCGCACGACCCGGTCAGGGCATTGAGCAGATTGCCGCTGGCGAGTAATGCCAGCAACAGCGCCCCCTGTGCATAAAAGTCGCCATAGATGATACCGAGCAGCGCGCCGCCAAACAGCAGGTAGCACGCATAGATCACCAGCGCCGGCAGTGCGACCAATGTTGCGGCGCCACGGATCATCTTTTCGAGGCGGCGCATGTCGCCGGCGACGTGCAGCTCGGCGATGTTCGACGGGATCACCGCGTTGATCATCGTCAGCGGCAGGATGATCAGCGCCGCCAGCTCGACCACAGCGCCATAGATCGCGACGCTATGCTTGTCCAGCGTGGCGCCAACGATCCACAGGTCAGCCTGGCTGAGAAAGAAATAGGTCGCCTGGATGATCCACATCGGCCACGCCATCGTCAGCAACTCGCGCGCGCCCATGCTGCGATCGGCCGCGGCGCGCGGTAGCCGCAGCCACAGAAAGAATGCCGAGATGCTCGCGGCGCCAACGGTGGCAAACAGGCCCAGCTCGACCATCAGCTGCAGATCGGCCTGGTGGTACAACCACCAGGCCGAGACGATGGCCGCCGCGTTCAGCAATGAGCTGAGCAAGGCGCTCAGCAGCGTCGCGAGATGGATCGCCTGCAGGCCGCGAAAGCTCTCGGTGATGAAGACCTGGAGCGGCGCGCAAAGGATCAATAACGCAACCAGCGGTGTCAGCTCGGCGATCACCGGTGCGTTAAACACCACCCGTCCCAGCCAGTCGCCCAGCCCCAACACAAACAGCGCCGCGGTCAATGCCGCAGAGAGGGCGGTCAGCCGCAGACCAAGGCGGATGGCCTGACGCGAGCGGCCCGGCGTGCCCTGCGCCCGGTCCTCACCGAGGATGCGGACGATACACGCCGACAGGCCGCCTTGCGCCAGCGTCGAAAACAGCGTCACGAGGCTGAAGATCAGAAAATAGCGGCCCAGGTCATCGGGGGCCAGCAGCCGCGCCAGCATCGCGCTGATCGCCAATCCCAATGCGCCGCTGATCAGTCGGCCTGATGCCGCCCACAATCCACCGGTGATCAGCTTTCGTTTCAGGGATGACATTGGCGCTTCTAGTACACGCTGTTGGTATGACTATCTTAGCTGATCCGCGACGAGATATCGCAACCCGCCTCTGAGTCATGGTTCGATACGCGGCTGACGCCGCTACTCACCACGAACGGCCTCCTTATGAGGCTGACGCCTGTCCTGAGTAGCGCGCAGCGCGTACCGAAGGGCCACTACTCACCACGAACGGATTTCTTAGGAAGGCTGGCGCCCGTCCTGAGTAGCGCGCAGCGCGTACCGAAGGGCCGCTGCTCACCACGTTCGGATATTTACCCGCTCGTCCTGAGTAGCGGCCTTGGCCGCGTATCGAAGGATCGAAGGAGCGTAGAGTCTGCCCTGAGTCATGGTTCGATACGGCGCTGCGCGCCTACTCACCACGAACGGATTTCTTATGAGGCTGGCGCCCGTCCTGAGTAGCGCACAGCGCGTACCGAAGGGCCACTGCTCACCACGTTCGAACATTTACCCGTTCGTCCTGAGTAGCGGCCTTGGCCGCGTATCGAAGGGCCGCTACTCACCATGAACGGCCGCCTACTGTACGTCAGAATGTGAGAGTTATTATTGCGCGATAGATCACATAGTAATGCACCATAAAAAAGCCCCGCCATCTCTGGCGGGGCCTTTGGTCTTTCCGATGGACTGGAAAGGCGGGACGACTTACATCATGCCGCCCATGCCACCCATACCACCCATGTCAGGCATACCACCACCGCCGGCAGACTCCTTCTTCGGCAATTCGGCGATCATCACCTCGGTGGTGATCATCAGGCCGGCTACTGAGGCGGCGTTCTGCAATGCGCTGCGGGTGACCTTGGCAGGGTCCAGGATGCCGGCCTCGATCATGTCTACGTATTCGCCGGTGGCGGCGTTGTAGCCATAATTGCCCTTGCCTTCCTTGACCTTGTTCAGGACCACAGAGGCCTCATCACCGGCATTGCTGACGATGATGCGCAGCGGCTCTTCCATCGCACGTAGCGCGATCTGGATGCCGATGTCCTGGTCATGGTTGGCACCCTTGATGCCCTTGATCTTGTCGAGAATGCGGATCAGCGCGACGCCGCCGCCGGCCACCACGCCTTCTTCGACGGCGGCACGGGTCGCGTGCAGCGCGTCTTCGACGCGGGCCTTCTTTTCCTTCATCTCGATCTCGGTGGACGCGCCGACCTTGATGACGGCGACGCCGCCTGACAGCTTGGCAACGCGTTCCTGCAGCTTTTCCTTGTCGTAATCAGAGGATGATTCCTCGATCTGGGCGCGGATCTGCTTGGCACGGGCCTGGATGTCGGCATTCTTGCCGGCGCCGTCGATGATGGTGGTGTTTTCCTTGGTGACCTGGATCTTCTTGGCGGTACCGAGGTGGGTGTCCAGCGTCGCCTTCTCCAGTGACAGGCCGACCTCTTCCGAGATCACCTGGCCACCGGTCAGGATGGCGATGTCTTCGAGCATCGCCTTGCGACGGTCGCCAAAGCCCGGGGCCTTGACGGCGGCAACCTTGACGATGCCGCGGATGGTGTTGACGACCAGCGTCGCCAGCGCCTCACCTTCAACATCTTCGGCGATGATCAGCAGCGGACGGCCCGACTTGGCGACGCCTTCCAGCACCGGCAGCATCTCGCGGATGTTGGAGATCTTCTTGTCGTACAGCAGGATGAACGGATGCTCGAGTTCGACGCTCATGTTCTGCTGGTTGTTGACGAAGTACGGTGACAGGTAGCCACGGTCAAACTGCATGCCTTCGACGACTTCCAGCTCGTCGCTGAGGCCGGAGCCTTCTTCAACGGTGATGACGCCTTCCTTGCCGACCTTCTTCATCGCCTCGGCGATGCGCTCGCCGATCGATGCATCAGAGTTGGCAGAGATGGTGCCGACCTGGGCAATCGACTTGTCGTCGGTGCACGGCTTGGCCAGCTTCTTCAGTTCTTCGACGGCGGCGATCACGGCCTTGTCGATGCCGCGCTTCAGATCCATCGGGTTCATGCCAGCGGTCACGGCCTTGTTGCCTTCACGCAGGATGGCCTGGGCCAGTACCGTGGCGGTGGTGGTGCCATCACCGGCGACATCGGAGGTCTGGGAAGCGACTTCCTTGACCATCTGCGCGCCCATGTTTTCAAACTTGCCTTCGAGTTCGATCTCCTTGGCGACCGAGACACCGTCTTTGGTGATGGTCGGTGCGCCGAAGCTCTTGTCGAGTACGACGTTGCGGCCCTTAGGACCCAGCGTGACCTTGACCGCGTTGGCCAGGACGTTGACGCCGTCGAGCATGCGGTGACGGGCATCGTTGCTGAAAATGACTTCTTTAGCTGCCATGGTGTTTCCCCTTCAATTCCTGAAAATGACGATTATTTGCCTTCGATGATTGCCATGATGTCCTCTTCGCGCAGGACCAGCAGATCTTCGTTGTTGATCTTTACTTCGTTACCGGAGTACTTGCCGAACAGCACCTGGTCGCCGACCTTGACGTCGAGCGGGCGCACGTCGCCGTTTTCAAGGATCTTGCCCTTGCCGATGGCAACGACGACGCCGCGTACCGGCTTCTCGGTGGCGGAATCCGGGATCAGGATGCCGCCGGCGCTGGTCCGTTCTTCTTCCTGGCGGCGCACGATAACGCGATCATGCAGTGGACGAATGTTCATGAACATCTCTCCTTTAAATCTATATTGGTCAGATTGTTACAACCGTGTTGAGGATCACCGGGGACGAATTGGCACTCCCCCCCGGAGAGTGCTAACAATGATAGGGCCGAAATCGGCTGAGTCAAGGGCGCAGGGGGAAAATATTTGCGGGGGAGGGGGCGGGTCCTTCGATACGCCATGCTCCGCATGGCTACTCAGGACGAACGGGGCGGGAATTGAGGCCGTTCATGGTGAGTAGGCGCCAGCCTTCCTAAGAAATCCGTTCGTGGTGAGTAGCGGCGTCAGCCGCGTATCGAACCATACGCCATGCTCCGCATGGCTACTCAGGACGAACGGGGGAGTTGAGGCTGTTCATGGCGAGCAACGGACCCAGGCCCGTCGTCGCAGTGAGTAGCGGCACCAGTTCAGTAGGTTGGGCTGAATGCAATGAAGCCCAACGCCTCCCCGCTATTGATCGCGCCAGTACTCGCCATCGATGGTGCGCGGACCTGCCTTGCCCGGCTCCGGCCTGACCTCAGGGCGCGGACCGGGCGGTGGCGCGGCGCGGTGACCGCCGATATGACGGACCAGGTAGCGCCGGATCAGCACCCGGCGCAACGGCCCGATCAGCATCAGCAGCGCCAGCGCATCGGTCAAAAATCCGGGGATGATCAGCAGGATCGCCGCGACCGCGCGTACCAGCCCCTCGAGCACCGGCACCGCCGGCAGCTCGCCGCGATTCAGCGTCATCTGGACACCGCGCAAGGTCATGCCGCCCAGGGCACGCAGCAGCGTCACGCCGAGCACGGCCGCGCTGATGACCAGCGCGAGCGTCGGCCATGCGCCGATCCGGCCGCCGACCTCGATGAACAGGTAGATCTCGACCACCGGGATCGATAACAAGGCCAGAAACCACACCGTCTATACCCCCTGAACCATCAACTGGCACGCCGCGCCCACCACTTATAGTATATTACCCGCTTGGCCACAAACTGACGGATCGAACCTTTGATGCACAACCGGCATATTGTCATGCTGACGACCTGTCCGGATATGGACTGCGCCGAGACCGTGGCCGCTCATCTGATCGACAACCAGCTCGCATCCTGCGTCAACATCGTGCCGGGGGTGCGCTCGATCTACCGCTGGCAGGGCGAGACGCACCAGGACAACGAACTGCTGCTGCTGATCAAGACCCGCACCGAGCTCAGCGCCGCGGTGCAGGCGGCGATCGTCGAGGTCCATCCGTATCAGCAACCCGAGGCGATCGCACTGCCGATCCAGTCCGGGCTTGCCGGCTATCTGGCGTGGATCGATGACAACACGGCCACCCCGCAGTGAGCACTGATGATAATGCCATGACGTTGTGTGTCGCCCTGTGGTCCCGCCCGCTACGCCGCACACTGACGCTGCTGGCGCTGTGGCTGGTGATGGCGCCGTTGCACGCCGACAGCAGCGGCCTGCTCGGCACGCTGTCGAACCGGCTGGGCCTCGGCGCGGCCGACACCGGCACGTTTCTGCCGCCGGAGCGCGCCTTCATCTTCAGCGCCGAGGTCGTCGATGACCACACACTGCGCGCGCACTGGCAGATCGCCGATGACTATTATCTGTATCGCGACAAGTTCCGCGTCGAGCTGACGGCCGCCCCGGCCGGCATCCGCCTCGGTGCGCCGCAGTTTCCGCCCGGCGGCGTCACCAAACACGATGAGTATTTCGGGGATCAGGTGGTGTATTACCACGAGGTCGAGCTGCGGGTCCCGGTGCTGCGTAGCGGCACGGCGGACGGCGGCACATTGCAACTGACTGCACACTATCAGGGCTGTGCCAGCGCCGGTTTTTGTTATCCGCCGCAACAGGCCAGCACCAGCCTGGCGCTGCCGGCCGCCGACGCGGCGGGCGCGGGCGGCTCCGAGCAACAGCGTTACGCCGCGGCGCTGTCCGGTGATCACCTGGCGCTGACGCTGCTGGGCTTCTTTGGCATCGGACTGCTGTTGTCGTTCTCGCCGTGCATGCTGCCGGTGTTCCCGATCCTGTCGACGCTGCTGGTCGGTGACAAGCGCGCGACCGCCAGCGCCAGTCATGGCTTCATGGTGGCGCTGGCCTATGTGCTGCCGATGGCAATCGCCTATGCGGCGGCCGGCGTCTTTGCCGGCCTGTTCGGCCAGAACCTGCAGGTGCTGTTCCAGAATCCGTGGATCATCGGCAGCTTCAGCGCGCTGTTTGTCGTGCTGGCCTTGTCGATGTTCGGCTTTTATCAGCTGCAACTGCCGTCAGCATGGCAAAGCCGGCTCAACGATGTCGGCAATCGCCAGCCGCGCGGCAGCCTGCTCGGGGCCGCGATCATGGGGCTGCTGTCGGCACTGATCGTCGGACCGTGTGTCGCGGCGCCGCTGGCCGGCATCCTGATCTACATCAGCATGAGCGGCGATGGCTGGCTCGGCGGGCTGGCGCTGTTTGTCATGGGGCTGGGCATGGGTGCGCCGCTGCTGCTGCTCGGCGCCTCGGCCGGCCGGCTGCTGCCGAAGGTCGGCGGCTGGATGGAGAACATCAAGCAGGTGTTCGGTGTGTTGTTGCTCGGTCTGGCGATCTGGATGCTGGAGCGTATCGCGCCCGCAGCGCTGACGATGCTGCTGTGGGCGGCGCTGCTGATCAGCAGTGCGATCTTCCTCGGTGCGCTCGATCGCCTCGAACCCGAGGCCACCGGCTGGCGCCGGCTGTGGAAGGCCAGCGGCATCCTGCTGCTGATCTACGGCGGACTGCTGATCGTCGGCGTCAGCACCGGCTCCAGCGATGTATTCCGGCCGCTGGACCGGTTGACGCTGCCCGGCAACCGGCCGGCGGCCGCGGCGACCCGGAGCACCGACGAGCTGCTGTTCCAGCCGGTCAAGGGCATCGCGGGCCTGCAGCAGGCCTTGCAGCAGGCGCGGGGCCGGCCGGTGCTGCTGGATTTCTATGCCGACTGGTGTGTCGAATGCAAGCGTATGGCCAAGACGACGTTTGCCGATCCGGCGCTGCGCCAGCAGCTGGCGGATGTGGTCATGCTGCAGACCGATGTCACCGCCAACGATGCCGATGACCAGGCCCTGCTGCAACGTTATCAGCTGTTCGGTCCGCCGGCCTTGCTGTTCTTCGACGCCCGCGGCCAGGAACTGCCCGACTACCGGCTGATCGGCTATCTCGCTGCCGATCCACTGCGGGCGCGGGTGCGCGACGCCTTCCAGATCCAGGGATAACCCACATGACCCGTACTCGACTGGCACTGTCTCTGCTGCTCGGCATCTCGGCGCTCGGGCTGACCGCCGTGGCCGGCTATCAATTATATAAGGCGACCGTGACGCCGCAGGCCGCCGCCCCGGCCAACTCGCCGTCGGCGCTGATGGGGGCGGCCATGGATGCCTCCGATGCGACTGTCTCCGATACGGATGTCTCCGCTGCCGCCGCGACGGTGATGCTGACCCGGCGCCCGGACCTGACACTGCCCGATGACCACGGCCTGCCGCGCTCGCTGTCGGAATGGGACGGCAAGGTCATCGTGCTGAACTTCTGGGCCACCTGGTGCCAGCCGTGCCAGCGCGAGATCCCGATGTTCATCGAACAACAGGCCAAGCTGGCCGCGCAGGGGGTGCAATTCATCGGCGTGTCGTTTGATGACCGCCAGGCCGTCGAGACCTTCGGCCAGCGCACCGGTATCCGCTTCAACTATCCGATCCTGATCGGTGAAGATGCGGCCATCGACGCCGCCAAGCAGTATGGCAATGACTTCGGCATCCTGCCCTATACCGTCATCATCGACCGCCGCGGCATGCTGCGCGACCAGAAGTTCGGCCAGATCGACCGGGACGAACTCGAGGCGGCGCTGCGCGGCCTGTAGCCGCTGCTGGACCCCGCTTTTGTCTATAACTGCGATGATCACGCGGTCAACGACCGGCAAATCCGGTCGCCGCTGGCGATCGGCAGCGAATCCGTCTGGACAAGCCCCAAACCCGGTGTTATCGTAGCCCCGCTGCTGAAGTGGGACGAACGTCCGCCAGTTGGCAGCCAACAGCGGCAAATCTACAGAAAACGGCACATGGCTAACATACTGCTGCTCAATGGACCCAACCTGAACCTGCTCGGCAGCCGCGAGCCCGCTCACTATGGCAGCGACTCGCTGGCGCAGATCGTCGCGCGGCTCGAACAGCTGTGCACGGCGGCCGGCCATACGCTCTCCCATCTGCAGAGCAATGCCGAACATGAGCTGGTCGGGCGCGTCCAGCAGGCGCGCGATGACGGCACGGCATTTATCCTTATCAATCCGGCGGCCTTTACCCACAGCAGCGTCGCGTTGCGCGATGCGCTGGCCGCGGTGCAGATCCCGTTCATCGAAATCCATCTGTCCAATGTGCACGCCCGCGAGGCATTCCGTGCCCATTCCTATTTTTCTGACCTGGCCGTCGGCGTCATCAGCGGCCTGGGTGCGATCGGTTATGAACTGGCGCTGCAGGCAGCGTTCCAGCGTCTGAACCCAAACTACAAGGCAAAGTGATCACCATGGATATCCGCAAGATCAAAAAACTCATCGAAATGCTCGAGGAATCGAACCTGGTCGAGATCGAGATCAAGGAAGGCGAGGAATCGGTGCGCATCAGTCGCGCCACGGCGCAGGTCAGCTATGCCGCCCCGCAGCCGCAGATGATGATGGCGCCCGCCGCCAGCGCCGCGGCCCCGGTGGAGGCCAGCAGCGGCAGCAGCGAACCGGAAGGTCACAAGGTCAAGGCACCGATGGTCGGCACCTATTACAGCGCGCCGACGCCGGGCGCCAAGGCCTTCATCGAGGTCGGCCAGCATGTCAACGTCGGCGATACGCTGTGCATCATCGAGGCGATGAAGATGATGAACCAGATCGAGTCCGACAAGGCCGGCACGATCAAGGCGATCCTGGTCGACAACGGCGAGCCGGTCGAGTACGGCGAGACCCTGGTCGTCATCGGATAACGCCATGTTCGAAAAAATCGTCATTGCCAACCGCGGCGAGATCGGCCTGCGCATCCTGCGTGCCTGCAACGAGATGGGCATCAAGACCGTCGCCGTCCATTCGTCGGCCGACCGCGACCTGATCCATGTCCGGCTCGCCGATGAATCGGTGTGTATCGGGCCGCCGGCCTCCAGCGACAGTTATCTGAACATCCCGGCGATCATCAGCGCCGCCGAGGTCACCGATGCCATGGCGATCCACCCCGGCTACGGCTTCCTGTCGGAAAACGCCGACTTTGCCCAGCGCGTCGAGGAGAGCGGTTTCGTGTTCATCGGCCCCAGGGCCGAGACCATCCGGCTAATGGGCGACAAGATCTCGGCGATCGAGGCAATGAAGGCGGCCGGCATCCCGACCATCCCCGGCTCCGACGGTCCGCTCGGCGATGATCCGAAGCACAACCTGAAGCTGGCGCGCAACATCGGCTTCCCGGTCATCATCAAGGCCTCCGGTGGCGGTGGCGGTCGCGGCATGCGCGTGGTCCACAGTGATGCGGCATTGAGCAGCGCGATCAACATGACCCGGGCCGAGGCGCGCGCCGCCTTCGGCAATGACACGGTTTATATGGAGAAATTCCTCGATCACCCGCGCCATATCGAGGTGCAGATCCTGGCCGACAAACACGGCCATGCGCTGTATCTGTTTGAACGCGACTGTTCGATGCAGCGCCGCCACCAGAAGGTCATCGAGGAGGCGCCGGCCCCGGGCATCACGCCGGAGCAGCGCGCCCAGATCGGCGAGCTGTGCGCCAAGGCCTGCCGCGACATCGGCTATTCCGGCGCCGGCACCTTCGAGTTCCTGTATCAGGACGACAAATTCTATTTCATCGAGATGAACACCCGGCTGCAGGTCGAACATCCGGTCACCGAACTGATCACCGGCATCGACATCGTCCAGCAGCAGATCCGCATCGCCTTTGGCGAGCCGCTGTCGGTCCGCCAGGAAGACCTGAAGATCACCGGCCATGCCATCGAATGCCGGATCAATGCCGAGGACCCGCTGACCTTCACCCCGTCGCCGGGCCTGGTCACCCAGTCCCATATGCCGGCCGGCCCCGGCATCCGCGTCGACTCGCACCTGTACAACGGCTACCGGGTGCCGCCGTATTACGACTCGATGATCGCCAAGATCATCGCCCATGGCCCGGACCGCGGCTCGGCGCTGCGCCGGATGCGCGGCGCGCTGTATGAGCTGGTCATCGACGGCATCAAGACCAATGCCGACCTGCATCGCCGCTTGGTCAACGACGCCGCGTTCGTCGCCGGCGGCATCAATATCCATTATCTGGAACAGAAACTGAAAAACATGAACAAGGAGTAGTGCCCCCCCTGGCAGGCGCCCCCATTCGCCGTCGGGTCATTATGCGCTGCGCTTTCACCTTGGCAGCGCCCCCCGCCACTGGACTATAATGTGTCGCCCGGGCACGCTCACCCCCCGGACAGGTTCCACCGTACAGCGCCGCACGACGGTTGTATGTTCACCGTCCGTCCCCGGTTCGTCCTCGGAGTAAAGGCAAGATGGCCAACAAGACAGTGTTAGTGCAGGAACACCAGAAGCTCGGCGCCAAGATCGTCGACTTCGCCGGTTGGGACATGCCGCTGCATTACGGTTCCCAGCTCGATGAGCATCGCATGGTGCGCAGCGATGCCGGCATGTTCGATGTGTCACACATGACCGTCGTCGATGTCAGCGGTGATGACGCTGCGGTGTATCTGCGCTATCTGCTGGCCAACAACGTCGACCGCCTGACCCGACGCGGCAAGGCGCTGTATTCCTGCATGCTCAACGAATCAGGCGGCATCATCGATGACCTGATCGTATTCTGGTGCGGTGATGATTTCTATCGCGTCATCGTCAACGCCGCGACCCGCGACAAGGATCTGGCGTGGATGAAAAAACAGGCGCAGGATTTCCTGGTGCAGGTGCGCGAGCGCGACGACCTGTCGATGATCGCGGTACAGGGTCCGAATGCCCGCGCCAAGGCCCATGTGGCGCTGGGCCGTGAACTGGCGGCGCGCGTCGAGGCCCTCGGGATATTTTTTGGCGAGCAGTTCGGATCGCTGTTCATCTCCCGCACCGGCTATACCGGGGAAGACGGTTACGAGATCGTGTTGCCGCACAATGAGGCGGTGGCGATGTGGCAGGCGCTGCTCGCTGCCGGTGTCGCCCCGGCCGGTCTCGGCGCGCGCGATACACTGCGCCTGGAGGCCGGCATGAACCTGTACGGCACCGACATGGACGAGAACACCTCGCCGCTGGAATCAGGCCTGGCCTGGACCATCGGCTGGGAACCGAAGGATCGCGACTTCATCGGCCGCGCCGCGCTCGAGGCACAACGCGGCGACCCGCAGCTGCCGCATTTCATCGGCCTGATGCTCACCGATCGCGGTGTGTTGCGCAATCACATGACCGTGCAGCTCGACGGCCAGCAGGTCGGCGAGATCACCAGCGGCACCTTCTCGCCGACGCTGGGCCAGGCGATCGCCATGGCGCGGGTATCCGGCGCGGTGAAGAACCGCTGCCAGATCGACATCCGTGGCAAGCTGCACGACGCGCGCGTCGTCAAGCTGCCGTTCGTCCGCAACGGCCGGTCGTGCGTCGAGGCCTGAACCCGATTCGTATTCCAGTCATCACGAGGTCACCATGAGCAACATACCCGCCCAACTCAAATACACCCGCAGCCATGAATGGCTGGAACAGCGCGCCGATGGCACGGTGCGGGTCGGCATCACCGACCATGCCCAGGACCTGCTCGGCGACATGGTCTATGTCGAACTGCCGGAGGACGGCCGCGTCGTCAAGGCCGGTGAGGAGTGCGCAGTGGTCGAGTCGGTCAAGGCCGCCTCCGATGTCTATGCCCCGATCTCCGGCACCATCACGGCCATCAATCCGGCACTGGCCGGCGCACCCGAGATCGTCAACAGTGACCCCTATGGTGATGGCTGGCTGTTCTGCATCCAACCGGCCAATCCCGCCGAGATCGCCCAGTTGCTGGACGCCACGGCCTATGAAGCGGCCGCCCAGGATCATTGATCACCCTATCCGGATATCACCATGCCTTTTATTCCCCATACCGAGACCGACATCCGCCAGATGCTGGATGTCATTGGCGTCCCGACCATCGAAACGCTGTTTGACGAGATCCCGGCCCGGCTCACCCAGGCCGACATCTCGTCGATCCCGAGCGGTCTGAACGAACAGGCGACGACGCGGCTGCTGCTGCAACGCGCGCAACAGGATGCACAGCCGCTGTGTTTCCTCGGCGCCGGCGCCTACGAACATCACATCCCGGCCGCAGTCTGGCAAATCGCGGCCCGCGGCGAATTCTATTCGGCCTATACGCCGTACCAGGCCGAGGCCAGCCAGGGTACGCTGCAGCTGATCTATGAATACCAGAGCATGATGGCCCATCTGACCGGCATGGATGTGTCAAACGCCTCGCTGTACGACGGCGGGTCGGCACTGTCCGAGGCGGTGCTGATGGCGGTGCGCGCCAACCGCAGCTCCAAATCGCGCCGCATCCTGATGCCGCGCACCGTGCATCCGCATTACCGCGCCGCGACCCAGGCCATCGTCCGCAACCAGGACATTATCCTTGACGAACTGAACTTTGACCTGCAGCACGGCGTCATCGATGTCGCGTCATTGCCGGATGCGCCCGGCGACTTTGCCGCGCTGGTGATCCCGCAACCGAACTTCTTTGGTGCGCTGGAGGATGTCGATGCACTGACCGACTGGGCACACCGCCACGGCGCATTGGTCATTGCCGTCGTCAACCCGCTGGCGCTGGCCTTGCTGAAGGCGCCGGGGCAGTGGGGTGCAAACGGCGCCGACATCGCCTGCGGTGATGGCCAGCCCTTGGGCATCCCGCTGTCTTCCGGCGGTCCGTATTTCGGATTCATGTGCTGCAAGCAGGCCCAGGTGCGGCAGATGCCGGGGCGTATCGTCGGCCGCACCGTCGACCTCGATGGCAAGACCGGTTACACGCTGACGTTGCAGGCGCGGGAACAGCATATCCGCCGCTCCAAGGCGACGTCGAACATCTGCACCAACCAGGGCCTGATGGTCACGGCGGCAACGATCCACATGGCGCTGCTCGGTGCCGAAGGCCTGCGGCGCGTCGCGCTGTCATCCCACGACAATCTGAATGGCTTGCTGCAACGGCTACAGACCCTGCCCGGCATCGAGCGCGCCTTTGCCCGACGCCCGTTCTTCCATGAGACGGTGCTGCGCATCAAGCAGCGCCATGTCTCACAGCTATTGCAGACCATGCTGCAGGACGGCGTGCTCGGCGGTCTCGATCTGTCCCGTTATTATCCGGAACTCGGCAACACACTGCTGCTATGCGTCACCGAGACCAAGACCGCTGATGACCTTGATCGTTATGCCAGGTCACTGGCGACTGCGCTGCAGCAGTAACGCCGCCACATTATGAGACAGGAAACCGTCATGACCGCCGACACACTGATCTACCAGAAGTCTCACCACGGCCGCCGCGCCACCGCCCAAGCGCCGGCGGCGGTCGTTGCCTGCGATATCCCGGCCCAGTTTCTGCGCAGCCCGCCGCCGCTGATGCCGGAGGCCTCGGAGATGCAGGTGGTGCGTCATTACACCCGGCTGTCGCAGAAGAACTTCTCGATCGATACCCACTTCTATCCGCTGGGTTCGTGCACGATGAAATACAATCCGCGCGCCTGCAATTCACTGGCGATGCAGACCGGCTTTCTCGATCGGCACCCGCTGGCGCCCGAGGCCACCGGCCAGGGTTTTCTCGCCTGCATGTATGAACTGCAGCAGATATTGAAGACCGTCACCGGCATGAAGGGGGTATCGTTGACGCCGATGGCCGGCGCCCAGGGTGAATTCGCCGGCGTGGCGATGATCCGCGCCTATCATGATGCACGCGGCGATCAGGCGCGGCGCGAGATCCTGGTCCCCGATGCCGCGCACGGCACCAATCCGGCCACGGCGGTGATGTGCGGCTTTAGCGTGCGCGAGATCCCGACCGATGCCCATGGTGATGTCGACCTGGCCGCGCTCAAGGAGGCGGTGGGTCCACAGACTGCCGGCATCATGCTGACCAACCCGTCGACCATCGGCGTGTTCGAACGCAACATCACCGAGATCGCCGCCATCGTCCATCAGGCCGGCGGTCTGCTGTATTATGACGGCGCCAACCTCAATGCCATCCTCGGCAAGGTCCGCCCCGGCGACATGGGCTTTGACGTCATCCACCTCAACCTGCACAAGACCTTTTCGACACCGCATGGCGGCGGCGGTCCCGGCGCCGGCCCGGTCGGTGTCAGCGAGCGGTTGCTGCCGTTCCTGCCGATCCCGGTCGTTGACCGCAACAGCGATGGCCGCTACCGCTGGCTGACCGAACAGGATTGTCCGCAGACCATCGGCCGGCTGTCGACCTTCGCCGGCAATGCCGGCATCCTGCTGCGTGCCTATATCTATGCGCGGCTGCTCGGTCGCGAGGGCATGCAGCGCGTCGCCGAGTTTGCCACGTTGAATGCCAATTATCTGATGGCGCGGCTGCGCGAGGCCGGCTTCGAACCGGCGTTCCCCAAGCGCCGTGCCACCCATGAATTCATCATCACGCTGAAGAAGCAGGCCAGGGAGCTGAACGTCACCGCGATGGATTTTGCCAAGCGGCTGCTCGATTATGGTTACCATGCACCAACGACCTATTTCCCGCTGCTGGTCCCGGAATGTTTCCTGATCGAACCGACCGAGAGCGAGGACAAGGACACGCTCGACGGTTTCGTCGCGGCGCTGGTCGCGATCCAGCGTGAGGCCGAGGCCGATTCGGCCCGCGTCAAGGGTGCGCCGTACACCTTGCCGGTGCGCCGCCTCGACGATGTGCGCGCCGCGCGGGAGCTCGACCTGATCTGGAAACACGACAACGCATAACATCCGTGGGATGCCGGTCCCGCGATCACCTATCACTGAACGGGAGAATAGCGATGACGGCCCTGATTTGCGGTTCCTATGCCTTCGACACCATCATGGTGTTTCCGGATCATTTCAAGAATCACATCCTGCCGGACAAGGTGCACATGCTGAATGTGTCGTTTCTGGTACCGGAGATGCGGCGCGAGTTCGGCGGCTGCGCCGGCAATATCGCCTACAACCTGCAGCTGCTCGGTGGCAGCTGTCTGCCGATGGCCACCGTCGGCAAGGACTTTGCGTCCTACGCTGCGTGGATGGACCAGTGCGGCATCAGCCGCCGCCATATCAAGGTCATCGACCACAGTTATACCGGTCAGGCCTATATCACTACCGACCAGGCAGACAACCAGATCACCGCCTTTCATCCCGGCGCCATGACCTGGTCACATGAGAACAAGGTCGGTGACGCGCAGGGCGTCACGGTCGGCATCGTATCACCCGATGGCCGTGATGGCATGATCGAGCATGCGCGCCAGTTCCATGAACACGGCATCCCGTTCCTGTTCGATCCGGGCCAGGGTCTGCCGATGTTCGGCAAGGACGATCTGCTGGCCTTTCTCGACCAGGCCAGCTGGCTGGCCGTCAATGACTACGAGGCGCAGCTGCTGCAACAGCGCACCGGCCTGTCGCCACACGAGATGGCGCAGCGGGTCGATGCCGTGATCATCACCCGCGGCGCCAAGGGTTCACAGATCTATGCCGGCGGCCATGAACTGAATATCCCGCCGGTGGCCGTGTCGGCGATTGCCGATCCAACCGGCTGCGGCGATGCCTATCGCGCCGGGCTGCTGTACGGGCTGATGCATGGCCTGGGCTGGGAGGTCACCGGCCGTATTGCGTCCTTGCTCGGCGCCATCAAGATCGAGCACCACGGGACACAAAACCATCGCTTCACGCAGCGTGAATTCGAACAGCGCTATCGCATGGCGTTTGGCAGCACGTTGTCGCTGGGTTGAGCGGTTAGCCGATCACCGTCTTAGACACTGCCGGGTGTTACCCGCGCCCGGCAGCGGATCGTCTCACGTCCGGCGGCCCTTGTGGCGATACTGATAAATGGCCCAACCCAACACCAATGCTGTAATCAGCAGTTGCGCACCCAGGCTTTGCAGGTTCGGATAGACGCCAAGCATGTCGATCTGGATGAACCTCACCTGGGTGATCGCCACCAGCCCGGTCTCCTGCAGTGCCACGATCCCCTTGCCGGTGAAGATCACTGCCAGCACAAACATCAGGATCATGTTGACCCTGAAGAAGGACTGCAATGGCAGGCGCACACTGAGACGCATCACCATCCAGCCCAGGGCCAGCAACAACCCGGCCGCGACGACGATGCCACCGATGATGTACTTGTGATCCTGCTCCCCGGCATTCATCCACAGCGACTGGTAGAACAGGATGCTCTCGAACATCTCGCGATATACTGCCATGAATGACACCAGCGCCAGGCCCGACAACGCCCCGGCCCCCAGCGAGGTGCTGACCTTGCTGTGGATGAACTTGCGCCATTGCGCCGAGTGACTGTGGTTGTGCAGCCAGAAGCCGACGTACAGCAGCATCGCTGCCGCCAGCAAGGCGGTCAGTCCTTCGGTCAGTTCCCGGTTAGCGCCACCGAGCACGACATAACGCTCAGCCAGATACCAGGTCGCCACACCCAATGCCAGCGCCACGCCCCAGCCGACATGGATATAGCGGATCGCGTCCCGGCGCCCTTCCTTGATCAGCAACGAGATGATTGCCGCAATCACCAGGATGGCCTCCAGGCCCTCGCGCAACAGGATCGCCAGCGCCGAGATGAAATTGACCGATGGCGACGCCGCGCGTTCGGCGTTGAGGGTACGTGTCGCGGTGCTCAGCAGCATCAGCAGCAGGTCTTGCTGCATCTGCAACGTGGCGGCCGGCAGCCGCGACTTGATCATGTTGCGGTAGGCGATCATTTCGTGTTCGATCTGATTGCGCAACTCGGGTGCGCTGGCATTCAGCCGGGTCTCGACCAGTTCAAAACCTTCGAGATAGGCCGACAAGGCCAGCTCAAAGGCCGCGGCGCTGTCACCGGCGCGATATTCATTCATGCTGGCGATCAACTTGCTGCGACTCAGTTCCAGCGGTGATTGTCCCTGCACGGTCTGCGGCTCGGCGCGCAGATAGGCCAAGACCTTTGCAGTGTCTTCTCCATACTGCGCCGTCACCTGCGCGGGCGCGGCCTGCACCAGCTGTGTATGAGACATGAATTCCCCGCGACCCACACCGTCCAGCCACAACTGACGTCCTGCGGCCCGTTCGCTGTCGCTGGCATAATACTGGCTGACATAAAAAGCCAGTGCCCAGCGCTGTTGCGTGGTCAGCTGCGGGTAGGCCGCCATCGCCGTACCATCGACACCCAGCGTGATGGTGTTGTACAGCGAATAGATGTTGCGATGCTGCTGACGGCCGCGATGATGAAAATCAATCGGCGGCGGCTCCATGCCGGCGGCGCGCGCGCCATCGCCGCGGCCCTCTGCGCCATGGCAGGACGCACACTGTTGCTCAAAGATGCCGGATACGGCCCGCCAGTCCGGCAGCGCCGCCGGTGCAACTATGACCTGGAAACGGGAGATCAGGTCAGCAATGACCTGCTGACACTGTGCAGCGACACTATTACCGTCCTGCTTGTCATGAACCGCCTGCTGCAAGGCCTGCGCCTTGGAGAGCAATACACCGCTGCCCTCCAGTTCATGCAACCGCTCCACGGCATGATCGACCATCTCCAGCTGTTCGCCGTATTCTGATGGGCTGATGACCTTGCCCTGCTGCACACTGCCCGGATAATCGACGGCTACATAGTCGAGACTGTGGATGATGGACTCAACGATGGCCTGCTGCTTCGTTGCGCCCGGTGCCGCAACGGCCGCGCCCACCATCAGCGATGTGGCGGCCATTATCCATGCAAGATATCTGGTTAACTTCATCGTCCGTGCATCCTGTTAATGTCCCTGTTACATATCTATAGTCTCGGCCTTTCGTAATGATAATTATTCTCATTAAAAAAATCAAAGGGGATCGATAACCCCGCCCTGACCATACACATCATGGTCAGGGAGCAGGGACAAAAGCTGGGTCCTTGCAGACCCCGCAACTATTTACTGGATCAGCACAAACAGTGCGCTGCTGCCCCGGTTGATGTTCAGCAGGATGCCGCGCTCCGATAGTTTAAGGGCCTGCTTCATCTCCTCGAGCGTCGTCACCGGGCGTCGATTGATCGACGTGATGACATCCCCCTTGCGCAGATTGACCAGCCAGGCCGGGCTGCCCTGCGCGACATCGGCGACCTCGATCCCGGTCATGTCCTGGCTCTCGCTCTGGCTTGGATCCTGGGTGACAAAGACCGCGCCGGCCAGCCGTGGTGACAGGCGATCGCCTTCGATGCTGGTGCGCTTGGGCGCCGCGATCGTCGCGACCAGGGTCTCATTATGGCCATCGCGTGACACCAGCATCGTCAGCTGCTCGTCGACACGCAACAGGCCCAACGCGTTACGCATGTCCGAGGCGCTGGCGATCTTCTTGCCGTTGATGGCGATGATGACATCCCCCACCTTGATACCGGCCTTGGCGGCAGCTGATCCCTCGGCGACCTTGGCGACAACCGCACCCTTAGCAGCATTCTTGATATCGAAGGCCGCGGCCAGCTCCGGCGTCAGGTCCTGGGCCGCCAGGCCCAGCCGGCCACGATGCACCTCGCCGAACTCGATCAGCTGATCGATGACCTTGCGCGCCATATTGATCGGGATCGCAAACCCGATCCCGACATTACCCCCGCCGCCGGGCGAGACAATCGCGGTGTTGATGCCCACCAGATGGCCGTCGAGATCGACCAGCGCCCCGCCGGAATTACCCGGGTTGATCGAGGCATCGGTCTGGATGAAGTCTTCATACCCTTCGATACCCAGACCGCTGCGGCCCAACGCGCTGACGATCCCCGAGGTCGCCGTCTGCCCCAGACCAAACGGGTTGCCGATCGCCGTGACGAAATCACCGACTCGCAGCGCGTCCGAATCACCAAGGTCCAGCGCCTTCAGCCCGGCATCCTGGATCTGGACCACGGCCAGATCCACCTCAGGGTCGGCGCCGATCAAGGTCGCCGTCAGGTTACGTCCGTCCTGCAGCGTGACCGTGATCTCTGCGGCCTTGTCCACCACATGGTTGTTGGTGACGACATAGCCGCGCCCGGCATCAATGATGACCCCGGAACCCAGGCTTTGCGGGACCCGCTGACCCTGCTGCGGCCGTTGTGGGCCACCGAAGAAATAGCGGAAAAATGGATCGCGCATCAACGGGTTGTCCTGCGGCGTGAGGTGGCCACGGGTCGAGATGTTGACGACGGCAGGCATGACACGCGACAACATCGGCGCCAGGCTGGGCAGCGGCTGCCCCTGCGAATCGCGGGTTGGCAGTGCCGCCCAAGCTGTGGTCGTCATGACCAGTCCAATCAGGCATGCCCCGATGATCTTCACGCTCTTCATAGATACCTCTCTTGCATTCATTGCGGCCCAAACCTGCGCCGCCGGACGATTCAGTTCCATGCTTTGACCGACCATGTCGCATCCGGTTCCATCGAACCCGCCCGCTGCCTGCAGAGCAGATTATCTTGATCATCCAGCAGCTTAACAACATGCTGGGAAGGATGTTTTTTAAAACACTATATATTGTGTTTGTACCTGCTTATCAGATCTGTCAACAGCTCTAGTATTTTTTTCCCTAGGCTTTATCTTTATAAAAATAACTAATTGATAAATATATACAAAAAAATATTTGCCTGCTCAATTGACAGCATTCGCTCTGGGCTCTACCCTTTGCAGGTCGAACACAACATGTTGTGTTCGACCAATACAGGAAAAAACTTCGAAAAAACATATTTTTCCGTATTCACTCAGTTTCTGATGCGCCCAGCATCACCATAACAACAAAGAGGGGACGCAACATGGAAAATGCTCACCTGAAACTGGTTTCGACCGGCAATCAGCCACAGATCCCGTATCAGCCCGCATCACAGGATATCTGGGACAAGAAATACCGGCTGAAAAGCAAGGATGGCCAGACCATCGACCACAGCATGGAGGATACCTACCGGCGGGTCGCGCGGGCGCTGTCTGACGTCGAGACCAGCGTGGAAAAACGTGCCGAGTGGCACGACAAGTTTCTGTGGGCACTGCTGCATGGCGCGATCCCGGCGGGTCGCATCATCTCCAACGCCGGCGCACTGGAACACAAGCCGGCAACCTCAACGATCAACTGTACCGTATCCGGCACCATAGAGGATTCGATGGACGGCATCCTGCAGAAGGTCCACGAGGCCGGGCTGACACTGAAGGCCGGCTGTGGCATCGGTTATGAATTCTCGACGCTGCGGCCGCGCGGCGGTTATGTGTCGGGCGCCGGCGCCTATACCTCGGGCCCGATGTCGTTCATGGATATCTATGACAAGATGTGTTTCACGGTGTCCTCGGCCGGCGGCCGGCGTGGCGCCCAGATGGGCACCTTCGATGTCGGCCACCCCGATGTCGTCGACTTCATCCGCGCCAAGCGTGAGGATGGCCGGCTGCGCCAGTTCAACCTGTCGCTGCTGGTCACCCGCGAATTCATGGAGGCGGTCCGCAATGATCAGCACTGGGCACTGGCCTTCCCGATCCGCACCCGTGAGGCCGAGACACTGGATCTGAACGATGCGCAGCAGGTGGTATGGCGGGAATGGCCGACCAAAAAGGGCTACATCACCAATGACCAGGGCCTGGTCGCATGCCGCGTCGAGAAGGTGATGCGTGCCCGCCGGCTGTGGGACGTCATCATGAGCTCGACCTATGACTACGCCGAACCTGGTTTCATCCTGATCGACAAGGTCAACGAGATGAACAATAACTGGTTCTGCGAAGACATCCGCGCCACCAACCCCTGCGGCGAGCAGCCGTTACCGCCGTATGGCTCATGCCTGCTGGGCTCGATCAACCTGACCTGCTTTGTCCGCGACCCGTTCACGGCCAAGGCACGTTTTGACTGGGAGGAGTATCGCCAGACGGTCGCCATCTTCACCCGCATGCTCGACAACGTGGTCGAGATCAACGGGCTGCCGCTGGCAGGCCAGCGCAACGAGATCCATCGCAAGCGCCGCCATGGCATGGGCTACCTCGGCCTCGGCTCGACACTGACGATGCTGCGCATGCGTTATGATGCTGCCGATGCCGTCGAATTCACCGAACGCGTCACGCGCGAGATGGCGGTGATGGGCTGGCGCACCGCCTCCGAACTGGCGGTGGAAAAGGGCCCGGCACCGATCATGGAAGAGGACTTCACTGTCGATGCCGACATGCTGCGCAAGCGCCCGGAGATGGTCCGTGACGGCTATCGCATCGGCGATGTCGTCAAGGGCAAGGTGCTGCACGCCCGCTACAGCCGCTACATGCAGCAGATCGGCGAGATCGCGCCGAACCTGATCGACCAGCTGGCCGAGGTCGGCGCCCGCTTCACCCATCACTCATCGATCGCCCCCACCGGCACCATCTCGCTGAGCCTGGCCAACAACGCCAGCAACGGCATCGAACCGAGTTTCGCCCATCACTATTTCCGCAATGTGATCCGCGAAGGCAAGAAATCCAAGGAAAAGGTCGATGTCTTCTCCTATGAGCTGCTGGCCTATCGCACCTTGATTGACGGCGAGGCCAATCCCAATGCCGCCGACGGCGCCCATGATGCCCTGCCGGACTACTTCATCAGCGCCGACAACATCACGCCCAAGGCCCATGTCGATATCCAGGCCGCGGCCCAGCGCTGGATCGATTCGTCGATCTCCAAGACCGCCAACGTTCCGACCGACTATCCTTATGATGACTTCAAGGATATCTACATGTATGCCTACGAACAGGGGCTCAAGGGTTGCACGACCTTCCGCTTCAACCCCGAGGCCTTCCAGGGGGTGCTGGTCAAGGAGAAGGATCTGGCCGACACCACCTACCAGTTCACGCTTGAGGATGGCTCGATCATCGAGGTCAAGGGCAACGATGAGATCGAATACGACGGCGAGCTGCATACCGCCGCCAATCTGTACGATGCACTGAAGGAAGGCTATTACGGTAAATTCTGAGCGTACGGCACATGCTGATTGCCCCGCTACCCAAGGACAGAAGGATACAGACCATGACTATCAAGGTTAATAAAAAGATCGTCGGCTACAAGGTGGCGCAGGATAGCGCCGAACCGAACAAGGCACCGCAGGTACCGGTCGTCGCCCCGGCCTCGAACATCATCCAGATGCACGAGAAGCTGGAGCGCCCCGACATGCTGCTCGGCTCCACCTACAAGATCAAGACCCCGCTGACCGAGCACGCACTGTATGTCACGATCAATGATGTGGTACTGAACGCCGGCACTGAACATGAGCTGCGCCGCCCGTTCGAGATCTTCATCAATTCGAAGAATATGGACCATTTCCAGTGGATCGTCGCGTTGACGCGGATCATCTCGGCGGTGTTCCGCAAGGGTGGCGACATCACCTTCCTGACCGAGGAGCTGCATTCGGTGTTCGACCCGCGGGGTGGCTATTTCAAAAAGGGTGGCAAGTTCATGCCCTCGCTGGTCGCCGAGATCGGTGATGCCATCGAGAATCACCTGCGGATGATCGGCATGCTGAAGAGCCCGGGCCTGGATGAACACCAGCAACGGCTGATCGCCGAGAAACGCGCTGAATACGAGACGCGCCACAAGGGCGTCAGCACCGGCGACAGCGCCGGCAACAACGGCGCCTTTCCGGACGGGGCACAGCTGTGTGTAAAGTGTTCGACCAAGGCCATGATCAAGATGGACGGCTGTCTAACCTGCCTGAACTGCGGTGACAGCAAATGCGGCTGAAGCCAGCCAGGGTTAGCGGGCACGGGAGCTCTAACTAGCAGGGCTCCGTCCCGGCCTGCTGCGGCCGTTTGTACACAAACACATCCTGATTATATTTGTAAGGTGATGCTAATAACCTGTAATTAAACATAATTTATTTAAAATTAGCCATCTTAATAAACCCCGTGATAGAATCAAATCTGATCGTTCCTTGACCAGCTCGACGTCGCCCAGGGAGCGAAAACACCCAATATTGTGTAAGCGAGAGTACAGAGATTATGGCAATTCAGCAGCAGCCCTTCGTCGGCAATTGGTATGTCAATCTCACCGGCCAGCTGATCAAGGTCGTCGCCGTCGGTTATGCAGACGGCTGGATCTCCAAGGTGGTCATCGAGCACATCAACGGCAAGCGCCAGATTCTCGGTATCGATACCTGGGGTCTGCTTGACCTGGAGATGCATCTGTACAACGCGGTACAGCAGGTCAAACAGCAGGATCTGTGATCGGTGCCGGACGGGACAACAACCCGCCCGGCACCAGATACAACTCCCACCTTCGGCCTGCAGCGGCAACGCGATCAACGACTGGTCAGCACACACGGACCCTGCCATCCCGCAATGCCGTCACAATGAACACCATGTGCTCATGGCTGAGCCAGGGCCTGCGACAACCCGTGCTCCAGATCGGGATACTGCAATACCACCCCAAGCTCTGTTAGCATCCGCCGGTTGTCGACCTTTTTGCGCTCCATCAAATACTCCATCATCGCGGCCGACAGATGGTGCGGCGCCTCGGCCAGCGTGACCCGGCGCGGCGCGCTCAATCCGGCCAGGCGTGCGACCCGCACAAAATAGTCCGTCATCGTCGTCGGATGGCCATCGCTTACATTGAAGACATGATGGTCGCCACGGTAGGCAGCAGCGGCAATACAGACTGCGGCCAGGTCCTCGACATGGATGCGGTTGCTGGGCGGCGCCTCATTGTCGTTGATGACGACCATGCCGCTGCGCAGCCGCTGCAGCGGCAACCGGCCCGGCCCGTAAATGCCGGCGACCCTGAGGATGACATGCCCCAGCCGATGCTGCGTAGCCCACTGCGTCAAGACCTGTTCGGCATCGTGGCGGCGGTGGCCCCGATCAGTGCCGGGTGCAATCGGACTCTGTTCATCGACCCATGCACCTGCCCGATCACCATACACGGCAGTGGTGCTGATCAGGATGAAGCGCTGCGGCAGACTGTGGGCCGGCCAGCGGGCCAATACTGCACGCAACCGGCTGTCGCGTACGCCCTCCACCGGGGGGGGTGCCAGATAAAATACCGTGTCATGCCCCTGCAACCAGTCAGCGGGCCAGCCGGCTGGCTGGTCAAGATCAATCGACATCCACTGTACCGCTGCTGACAGCGGTGTCTGGTGGCGGCTGGCGGCCACCACATGCTGGCCTTGTGCCATACAATGCCCGGCAATCCGTGCCCCGATGTCTCCAAAACCGATGATCAGTATCCTGTGTGGCACGGGGTTTTTCTCATGGCGGAAATAGGCGACAATGCCGCGTTGGTATTACAGATAAGGTATCACAATGCCGGTCAAGATCACTGTGCAACCCAGTGGCGTCATGTTTGATGTGCTAAATGGCGAGAGTATTCTCGATGCTGCCATCCGTCACAACATCAACCTGCCCTATGGCTGCCGTAATGCCATGTGTGGCACCTGCAAGGCCAAGCTGATCTCCGGCGACATCGATTACGGCGGGTTCACCCCGTCCGGCGTCAATGATGACGAACGGGCACAGGGTTATATCCTGCCCTGCCGCGCACTGCCGCATGGTGATCTGTGCATTGAATCACCGCATGTGACCTCGGCCAAGACCTTGCCAGTAAAAAGGTATCCGGTGACCGTGGCCCGGATGGAGCGGTTGTCGCATGATGTGATGCGGCTATTGCTGAATCTCCCTGACCAGCAACGGCTGCAGTTTTTCTCCGGCCAGTATATCGATGTCCTGCTCAATGATGGTCGGCGCCGCAGCTTTTCGCTGGCCAATGCCCCGCATGATGACCAGCATATCGAGCTGCATATCCGCCACGTCGATGGTGGCGAGTTTACCGATTACGTGTTCAATATCATGCGAGAAAACGACCGGCTGAATATCGAAGGTCCATTCGGAAGTTTTTATTTCCGCGAGGAGTCACTGCGGCCGGTGATCCTGATGGCCGGTGGTACCGGGTTCGCGCCGATCAAGGGCATCGTTGAACATGCGTTGGCACAACACATCACGCGGCCGTTGCACCTGTACTGGGGCGTGCGGGCGCAACGTGATCTGTATCTCGATGCATTGGCGCGCCAGTGGTTGCCCAAACTCAACCTGCGGTACTGTCCGGTGCTGTCCCAGCCCGCCGTGGAGGATCACTGGCAGGGCCGTACCGGCTTTGTCCATGAGGCGATCGCAGCCGATTTCCCCGACCTGTCAGGGTTCGACATCTATATGTGCGGTCCACCGATCATGATCCACAGCGCCGTCGAACGCTTCCGTGCGCTGGGCGCGGTCGAAGACCAGCTCTACTCGGACGCCTTCGAGTTCGCGCCAAAATGAGGTCCGGCCGGACGGGTCGGCCGGGTGCTCCACCAACCCGACAACACCGCCAGCAGACCCGGATCGCTGGCCTCGTGCGCCGGCAGCAGGCTGCCGCGAAACCCCAGGCTGCGGGCATGTTGTGCGCCACGCTCGCTGATCAGCGCCAGCGTCTGCGCCAGCAACCACTGACGATGATGATCACCTGCCATGGTATATAGATTATCGAGACCTTCATTGCTGGTGACGACGATGGCATCGATGCCAGCATTACGCACCGGCACCAGATCACTGGCAGGACAGCGCCGGTCATAGACCTCGACATACTCGACGTGCGCTCCGCGCGCGCGCAACACATCTCCGAGCAGCTCCCGCCCGCCGCCACCACGGAAGATCACCACGCGCCGACCCTGCATGGCCTGCAGACGTGGGTCAGCGAGCAAGGCCTCAGAACTGAACGCTGCAGGTACGATGTCCGGGGTGATGCCCTGTCCCTGCATGGCCGTGGCAGTCTTCTGGCCAACCGCCGCATATTGCAGCTGCCGCGGCCAGCCGCCAAGACGAGCAAGCAATTGTCCGCCATAGTACACGGCATTGGCGCTGATGAAGATCGCCACATCAAACTGAGACAACTGTTGCAATGTCTGCAATAAGGCCGGTGACATCGGCGCGGCGATGATCTCGATTGCCGGCAAGCGTATCGCGATGCCACCGGCCTGTTCGATCAGACTGCACAGCGCACCGGCCTGATGGTGCGGCCGCGTGACCAGGATCCGGCACCCGACCAGGGCCTGCCCGTCTGTGGCGCCGTCACTGGGCATAGATCTCTTTCAGGATCACATCGGCACCGCGGCGCAGCAGGTCGTCGGCCAGTCGCACGCCAATCGCCTCGGCATCATCCGGATGACCGAGCTGTTCGCCCTGGATGATCTCGCTGCCATCGATGCGGCCCACCAGGCCGCGCAACTGCAGCTGGCCGCGCTCAAGGCGGGCAAACCCCGCGATCGGAACCTGGCAACCCCCTTCGAGCCGGGCATTCAACGCCCGCTCGGCGCGGACACAGACCGCCGTCTCGGCATCATTCAACACGGCAACCAAGGCATTGACGCGGGCGTCATCGCGGCGGCACTCGATGCCCACTGCGCCCTGACCGATCGCCGGCAGGCACAGTTCTGCCGGCAGCCGCCAGCGGATGCGCTGCGGGAAGCCCAGCCGGATCAACCCGGCGCAGGCCAGGATGATCGCATCGAACTCACCATCGTCGAGCTTGCGCAACCGGGTCCCGACATTGCCACGCAGGCTGAGGATCTGCAGATCGGGGCGACGGGCCGTCAGCTGGGCCTGACGGCGCAGGCTTGAGGTACCAACCCGCGCGCCCTGCGGCAGCTGGTCGAGGGTGTCGTAGCGATTGGAGACAAAGGCATCACAGGGCTCTTCGCGCTGCAGAATCGCCGCCAGATGCAATCCGGCCGGAAAGGCCACCGGTACATCCTTCATTGAATGCACGGCCAGGTCGGTCTCGCCCTCCAGCAGGCTCTTCTCCAGCTCCTTGACGAACAGCCCCTTGCCACCGATCTTGGCCAGCGGCGTATCGAGGATCTTGTCGCCCTCGGTGGTCATGGTTACCAGTTCAACCCTCAGGCCGGGATGGGCCTGTTGCAGCCGTGACCGGACATGTTCGGCCTGCCACAAGGCCAGCGGGCTCTTGCGGGTCGCGATTCGAATGATGTGGTCTGACATCAATACCCCCCTGTTTCACCTGACGCTAATGCTACGTTCTGTGCCCCCTGCTGGCAATTGATCTGTGCGGCAGCGGCCGATTAAACTTCCGCCGCATCGCCCTGCCGGCGCCAGTGGTGCAGGCGCTGGCGGGGTGATCTGATATACTGCGGCGCAGATCACCGGATGAGACTTGAAACCATGAGCCACGATTCTGGAGCCGAAAAACCCTGGGGCGGACGTTTCAGCGAGGCCACCGACCGTTTCGTTGAGATCTTCACCGCCTCAGTCGACTTTGACCGCCGGTTGTACGCCTATGACATCCAGGGCTCACTGGCTCACGCCCGGATGCTGCAACAGATCGGTGTACTAACGGCCGCCGAACTGCAGGCCATCGAGACCGGCCTGGCCGAGATCCGCACCGCCATCGAGAGCGGTGATTTCAGCTGGCTGATCGAGTTCGAGGATGTGCACATGAACATCGAGGCACGCCTGACCGAACGCATCGGTGATGCCGGCAAGAAACTGCACACCGGCCGCTCGCGCAATGACCAGGTCGCAACCGACATGCGCCTGTACCTGCGCGATCAGATCGACCAGATCCTGGACGACCTCGCCAGCACCCGCAGCGCACTGGTCGATCTGGCCGAGCGCGAGGTCGACACCATCCTGCCCGGCTTCACCCATCTGCAGGTTGCGCAACCGGTGACCTTCGGTCATCACATGCTGGCATGGCAGGAGATGCTGGCCCGCGATGCCGAGCGCCTCCGTGATTGCCGGCGCCGCGTCAATGTCATGCCGCTGGGGTCGGCGGCCCTGGCCGGCACCAGTTACCCGATCGATCGCGCGTTGACCGCCCGCCTGCTGGGCTTTGATGCCATTTCCGAGAACTCGCTCGATGCTGTCAGTGACCGCGACTTCATCATCGAGTTCTGCGCTGCGGCATCGTTAGTGATGATGCATCTGTCGCGGTTCGCTGAAGAGCTGATCATCTGGTCGTCGGCCCAGTTCGATTTCATCGAACTCTCGGACAGCTTCTGCACCGGTTCATCGATCATGCCACAGAAAAAAAACCCGGACGTCCCCGAGCTGCTGCGCGGCAAGTCCGGGCGGGTGTTTGGCAGCCTGGTCAGCGTATTGACACTGATGAAGGGACAACCGCTGGCCTATAACAAGGACAACCAGGAAGACAAGGAGCCACTGTTTGACACCGTCGATACGGTCCGGGGCTCGCTGAAGGTCTTTGCCGCGATGATCCCGGCCCTGCACGTCAAACGTGAGAACATGAAGGCCTCGGCCCGGCGCGGCTTTGCCACGGCTACCGACCTGGCTGACTACCTGGTCAGACACGGCACCGCGTTCCGCGATGCCCATGAGATCGTCGGCAAACTGGTCCGTTATGGCATTGAAAGGAAAAAAGATCTTTCCGAGATGACCTTGACCGAGCTGCGCCAGTTCGGCGGACAAATCAATGACGATATCTTTGCGGTCCTGACGCTGGAAGGTTCGGTGGCGGCACGTAACCATATCGGCGGTACCGCCCCGCAACAGGTCAGGGCGGCCATCCAGCGTGCCCGTGGCCATCTGCCACCGGTCTGAGTCGATGGCCGCATCATTGCGGCCATCCCTATCGACGCCTATGAATATGAAAAATATATAATATTCATCAATCTCCGGTCACCATTCATCACCTGTCATCCAGCCCATCACACCGGCGCTGGTGATGAAGAAACCCCTCCCGCCAGCCGATACAGCAATCATGCAGAGTGGGTATGGCCGGGGGGCGCGTGTTGCACGATATCAATTCCATTAAAAAGCGTTTTCTGGCCTTAAACCGCGATCGGCTGAACCGAACCCGCGACACACTACGGCCACGGCAGCGTGAGGTCATGGATCTGCTGCCACTGCTGTTTCATTACAATCACCCGACCTTCCCCGGCTTTGTCTCCAAGGAGACGCCGGCCGGGATTTCAGAATATACGCCGAGCAGCCGCGAACTGGACGCCTGCAAGAGCCTGGTGCCCAGCTTTGATTTCAGGTCACGCGCATTGGCCCGCTATGACCTGCAAGCGCTGTTCCTGATGGGCAGTTGCGGCTCGATCGCCTTCTCTTCCGACAGTGATTTCGATATCTGGCTGTGTCATCGCTCTGATCTGAACGAAAAGCAGCTGGCTGAACTGCAGGGCAAAGCGACGGCGATAGAAAACTGGGCCGCGACTTATAATCTTGAAGTACATTTTTTCCTGATGGATGCAGAGAAATTCCGCTCCGGGCAGAACGTCGAGCTTTCTTCTGAAAGCAGCGGCAGCGCTCAGCATTTCCTGCTGCTCGACGAGTTCTACCGGACCAGCATCCTGTTTGCAGGTCGTTACCCTTTGTGGTGGCTGGTCCCGCCTGACATGGAGGGTGACTATCAGCTCTACACCCGCAATCTGCTCGAGAAACGCTTCATCCGGGATGGCGAAGTTATCGACTTCGGCACCATCCCCGAGGCGCCGGTGCAGGAATTTTTCGGCGCTGCATTATGGCAGTTATACAAAAGCATCGACTCTCCATACAAGGCGGTGCTCAAGCTGATGCTGATGGAGGCCTATGCCAGTGAATTCCCGCGGACCCAGATGTTGTGCTCGATCTTCAAGAAACACATCTATGCCGGTGAGACCGATCTGCTGAAGCTCGATGCCTATATGATCCTGTACCGCAAGATCGAGGATTATCTGAATCAGGGCAATGACAACATCCGGTTGAATCTGGTCCGGCAGGCCTTCTATTTCAAATCCAATCAGAATCTCGGGCTCACAACCCTGTCCGGACGATCCACCTGGCAGCAGGAAATGATGCTGACCGTGGTGCGCTCGTGGGGATGGAACGACGGCCAGCTGATGACGCTGGACTCCCGACCCAAATGGAAAATTCTGCGCGTAACCGATGAACGTAATAACCTGATCAATGCACTGACGCAATGCTACCGTTTCCTGTCGAACTTTGCCCGCATGACGGTCCGGCTCTCGGATATAAACCAGAATGATCTCAATATTCTCGGACGTCGCCTGTATTCGGCCTTCGAGCGCAAGGCGGGAAAGATCGAGCTGATCAATCGCGGCATATCTGACGACATCCATGAAACCCATCTTACTTTCCATCAGATCTCAAAGACCGGCCATGATAGCTGGTCGCTGTATCAGGGCGCGGTTTTTTCCGATCAACTGTCTGCCACCAAGCCGCTGAAGCGTTCGCGCAGCCTGGTGGAACTGATCGCATGGTGCTTCCTCAACAAGCTGTTCGATGACCGGACCTCGATTGCCGTCTTTTCCCGCGACGATGCCCTGAACAGCAATGATCTGAAGGCGATCATCCGGGTGCTGTCCAAGGTATTCCCTGGCGGGAATTCGATCAGCGTTTCATCGACTGATCTGCTTGAGCCGCCACGTACCCTGAATTCCACTGCGTTTATCAATGTCGGCTGCGAACCCTCCAGTCAGCTGCTGATCAATGGCATGCAGATGACCAGCAACCGGGTCGATGCCTTATGCTACAGCGGGATCTGCCAGAATCTGGTGTACTCCATTGACCAGGTTTCACAAAACAGCTGGCAGGAAGTCATGTCCCACCATTTTGAGGGAGAACACGGCACCATCGACTATATCTCGACCGTGTTGCAGGCCTCACCCCCCGGTACCGACGCCCGCCCCCCGGAGATCTCCGTCAGCTGCTTCACCCCGGGACGCGGCATGAGCATCACCCAGCGGATTAACGAGCTGTATCGTGATATCACCAAATGTTACTATGGTGGCAAGCATCCGATCACCACCCGTTATATCCTCAGCATTGCCAGAAATTATTATGCACTGTACTTTGACGATGGCATCTTGAAGTATAAGGTCTTCTCTTCCCTGTCCACGCTGACTACCTTTCTTGCGCAGCCCATGGATGAGTTCTCCCCGGTGGTCATTGATCGTAATGCCATCAATCTGCAATTGCTGCCTTTGGTCTATTCACATAATAAACCGGGTCAGATCCAGTTTTTTTACCAGGCGCAGGATTCCGATATTGACTGTCTGGTACTGGATGAACATGGATCGCTGTTCACACAACGGATCTCCGGTGTCAATGATCAGATCGTGATCCGTCATTTCAAACGTTTTCTTGACTCGGTGCTCTATCGCCAGCATATCGAGACTGTTGAATCAAAGCAGATGATGGCTGGTAAACACCAGACCAAACCTGTACTGTTTTATCAGATTGGACGGGGACAGGATGGTCGGCTGGTTGCCGCAAGACAAACCCTGCATGAGCAACCACGCGAGCAAGCCGGATATGTTGAGCTGCAGGTCATCACCGATGCCAATGAGCAAGGCGTCAAGATCTACACTATCTACCACGAAAATCAGGAATACTCATCACTCGAATTCGGTGACAAGGTCTTCGAGGAGGTTGCGCGCAGCGTACTGCAACGCCGGGTCGGCAGTTCCATTTATCCGATCTATATCACCGATTTGGACCTATCACGTAATGCGGTCGGCAAGCAACGGGGCGAATATCTGCAAACCCAGTTTTATTTGCTCAACAAACGCGAGATCGAGGAACGGTTCGCCCAAGCCCTGGCAGCAATGAGCCAGGGGAATCAGTCGGCGCGGGCCTGAGTTCAGCGCTGCGGATGGTAATCCCGCGGTGGTAACTGCAGATAATAGCCTGAATGCGACAGCTGCTGCTGCACCTCTATAATATCGGCACCCACCAGTCTTTTCCCCGCACCCAGATCCAGGTCCATGACCAACTCGAGCGAACCCAGCATCCGCAGCAACTCGGCTGGCAGACGCGAGAAATCCCCCCTGCGTTCAATATACAGATAGGCCCCCGGCTTGCGGCTCCCCTTGTAGATACTGCATATTTGCATAGTTGCTTATGATGCCTTTCTGGCGCCGCCGCTGGCTTCCGTCTTCTTCAGATGGATGTGCAGGATGGCGACAGCGGCCGGTGTAATGCCTGGTATCCGTGCTGCCTGGCCAATGGTAGCGGGACGAATGTGCTGCAGTTTTTGCTGCGCCTCTGCAGACAGGCCCGACACCTGCCGGTAATCGAGATCTGCGGGCAATTGTTTATCATGCTGGCGCCTTAACTTGTCGATCTCTTCATGCTGGCGATCAATATAGCCAGAATATTTGGCCTGGATCTCCAGTTGTTCCCACACCCGTGGATCCGACGTCATCGACTCCAGCCCCGCCAGCTGCAACAACGCGGAATACCCGACCTCCGGCCGGCGTAACAAATCCATCAAGGTATGTTCACGACTCAATGTGGCGCCAAACACTGCCCGCTGGCTGTCCTCATCGATGCGCTGCGGATGCATCCAAGTGCTGTTAAACCGCTGTTGCTCAAGCTCGATCGCCTCGCATTTTTTATTGAATGCCCGCCAGCGTTGCTCATCGATC
This sequence comes from Gammaproteobacteria bacterium, assembly GCA_016218365.1. Classification (GTDB taxonomy): domain Bacteria; phylum Pseudomonadota; class Gammaproteobacteria; order SZUA-140; family SZUA-140; genus JACREF01. Next base: position 59,833 of record JACREF010000012.1, read on the forward strand.
AAACCCAGACGCTGAGCGCTTGGCGTCAGCCGCAGATCGGCATTGTCCTCACGCAACAGCAGCCGGTATTCGGCACGGCTGGTAAACATCCGATACGGTTCCTTGGTCCCCAGCGTCACCAGGTCATCGATCATCACCCCGATATAGGCCTCATCACGGCGCGGACTCCAGCCTGGCAGGCCCTGTACCTGCAGTGCGGCATTGATGCCAGCAATCAACCCTTGCGCCGCCGCCTCTTCATACCCGGTGGTGCCATTGATCTGGCCGGCAAAAAACAGTCCGCCTACCAATTTGGTCTCCAGTGTATTGAACAAATCCCGGGGATCGAAAAAATCATATTCGATGGCATAACCGGGACGGGTAATATGTGCATGTTCAAAGCCGCGGATGCTGCGCACTAACTGGTGCTGGATATCATAGGGCAGGCTGGTCGAGATGCCATTGGGGTAGACTTCGCAGCTGGTCAGGCCTTCCGGCTCGACAAAGATCTGATGAGAGGTCTTGTCTGCAAAGCGCACCACTTTGTCCTCTACAGACGGGCAATAACGTGGCCCGACCCCTTCGATGACGCCGCTGTACATCGGTGAACGATCAAGCCCGCTGCGAATGATGTCGTGGGTACGTTCACTGGTAGCGGTGATATAGCAGGAGCGTTGCGCTGGATGCTGGCTCGCCTCGCCAATAAACGAAAATACCGGTCGCGGCACATCCCCCGGCTGCTCGGTCATGCGTGAGTAATCCAGCGTCCGGCCATCCAGCCGGGGCGGGGTACCGGTCTTCAGCCGCGCCACGTGCAAGGGTAGCTCCCGCAGCCGTCGCGCCAGCGCATTGGCCGGAGGATCTCCGGCGCGCCCACCCTGATAGTTTTCCAGGCCGATGTGGATCCGGCCGCCGAGGAACGTCCCGACCGTCAGCACCACGGTCGGGGCCGCAAACTTGAGCCCCGCCTGGGTCACGACACCGGCAACCCGGCCCTGCCCATCGATGATCAGGTCATCGACGGCCTGCTGGAACAAAGACAGATTCGGCTGGCCTTCCAGAACTTGTCGCACCATCTGGCGATACAGGTTGCGATCGGCCTGGGCGCGGGTGGCGCGCACCGCGGGCCCCTTGCGACTGTTCAAGGTACGAAAATGGATACCGGCATGATCGGCCGCCCGCGCCATCAGCCCGCCCAACGCATCGATCTCCTTGACCAGATGTCCCTTGCCGATCCCGCCGATCGCCGGGTTACAGCTCATCTGCCCCAAGGTGTCAAAGTTATGGGTCAGCAACAGCGTCCGGGCACCCATACGCGCCGCCGCCAGGGCCGCCTCGGTCCCGGCATGGCCGCCTCCAACCACTATCACCTGATATGTGTCATGAACCTTCATGGGCTGTGAGCATCAAAATGGCTTGATCGCTGAAAGGATGGCAATTATATCATCTCTTAGCACCGGATCCTGGCAGTTTCAGTTATTTAGCGGATTGACGACATAGCTATAGCAGCCCCAGGCCTTTAACTATGTGGTACCTGTCATGAATAAACTTCCGGGATTAGAGGAGATCGGCTTCGGCGATGCTTTTCGTCGTGAACTAATCGATCTAATTGAAAAATCAAGTATATTTGATGATCTTCACCCTGAAGAACTGTCCCATCTGTCAGAATATATTCATGCCTACCGCGCCCTGACCGGGATCCGCCTGTATAAGGAAGGTGAGCGCAACAGTCACCTCTGCCTGCTGGTCGAGGGCCGGCTCGAGGTTCACAAGGAAGTGAAACCGGGCACTGTGAAAAAACTCGCCGACATCCGGCCGGGACGCGTCATCGGCGAGATGTCTGTCATCGACGGCTATAATAACTCTGCATCGGTGCTGGTCGCCGAACCCTCTGTGCTGCTGTTGCTGACCCGTCAGAATCTTGAGCGGCTGTCCAGCGAATACCCTGCGCTCGGCGTCAAGCTGTTATGGAAGCTCGCCACCGGCCTGAGTCAGCGCTTGCGCCAGACCACTGGTCGCTTGGTAAATTACCTGTAAAAAATTAAGTCGTCTATATCGCATTCTGATTTCATCCAGGTTCGTTGCTCAACATGCGAAATCTATATTTTTTCGCTATGATGATTAATCCTTAACGGCAACGAAGACCTGCAAGCCCTATGACATTACCGGTACGACTGGGTGTGATGCCGCCGTGGACCGGCCTGGTCGAACTTTATGGCCCGGAGATCACCTGGGCGGCCGAGATCGCGTGCGAAGAGATCAATGAGCGCGGCGGCCTGCTCGGGCGCCCGCTGGAGTTGATTATTGAGGATGACGGTAGCCTGCCGGCGACGGCGGTGCCTGCGGCGCGGCGCCTGATCGAGGAACATCATTGCTGCGCCATCATCGGCAATCTACTGTCCAACTCGCGCATTGCTGTGGCCACCCAGGTCGCTGAACCGTTACATATCCCCTACCTTAATTTCTCTTTTTATGAAGGCAGCATCTTCGGTCGCTACTTTTTCCATTTTGCGGCGCTGCCCAACCATCAGATCGACAAGATGATCCCGTACATGGCTCAACATTACGGACCAAAGATGTTCTTTGCCGGCAACAATTATGAATGGCCGCGCGGTTCGATTGATGCTGCCAAACGCTCCCTGGCACTGGCAAAGGGGGAAGTCGTCGGGGAAGAATATCTGTCCATAGGTGTGCAACCTGATGAGTTCGAACGTCTTCTCGATCAGCTCGCTAGCTCCGGTGCTAATGTGTTTGTGCCCTATTTTGCCGGTTCAGATCAGATCACCTTGCTGACCCGTTTTACCGAACGGGGATTAAAAAATCGCATGGCTGTGGTAATGGGGCACTATGATGAGGCCATGGTCAGCCATCTGCCGGTTCATGTTCGCGTCGGTTTGTATTCCAGTAACACCTACTTCATGTCGGTACAGACCCCGGAAAATCAGGCCTATATCAAACGTCTATCACGCAAGCTGGGGGTGGATGGTATCTGGCCGTATGGCAAGGGTGTATTGACCAACTTTGGAGAAGGCACTTACCTGTGTGTCCATGCCTTTGCCAAGGCCGTGCAACAGGCGGGTAGCACCGACGCCGAGGCGCTGGTGGCCGCACTGGAGCATGTCAGCCTTAAGGGTCCGCAGGGTAGTGTAACCATGGATCCACTAACCCATCATGCCCATGTAAACACCTTTTTGGCCCGCTGTAATGCCAACGGGACGTTTTCCATCATCGAGAAATTTGGTTGCACCCCGCCGAAGATTCCCGACCGCTATCAGGATACGATTGCGGCCTATACTACAAGGACTTTGCCACTACCTAACGCCTCGCAGCTGCCGCAGACTATCACAAACTCTGACAGTGATAGTTTGGCAGAACGGATACTGGGCGTGGCTGATACCACGCTGCTGGCGGCCAATGAGGCCGGCTCCATCGTTCACGTTACGCCCTCCGTTTGCCTGATGTTTGGTTACAATCGCGATGAGCTTATTAATCAGCCAATGGATCAACTGCTCCCACCCCACCTACGCACCAAACATACACAACACATCCAAAAGTTTCTGGTGAGCGATAATACCGAACGACGCATGGGTTCACGCTCCGAGATCATAGGCTACCGTAAGGATGGCAGCTTTTTCCCGCTTGAGGCGTCTATTGCCAAGGTCCGCAATGGAGACGGGTGGATACTGGTCGTCACCATGAAGGATATTTCGTCACGTAAAATTCTTGAAGAAGATCAGTTATGGCTGGCCACCCATGACCCGCAAACCAAACTGCCCAATCGGGTACTGATTCGGCAACGGCTCACCATGGCCCTGCAACGCCCTGACTTCGAACAGGGCCGCCACGTTGCAGCGATATTCGTTGAACTGAGCGGCCTCATTCCGTCTGCAATGGACTCCGGCAGCGAAAATCAACGCGGCTTCTTGAAAATGGTTGTTGAGCGCATACAGCGGGAGTTACGCCCCGGTGATATTGCTGGCCGGCTTGCCGCTAACCGATTTATCGTGGTCTGCGAGCGGGTGGAATCGCTGCAGACCCTCCAGTTCCTGTCAGAGGCCATCCGTGACTCATTGCAGTTGCAGGTCAATAACGCTGATGCCAATAATAATATTATAATTAGCGTCGACTTCATCCTCGACCATGGCCTGGACACTACCGCAGACGAGTTACTGAACCCGCCGGTGACGGCCGATCGCGGTCATTGATCACCTGCTTCACTCATCGCTTTTATACACATTCTCTTGTCAGTTTTAGGTCAAGGTCTCTGACAAATGCACGCTACTTTCCAACACAAAAACTTGCGAAGATCTGGCCCAGCAGGTCATCACTGGTAAACTCGCCGGTGATCTCAGCCAAGGCCTGCTGGGCACAGCGACATTCTTCAGCCAGCAGGTCGCCGGCATTGTGGTCACTGAGCTGTCTCAACCCCTGCTCCAAGGCCTGCTCGGCCCTGACCAGACTGTCAAGGTGGCGGCGGCGTGCGGTGAAGGCGCCCTCGCCGGCGCGGTTGTCGAACCCGGCGCACTGCTGCAGATGGCGACTCAACAGATCGATACCGAGGCCCTGTGTCACTGACAGGCCGAGCTCCGCCCCATAGGGGCCTTGTATCAAGACCGGTGCCCTGCCGGTAATATCAATCTTGTTGCGCACGATCGTCACCGGGATGGCGGGCGGCAGCCGAGCATACAGTGATGCGAGCTGCTGTTCGTCATCGCCAGCATCGTCGATCAGCAGCAAGACCCGGTCAGCGCGGGTGATCTCTGCGTGCGCACGCTCGATGCCGATGCGCTCGACCGGATCCATGCTGTCGCGTAACCCGGCGGTATCGACTATATGCAGCGGCATGCCATCGAGCAGAATCTGCTCACGCAACACATCGCGGGTCGTACCGGCGATATCGGTCACGATCGCCGCGTCCTTGCCCGCCAGTCGATTCAGCAGGCTGGACTTGCCGGCATTCGGTGGCCCGGCGATGACGACCGTCATGCCTTCACGCAATAGATAGCCTTGGGTCGCCCGCCGGTGAGTATCCCGAATCTCGGCCAGCAGCTGCTGTACCTGTTCGTGAATCTTTCCTTCTGCCAGAAAGTCGATATCCTGATCCGAGAAATCGATCGCCGATTCGACATACATCCTGAGCTTGATCAGCCGCTCGGTTATCGCGGTTATACGCCGCGAGAACTCGCCGCTTAACGAGCGCAACGCCGACTGGGCAGCCTGGCGCGAACTGGCATTGATCAGATCGGCGATCGCCTCGGCCTGGGCCAGGTCGATCTTGCCATTCAGATATGCGCGCAGTGTGAATTCACCGGGTTGCGCAAGGCGCGCGCCACAGCTGAGCACCGCCTCGAGCAACATAGCCATGACCTGCGCTCCGCCATGGGCCTGCAGTTCGAGTATTGATTCACCGGTGAAGGAATGCGGAGCGGGAAAATACAGCGCAATGCCCTGGTCGATCAGCGCACCATCAGGATCACGAAATGGCAGATAGTCGGCGTGACGCGGGGCGGGCAAGCGGCCCAGCACCGCGATGGCGATCTGTGGCGCTGCCGGGCCACTGACACGGATCACCCCGATGCCGCCGCGTCCCGGCGGGGTGGCCTGTGCTGCAATCGTGTCCGTCTCGTTTACCATGCATCTCGCTCGGCAACGACATTGATCAGGCGGCCGCGGCTTCCTTTTCTACACGCCGCGTGATCATCCACTGCTGGGCGATCGACAGCACGCTGTTGGCGACCCAATACAGAACCAGCCCCGATGGGAAGAACGCAAAAAAGAACGTGAATACAAACGGCAGAGCCATCAGCACCTTGGCCTGGATCGGATCCGGCGGCGGCGGATTCAATTTCTGCTGGATGTACATCGTGATCCCCATCAGCAGCGGCAGGATGTAATACGGGTCCTTCGTTGACAGGTCGTTGATCCAGCCAATGAACGGGGCCTGGCGCAGCTCGACGCTCTCCAGCAATACCCAGTACAGCGCGATGAACACCGGGATCTGGACCAGGATCGGCAGACACCCGCCAAGCGGGTTGATCTTTTCCTGTTTATACAGCTCCATCATCGCGTGGCTCATGCGCTGCCGGTCATCCGAGTAACGCTCCCGGATCTGGGCAATCTTCGGCGTCATCTTGCGCATGTTCGCCATCGATTTATAGCTCTTCTCGGAGAGCTTGTAGAAGGCCAGCTTGATGATCAGCGTCAGCACGATGATCGACCAGCCCCAATTGCCGAGCAGCTTATTAATATGGGTCAGCAGCCAGAACAACGGCTGCGAGATCACCGTCAACATGCCGTAATCGACGGTCAGCTTCAGACCCTCTGCCACCTCACCCAGGCGCTCCTGGTCCTTGGGCCCGACGTAGAACTTGCTGGAATAGATATATTGATCACCGGCACTGATCGTCTGCGGTGCCGATACCATACCCAGCACAAACGGATGGCCGTCCGGAGCCTTGCTGTAATAATGGTAGGTATCGCCAGCAGACGGTATCCAGGCGCTGAGGAAATAATGCTGGATCATCGCCGCCCAGCCGGACTTGATGTCACGACTCAGATCCTTTTCTGCCATGTCATCAAAGTTGACCTTCTCGTACTTCTCCTGGTCGCTGTAGATCACACCGCCGGTATAGGTGCTGATGAACATCGACTTTTCATCATCACCCGGCCGACTGCGCTGCAACTGCAAATACTGGTTACCTTGCCACGCCACAGCAGAATGATTTTCAATCTGCTGGCTCATCTCCACCAGATAACTGTTGCGGTGGAATACATATGTTTTGGTGACAACTACGCCATCGGCCCCCTGCCATTGTAGCGGCACACTCAGGGTCTTGGCATCCGGAGAAAGCTGGTAGGCGTCCTGTGTGGCGGTGAACAGCGCATAGTGGTCCGGGGCACCCTGGCTGGATATCAGCCCACTCTGTGCAATCAGGACCTTGACCTGATCCTGCAGCAGTCGAAATGGTTTATCGGGCGTATTGACGGCTACCGGATAGTTGCGCAGGTCGACGCGGCGGATGTCACCGCCACGGGTATCAATCTCCAGGTCCAGCACATCGGTAAGTACGCGGATTCTTTTTGAATCTGTAACCACGGTGGTGTCGGACGGGGTGGTGCCCACCGCGGCGGCTATGCTTGAGGCTTGCGGCGGCGTCTGTGGCAAATCCGCCATAACCGGGGTGGTTGCCGGTGTTGAAGCGCTGGCCATCGTTGACGGCTGCGGTTCGGGTTTGCTGCCATAGTCGTTCTGCCACGCCTGCCATAACAGCAACAGCACCACTGACAGGGCAAAAAACAGGATTATTCTTTGATTTTCCATTTGCTTGTGACTTCCATTCTTTCAGGCACCGGGTCCACCCCGCCAGGATGCCAAGGGTGACAGTGGCTGACACGCCTGATCGCGAGCAATACGCCCTTCCAGGCACCGTGCCGTTCCAGCGCCTCGAGAGCATATGCGGAGCATGTTGGATAAAAGCGGCAATTATTGCCCAGGAACGGGCTCAATGTATAGCGATAGACCTTGATCAGCCCGGCCATCAACCAGCGCATAACCTGGCCTTACTCCATAATTCATCCAGCTCGGCAAACAAGCTGCTGTTGCTCAGTTCGCCGGCACCAGGCCTTACCAGCACCACACAATCATGGGGCAACATCCGTTCCCGGGTATGACGAAAGCTTTCCCGGATGATGCGTTTGACCCGGTTACGTTGATTGGCCTTGCGGATGTTTTTTTTTGCTACCACCAGACCCAGGCGCGGGGCATCACCCAGCGCCCTTCTCGTCAGCAGCATCAGGTGGCCGGTATTATGCTTTTTTCCACGCTCAAAGACAAAACGGAACTCGGCAGGATGAAGCAGCCGGTTCTGCGCCCCGAATCCATAGTCTGGTCGGGGCTGGGACGTCGCCAAATCAGGCAGACAGGCGCACCCGGCCTTTCGCCCGGCGGCTGCTGAGGACCTTGCGGCCGCCTGCGGTCTTCATGCGGGCCCGAAAGCCGTGGGTGCGTTTGCGCTTGAGCTGGCTGGGCTGATATGTTCTTTTCATGGTCTGGGCTCTTTAAGGTTGGAAAGAAGGCTTCCACCTGTACTATGTAATGCTGAAAAGCCCGGTATTCTGCCGTGCCTGCACGCCAATGTCAAGGCCGGCGGCAGCCTGCTTCGGCTTAATACAACTAGAATGACACCCTGAAGCGGTATACACTTCACGCTCTATCCGTTGCGTGCTTAATGTCAATCTGGGGGCCGTCTCTCGTGGCGAACGCTCTGTGGGAAAGCTGTCTCGAATTGCTTGAAAATGAGCTGAGCCCTCAGCAATTCAATACCTGGATAAGGCCGCTGCATGCTGTCGAGCAACAGGGCCGTATCCAGCTTCTGGCGCCCAATCGCTTTGTCAAGGACTGGGTTCAGGAGCGACTGATGAAACAGATCTCGGAGACCTTGTGTCAACTCGACAATGGCAGTGCGGTCAAGGTCTCGCTGGAGATCGGCACCCAGCAACCGCCCGCTATCGATCCGACTGCAAAGCTTCCCGCCCCATCATCGCCCGCACCCCAGTTCAGTCGCCAGGAAGACGCCGGGGGGTTTGGTCACAGAAACTCGCTGAAACCTGAGTTCACGTTTGATACCTTCATCGAGGGTAAATCCAACCAGCTCCCGCGCGCTGCGGCACTGCAGGTAGCCGAGAATCCAGGCGCCGCCTACAACCCGCTGTTTATCTACGGCGGCGTTGGCCTTGGTAAGACCCACCTGATGCACGCTGTTGGTAATATGATCATGGCTCGCAACCCCCGGGCGCGGGTCATCTATGTCCATTCAGAACGTTTTGTCGGTGATATGGTCAAGGCCTTTCAGCACAACACCATCGACGGCTTCAAGCGCTACTATCGCTCGGCTGATGCCCTGTTGATCGATGACATCCAGTTCTTTGCCAACAAGGAACGGTCTCAGGAAGAATTTTTTCATACCTTCAACACCCTGCTCGAGGGACAGCGACAAGTCATCCTGACCTGTGACCGTTACCCAAAAGAGGTTGGCGGTCTTGAAGAACGCCTCAAGTCGCGCTTCGGACATGGCTTGACCGTGGCGGTCGAACCGCCGGAACTGGAGACCAGGGTTGCAATTCTGATCAACAAGGCCCTGCAGCGTCGCATCGTGTTGCCCAATGAGGCGGCCTTTTTCATCGCCAAGCGTATTCCCTCCAATGTCCGGGACCTGGAGGGGGCGTTGAACCGCGTGCATGCCCACGCCCGTTTCACAGGGCGGCCGATTGATACAGAGATGGTGAAAGAAGCACTGAAGGATCTGTTGGCGATGCAGGACAAGCAGGTTACCATCGACAATATTCAGAAAACGGTCTCTGAATATTTTAAGATCCGCTACTCTGACCTGTTGTCAAAAAAGCGGTCACGCTCTATCGCCTATCCGCGGCAGATCGCAATGACGCTGGCGCGTGAGCTGACCAGCCATAGCTTGCCGGAGATCGGTGAAGCCTTTGGCGGGCGCGACCATACGACGGTGTTGCACGCATGCAGAAAAATGGTCAACGAAAGGCGCAACACTGCCAGGGTCAGCGAGGACTTTTCAAACCTGTTAAGGATACTGACGACTTGATGTCTGTAACATGTGGATAAATTTTGCCTGTGGACAAATAGCATGTTTACAAACATTTTATCCACAACGTAAAGTATGTCTCGGGCCCGTTTTCGCACAGATATACTTGATAATAAGTAAATGATTTTAAACAGTAAAGTACTGTTGTCCACGTAAAATAGACTTACTAATAAGTCTAATAATTAACTTAAGTAAGGTAATAATATGAAATTCTTGGTTAGCCGTGATGCCCTGCAAAAACCATTAATGGCGGTTACCAACGTAGTGGAAAAGCGGCAGACCTTGCCGATCCTTGCCAATCTGCTGATTGAGGTCAAAGGCAGTACCTTGTCGCTGACAGGCACGGACCTGGAGGTGGAGATTCGCAGCACGCTGCCAATCAGTAACGGTGAAAATGGCATTGTCACAGTGCCGGCTAGAAAATTTTCTGATATTTGTCGAGCGTTGCCTGATGGCGCTGATCTGACCGTATCACTGGATGATGACAGGATTGTCATCCGTTCTGGCAAAAGCCGCTTTGCCCTGGCCTCATTGCCGGCCCAGGATTTCCCGGTTGTAGATGCCGATTCCAATGTGCATACCTTCGCCCTGCCACAATTCATGTTGAAGAAAGCGATCGCCAGGACCTACTTTGCAATGGCGCAACAAGATGTTCGCTATTATCTAAACGGCATGTTGTTCGAGATCTCGCCCAAATCATTGGTCCTGGTGGCCACAGATGGTCACCGCCTCGCGTTGTCAGAAACCGAGCATCGGATTAATATAAATGAAAATCAACAAGTTATTATGCCAAGAAAGGGTGTGGTCGAATTACTGAGGCTGCTCGATGATAATGATGAGCCGGTTCAGATTGAGCTGGGCAACAGCTACATCAGGATACGTAGCGACGCCATGTGCTTCACCTCTAAACTGATCGATGGACGTTTTCCGGATTATCAGAATGTACTGCCGAAAAATCCTGACAAAGTGGTTGTCAGCGATAGAAATACCTTGCGCCAATCATTGTCTCGAGCCGCCATCCTCTCCAATGAAAAATATCGCGGCGTACGACTGGCGGTATCCAAGGGAAGCCTGAAAATCTTTGCCCACAACCCGGATCAGGAAGAGGCCGAAGAAGAGTTGAGCGTGGACTATTCAGGGCAGGAGCTGGAAATTGGTTTCAATGTCAGTTACCTGTTAGACGCCATTGCTGCCGGGGATTCAGAACTGGTTCAGATATCACTGTCTGATCCAAACAGTTGTTGTTTGATACAGGGTGTTGGTGTGCCGGACAACAAATATGTTGTCATGCCGATGCGTCTGTAGATCCTGTAGGGCACAATCCGCTTTGATTTACTCATTACATTCAATCAGTTGATACCGATGTGGCTTGACCAGCTGTCCATTTCAGGTCTCAGGAACATCGCATCACAAACGCTGGCTTTTAGCCCGGGTCTGAACGTTATCATCGGCGATAACGGCAGCGGTAAGACCAGTTTGCTGGAAGCGATCTATCTGTTGTCTTGCGCAAAATCCTTTCGCACGCCACAGCTTAACCGTGTAAAAAATCATACTGGTGACGGATTCAGGTTGTTTGCACGGATCTTCAATCCGCAGGCGGATGAGCTGATCCCCGTCGGGGTTGAATACAAGGCTGGCAGGATGCTGATCAAGGTGGCCGGCCAAGTGCTCAGACGCAGTTCAGATCTGGCCACGCGCATCCCGGTCGTTGTGATCCACCAGGAAAGCTTGCGGCTTCTTACTCATAACGTCAGTTATCGAAAGAAGTTTCTCGACTGGGGCGTGTTCCACGTGGAACAGGATTACATCAGCCATTGGCGGCGCTATTCAAGAGGGCTGAAACAGAGAAACCTAGCCTTGCAACAACGTAACGGCAGCAAGGGCTCGGAGAGTATCTGGGATAAGGAGCTGATACTTAGCGCGCATCAGCTGGATCAGGCACGTAAACGCTACATTAGTGAGTTTACACCGTATTTTATTGACTACCTTAGGCAAATGCTCGTTGCAGACTACACTACCACCGTGGAATATTACCGCGGCTGGGCGGCAGATATTGATTATGGCGAGGTATTGCAGGTCGGCCTGTCCAGAGACCGTCAGGTCGGCTACACAATGGCAGGCCCACATCGCGCAGATTTGCTGGTCAGGATGAACAAGGTGCAGGTACAGGACATCGCATCACGTGGTCAACTCAAACAGATTGTGCTGGCCATGTACATGGCGCAGGTTGCCGTGTTCAATCAGCGGATGGGTAAGGGTTGCCTAATTCTGCTGGACGACATTACCGCCGAGCTCGACGATCGCCATATAGCTATGACTCTGTCCGTTTTCGAGAGGATGGGGTGTCAGGTTATTACCACCTCCACAGAGCTGGGTCGTTTGCAGGGGCATTGCAAAAAGGGGGGCAAAGTGTTTCACGTGGAACGTGGTTTATTTGAGGAAGTGATACAATACGCGGCAATCAAGACCATGGATGTAATATGAGCCAAGAACAGATATACGACTCCACAAGAATCAAAGTATTGCGCGGACTGGATGCCGTTAGAAAACGCCCCGGCATGTATATTGGGGACACTGACGATGGCACCGGGTTGCACCACATGGTGTTTGAGGTGGTGGATAACTCCATCGATGAGGCTCTGGCAGGTTATTGTAGTGAAATCAACGTGATCATTCACGGCGATAACTCGGTAACGGTCACTGATAACGGCCGGGGTATTCCGGTTGATATTCACCCCGAGGAAGGGCGTTCGGCTGCCGAAGTAATCATGACGGTGCTGCATGCCGGCGGCAAATTTGATGATAACTCATATAAGGTTTCGGGTGGACTGCATGGCGTCGGGGTGTCAGTGGTGAATGCCCTGTCATCGATGTTAAAGCTGACAATTTGCCGCGATGGCGGGATGTTTTATCAGGAATATGTTAACGGCGATCCACTAAAGGCATTGATCCGGATTGGCGATGCCGACCGGAGCGGTACCGAGATCAGGTTTACACCCAGCAGTGAAACCTTCACCAATATCGAGTTCCATTATGAAATCCTGGCGCGCCGTCTTCGAGAATTATCGTTTTTAAACAAAGGGATAAGGATTCGTTTATTCGATGAGCGGGACGGCAAGGAAGATATATTTGCCTATGAAGGCGGTATCGAGGCCTTTGTCAGACACCTGAACCGCAACAAGACGCCCTTGCATGACAAGGTCATCTATTTTTGCAGCGACAAGAACGGCATCAATGTCGAGGCTGCTATGCAATGGAATGATTCTTATCAGGAAAATATCTATTGCTTTACCAACAACATCCCGCAGCGCGATGGCGGGACCCACTTGGCAGGGTTTCGTGCAGCTTTGACACGAACATTGAATCAATATGTCGAGGCCGCCCAGCTGGCGAAGAAGGCCAAGCTGGACCTGACCGGGGATGATGCGCGTGAAGGACTGACAGCAATCATTTCGGTCAAGGTATCTGATCCAAAGTTTTCGTCCCAGACCAAGGACAAACTGGTCTCATCGGAGGTCAGGCCGGTCGTCGAGGCCGTGGCGTCCAGCAGGATTAATGAATTCCTGCTGGAGAACCCATCGCAGGCCAAGGCGATTGTCATGAAGATCATCGAGGCCGCCAGCGCCCGTGAGGCGGCGCGCAAGGCCCGCGAGATGACCCGCCGCAAGGGTGTGCTGGATATCGCCGGTCTGCCGGGCAAGCTGGCCGATTGCCAGGAAAAAGACCCGGCGCTGTCTGAATTGTTCATCGTCGAGGGTGACTCGGCAGGGGGATCGGCGAAGCAGGGCCGCGATCGTCGCTATCAGGCCATCCTGCCACTGAAGGGCAAGATCCTGAACGTTGAGAAGGCGCGTTTTGATAAGGTGCTGTCATCGGCCGAGATTGGTACGCTGATCACGGCGCTGGGGTGTGGCATCGGTAAAGATGATTACAATCCCGGCAAGCTGCGTTATCACCGTATCATCATCATGACCGATGCCGATGTTGACGGCTCACATATTCGCACGCTGCTGCTGACATTCTTCTATCGTCAGATGCCTGAGCTGGTTGAGCGCGGCCATATCTACATCGCGCAGCCGCCGTTGTACAAGGTCAAGCGCGGCAAGAGTGAGCAATACGTCAAGGACGATGCTGAATTACAGGCCTATATGTTGCGCTGGGCGATCGAAAACGCCCAGCTGATCACCGCAGGTGGCGGGGCCGTGCTCAGCGGCAATGCGCTGCAGACACTGCTGATGCAGTACAGTGAGGCGATGTCGATCATCGATAGGCTGGCGCGTCGCTTCCACCGGGAGGTGCTGGTTAGGATGATCGACGCCCCTGTGTTATCCAGCGAGGATGCCCGTGATCTTACCAAGACGCGATCGTGGCTGGCCGCACTGGAGCAACGGGTACGGGAAACTGCTGCGCCAAACATTCAGTACACGATCCGGGCCCATGATGATGGCGCCGAATGGAGCGGGGAGATCATCGAGACAGTCCATGGCATCGATAATCGGAAAAAGATTAGTGCCGATTTTTTTGCCAGCAGCGAATACCGCGCCATCTCGGCGTTGGGGCGGCAGCTCGATGGCCTGATCCAGCACGGCTGCCAGGTGCAACGCGGTGAAAAAAAGGCCCCGGTCTCCAGTTTCAAACAGGCCTACGAGTGGCTGCTGGAAGAGGGTAAGCGCGGACAGCAGATCCAGCGCTACAAGGGCTTGGGAGAGATGAACCCGGATCAGCTGTGGGAAACAACGATGGATGCCACGACGCGCCGGATGTTGCAAGTCAAGATCGATGATGCCGTCGCGGCCGATGAGATCTTCACGACCCTGATGGGTGACAACGTCGAGCCGCGGCGCGAGTTTATTGAAAACCACGCCTTGTCGGTGACAAATATCGACGTGTAGTTATTGATACTCTTCATTGGCCATGGCGTAGCATAGCGCGCCTTCAAGGCCGATCTCAGGATCAGTGATAATGTGTACTGGAATACCCGTCAGTAGCGACGACATCTTGCCCTTGTCGAGCAGGGCATTGAGGAATCGCCCGTCAGTCAACCAGGGAAGGATCTTTGGCGCAATCCCGCCGGCTATATAGAGCCCGCCAAACGGCAGGGTCAACAGCGCGCAGTTACCTGCGGTACTGCCCAGCATCGAGGAAAATAATTGCACGGCCTGGGTAGCCTGTTTGTCGCCGCGCTGTGCACTATGGGTAATCTGTACAGCACTGTCATGGGGCAGGCGCGAAGTGGCGTCGTGATGTTCCGTGGTAAGGTGGCAGAAAAAGCGGTCCAAGTTGATCAGTCCCTGACCTGACAGCAGCATTTCACAGCTGACCCGACCCGAATCAGCAGACAGGAATCTGGTGAGCTGTTGTTGCAATATGGAGGTAGGGGCAAAATCACTGTGCCCCCCTTCCGATGGCAATACCCTCCAGCCCTGTTGTAGCGGGATCAGCGTGGCCATGCCGAGACCAGTGCCTGCTCCAATTACGAAGCGGGGCGCCGCGGCATTGAAGACACCGGCTTGTAAGGTTACGAATTTACCAGCAGGCAAAGCTGGTAGCGCACAGGCAACAGCAAAAAAATCATTGATCAACAGCACCGGATTGCCAGCGAGTTGAGCACTGAGTATATCGCTATCAAGTCGCCACGGCAGATTCGTAACAATAGCTGAACGACCATCAGCGCTGACAGGGCCGGCTACTGCAAGACAGCTGACCGCGGGTGGCAGGTGGCCGGAGGCCGCTGTTAAGCCAAGGAAGTGCTCAAGCAGCTCCGAGAATCCACTATAGCGTTGGGATTCGTAGTGTTCCTGAAACAGGGTGTGATGGGTGTTGCCCGAGACCGCTGAGAGCCTGAGCAGGGTCTTGGTGCCCCCAATGTCGGCAGCCAGGATGGTGGTCATCGGGCAGGCCTCATAGGGCTGGTGAGCAGTCTGCAGGCGGCCCGATCCAAGTGCCAGCTGACATTGGGCTGTGTCAATAGCCTGCTGGCGGGAAGGTGTCGGATATCATCGGTCTCGAATAATTGACGGATGATCTCGGCCTTGCCATCACCAGCGGCCAACACCATGACATGGCGAGCATGGCAGATCACCGGAAAGGTGATGCTGATGCGCCAGCGTGCGAGGCGCTCGACATAACAGGCCGCAACGCTCTTATTGTTTTCATGCAGGATCGCGCTGGAAGGGAACAACGAGGCAACGTGGCCATCTGGGCCGAGTCCGAGCAATACCACGTCAAAGCAGGGTCCGTGCTCCGTGGCAGGTAACGAATGTTGCAGTGTTTCGGCATAAAGCCGGGCCGCGAGCGCTGGATCCGTTAATTCACCGGCAATCCTGTGGATCGTTGGCCGATAGCGACTGATATGGGAAAACAGCGCGGTGTCTGCCATGCGGAAATTGCTGTCGGGGTGGTCTGGCGGGACGCAGCGTTCATCACCAAAATAAATATGACAGTGTTGCCATCCCAACCTAGCGATATCCGGTTCTTGTGAAAGTCGCTGATACAGCGATTGCGGGGTCGTTCCCCCGGAGAGCGCGAGATGAAAGCCGCCATGTGCAGCCATGGCCTCGGCAAAATACCCTGCCAGATGGTTGATGACCACGCGGTTTAGGTCATCCAGGTTATTGGCGATGTGCAGTTGGTCGGGGATCATGTCAGCGAGAGATCTGGATCGCGAGGCGGGCCTGAGCAACGAATTGCATGAATCCGCGATAGTTGATCGGTGTAATGGCCGGGCTGCGTCCGGCAAAGATCAATCCGAGTGGTTTCTGACCGGTGCGCATTGCCGCCAGGATAAAGGCCGGGTTGCCGATCTTGGTGCGAAAGTCTGCAGGCAGATACTTGGCCCAGCTGGGGTCTGCGGGATTGTCGACCAGCAGCTCGGAACCATTGAGAATGATCTTCGAAAACAGATCGGTGTCAGGCGCCAGCGGAAAATTGAAATATTTGAGAAACAATTCAGGGTTTTTACCATGAGCCAGTCGTGCGGCATAGGCCGTATGATTGGTGTTGACCAGCATCAGTACCGCATGATCAAAGCCCGCACTGTTGTGTATGGCAAGCAGCACCTTATCAAAGATGGCATGCAATCCGGCCCGCTGTGCCAGCATCGCGGTGATTTCTTGGATATACTGCAGCTGGGCATTGCTGTCGACACCATGATTGGCGGCGGCGTCAGTCGCGAGGGCATTGGCAGGGACAGCATTGGGCAGGGAGAGAGGGTCTTCGCTAAGTGCCGTTTCGGCATCATCTGCCAGATTTGATTCGTCATTATTTTCAAGCTGGTCGATCTTGATCTGGGTATTACCGGCAAGGTAGGCCAGCTTGAGGGCCAGCCGGTCACGGATCCCATCACCGCTGATGTCGGTATTGGGCATCAGTTTTTTGGTCTTCAGCCCACATTCTGATGCCAGATCACATGACATCTTGAAGGAGCTGACCAGGCAGTTATCAACTTTACTGAATTCGACCCCCAAGACCTTGGAGATGGTGCCAAGCATTTCACGGAAGTTCATGCCGCCGTAATTGGCCTCGCCGGTTTGCAGCGCCTCGACCGCCTTAGAAGACAGTGTAGAGATCATGGAGTTCAACTCGGCGGGGTTGCGGGTATAACCGAGTTTATTGGGCGCGGTGGTCTGCAGGGATTTGACGATGTTGGCGGGAAACCCCCAGTTTTCAGCAATACACTTGCCGATGTCGGACAGCGAGCCGCCAAGATATTTTTTTTCTATGAGATCTCCATCCGTACCATTAATCTGTTTTTCGGCATTCATCTCCATGTATTTATTAGAAAAGGCATAAGCAGAGATGATTTCGCCCAGATTGTGCAACAGTGCACAGGTATAGGTCTCCTCAATATCCTTGACCCCGGCAGCCAGCGCCAGTTCGCGGGCAAAACCGGCGGTCAGATAGGCCCTGACCAGCAATTTGTCCATGTCCACATTCGGGTTATCAAGCTGAAAGCTTTCGATCAGTTTCAGTGTCAGCGCCATGTTCATGATGGTGTTGAAGCCAAGCAACACGATGCCGCGCGAGATCAGACTGATCTTGCCCGTTCCGCGGTTGTAATGGATCGAATTGGCGAGACGCAGCAGCTTGGTCGTCATGTTGACATCTTTGGTCACCTCGTTGGCCAACTCGACGGCGCTGCTGTCCGGGTTCGAGCCGATCGTGCGTATCCGGTTGACCGTGGAGCTGAAGATCGGCAGGTCACCAAACTCACTGATATGGTGATTGATCTCTTTAAGGATATGTGTGCAATCCGTCGTCATCGTTGATCCGGGCACAAAGCGATAGTGCAGGTTACACTATTACGGACGATTCATCTGTAGCATGAGTGTGAGCTGAGCCGATTTTCAGGTGACGCCCTGCCAGACAGGATCATTGCTGCGGCAGTGATGGGATCGGGGCCGTGCGCGCCGGTCCGGTTGCCCGGAGGCTGGCGGCCACAACGCGTGCCTCAGCGAACTCAAGTTGCTCAGGCATGAAATAGGCGCCCCTGAATTCACCGTCGATGGGGCGCAGGATGATGTAGTAGGTCTGACCCTCGACCAGGGTCACGGTCCGGGTCCTGGATATCTTCTTGATTTTATGGCTGGGGCCAAAGCTGGTTTGGTTGTGGGCCGTGAGCTGGACCCTGCCCGGAGGCAGGGTGACCAGCGTATACTCGGCCTTAGCCAGGCGCACCAGGGGTTTGTCATTGGCATCGACATCCAGCGGATTGTCGGCAAACCCCATCATCCGCTCGGTACCCGGGCGCATTAGATAGACCTTGGCATAAGCACCGCTATCGGGCTTCGCAGGGGTGAGCTGCACAGGCCCGATGGCCTGGCCGGCACAGGCACTGATAAGCAGAACAGCTGACAAAACAATAAAATGGCGCAAGGTTCGAGGGCCTTCCGGCTTGATGATATCGTTGAATATACTCATTCGAGACCTGACATGGCAACATGGCGTGGCGAAAGAGGCAGTTTCGAGTATAATGGCGCGCTTGTGCGCGGGTCCCGAGTTGCCTTGATGCCGGGGTCGCAGAACGAATTCCAGTCAGCAGGTCATCAATGGATCTGCTGCTGCAGCGGCGGTGATATCTTCCTGCCATGCCATATTAGCTATTGATTTAAGATACTTGGAGAGCTGCCATGTCTACAAAACATCCAATTATTGCTGTCACCGGGTCGTCAGGCGCCGGGACGACGACGGTCAAAAATGCCTTTGAGCATATCTTTCGCCGCGAGGGGATGAAGGCCGCCATCGTCGAGGGAGATGCCTTCCACCGCTATGACCGCAAGGGCATGAAGCAGGCGGTCGCCGAGGCCCAGGCACGCGGCGAGACCTTGAGCCATTTTGGCCCCGATGCCAACCATTTTGACAAGCTGGAGGAGCTGTTCGCCAGCTATGGAAAATCCGGGACCGGGATGAATCGCAAATACCTGCATGATGAGGTTGAGGCGGCCCCGTACAAACAGGACCCAGGGACCTTCACACCGTGGGAACCGATTGAGCCCGGTTCCGACCTGTTGTTTTACGAAGGGCTGCATGGTGGTGTGGTCACTGACCGGCATGATGTCGCCCAGCACGTCGACCTGCTGATTGGGGTGGTGCCGATCGTCAACCTGGAATGGATCCAGAAGATCCACCGCGACACCAAGCAGCGCGGTTACTCGGCCGAGGCGGTCACCGAGACCATCCTGCGCCGGATGCCGGATTATGTGAACACCATCACCCCGCAGTTTTCCCGGACCGACATCAACTTCCAGCGCGTGCCGATCGTTGATACCTCCAACCCGTTCATCGCCCGCGACATCCCGACACCGGATGAGAGCTTCATCATCATCAGGTTCCGTCACCCGGACAAGCATGACTTCCCGTACTACCTGCAGATGATCCAGGGTTCGTGGATGTCGCGTCGCAACACCATCGTGACCCCGGGCGGCAAGATGGGGTTGGCGATGGAGGTCATTCTGAATCCGATCATTCATGGCATGATGCAGAAGATGCGGACCAGTAAATAAATGCTGGCCGATCAGCGTTAAACAACAACGGGGTGTGCAGCCCCGTTGTTGTTTACAGGTATGCGGTCAGTTGTTTCCATGTCGCAAGTTTTTGCTGAAGATCCGCGTTTGCATAGGCCGGGCTGGTAGAGGGTAATTGTAGCCGGGGTAGATCCCTTGCCGGTATCGCCAGCTCCGGCATCACATGCTGCCGGTACAGGGCAGCGGCGCGCTGGCCGTTGAAAAAGATGGCCCGGATACCCGCATGGTACTGGAAGAAATCACCAAAGTCGTTGTGGATAACCGATGCCGGATCAATGGCTGAATCCAGGCTGCCACGGCGTGCGCAGTGTCGCAGCACATCCCACAGCGCGATACGGCGTGACACCAGGGCCGCAACGCGGTCGGGATAATCCAGCGCGCGTGAGATCCCAAACAGCTGTTCCATTATATCCCAGAAGGTATTGCGGGGATGGGCATAATATTGCTGCGCGCATAGCGAGCGAGAGCCCGGCATGGAGCCGAGGATCAGAACCCGTGCATCGGCCGCAGCCAGCGGCGGGAAACCGGTGTGCAGGGTTTCAGTCATCCCTGGTCGGGGCCAGGAAGGTCTGCAGCAGCGAGGACAACAGCGCATGAGAGTGATCAAACCTGATCGGGTCGGCCAGCATGGCCCTTGCGGACTGTACCGTCGCAGATTCGACCAGTTGCCCGCCACAGGCCGAAATCAGCTGCTGCAGCGAGACCGGTGTCATCTCCAGATGGAACTGCAGGGCCAATATATTGGCACCGATCGCGCAGGCCTGGTTGTCACAGACGTCAGAGCGTAGCAGATGCACAGCATTTGCGGGCAGTTCGAAGGTTTCGCCATGCCAATGCAAGGCGGTAAATGTTTCGGGCAGGCAGCGGCCGCAGGCCACGCGATCCGCGCCAGCGACCTTGTATAGCGGGAACCAGCCGATCTCGGCCACGTGATTCGGGCGAACCCGGGTACCAAGCACATCGGCGATCAACTGGCCGCCCAGGCAGATACCCAGCACCTTTTTATCCGCACGCAACATGCTGGCGATCAGCTTCTTTTCTGCCGTCAGCCAGGGCAGTTGTGCAGAGTCGTGTACACTCATCGGACCACCCATTATGATGAGCGCATCGTAGTTGGCAGGGTCGGGTAGTGGGGTCTCGCGGTAGATATATAGAGTATCCAGGCGATGGCCATGTGCATGCAGCCAGGGGCTGATTGCTGCCGGGCCTTCAAAGTCGACATGCTGGATGATCAGTGTGCGCATCAGCCAAGTTTACTGCAACCCGCGCCGGGGAATCGACCCTATCTAAGGAAGCTCTGAATAATTCCATCCTGGAATTCTCAGAGCACGGAAAGCGGAAAACGTGGTTTTCACTTTCCTTCACTACCATGACCTGCTGTCATGGTAGTGGCGGCACATCCGTGTGCCGCAGGAACCTCTGAATTGATCA
>JACREF010000014.1 GCA_016218365.1 Gammaproteobacteria bacterium
GCGGCGAGGGCGCTGGCCAGTTCAAACTGGGCATCGGGCCGTCCTTGCTCGGCGGCCTTGCGATACCAGGTCAGCGCCGTGACCGGGTCCTGTTTCAAGCCGGCAGCGCCACTGGCGAGCAGTTTGCCGTAAAGCAGTTGCGCCTCGGCGTTGCCCTGGTCCGCAGCCTGTCGCCACAGTGTTATCGCCCGTGCCTGGTCGCCACGCTCGAAGGCCTGGTAGCCTTGTTGTAGCGGGTCGGCATGCCCTGCGGTGCAGTACAGCGCCAGCAGCAGGGCGAAGGTGAAGGGGGTTAATGCCTGCGATAACATCGGTTGAAGGCTGCTCGGTTTTGCCATGGCCCGTCAGGGCATTGATTGACGTCTATCATAGAGCTTGATAATGTTATTTGCCATTATGCTGCCTGGGATTATGACGGTAATAACAACATTAAGGACGGGGCTATGAAACACAGTTTTGCGATCGGGGTTATTCTGGGGGGGATGATAGTGGCGGTGCCGGCGCTGGCGGCCCGGGTACCGGGTGACCCGGCGGCCGGTAAGGACAAGGCCGCCTTGTGCGCCGGGTGCCATGGGGATACCGGCAACAGTCAGTCAGCAGATTTCCCGCGGCTGGCCGGTCAGTATGAAGAATACATCGTCAAGCAGGTCCGAGACTTCCAGTCCGGCAAGCGCGCCAACAACGATACGATGGCCGGCATGGCGGCGACGGTTGCCGAGGTCCAGGATGCCAAGGATATCGCCGCGTATTTTTCCCAGCAGAAGATGGTCAAGGAGCCGCTGGCGGCCCCGAATGCCAAGCTGGTTGCTGCCGGCGAGAAGGTGTTTACCGAAGGCAATCCGCAGAGCGGCCTGTATGCCTGCATCAACTGCCATGGCGAGCGCGGCAAGGGCAAGGCCAAGAATGTCGGCCAGTTCCCGGTCATCGGTGGCCAGCACCGTGATTACATCCTCAAGAACCTGAAGGATTTCAGGGAAGGCCGCCGCAGCAACGATCCGGGCAATATGATGTCAGACATCGCCAAGAAGCTGGATCCCAAAGAGCTCGACGCCGTGGCCGAATACCTGTCGGCACAGTTGCCGTAACTGTTCTGGTTTCGAACTAAAAAGAGCGGGCCTGGCCCGCTCTTTTTTTGTCTGTGTGCACAGCGATGCTGTAGCGGATTATCTCACCAGCAGTTCGAGCAACGCCTTTTGTGCATGCAGCCGGTTCTCGGCCTCGTCCCAGACGATGCTCTGCGGACCGTCGATGACCTCGGCCGTGACCTCTTCGCCGCGATGGGCCGGCAGGCAGTGCATGAACAAGGCATCCCGCTGTGCCAGCTTCATCAGCGCAGCGTTGACCTGGAAGCCGGTAAAGGCCTGCTGCCGGGAGTGCGCCTGCTCCTCCTGGCCCATGCTGGCCCAGACATCGGTGACGATCAGGTCGGCGCCGCGCGCCGCCTCGTTGGGGTCGGTGGTCAGTGTGATGCGGTCCTGGTGCTGGCGCAGCAAGGTCGCATCGGGTTCATAGCCGGTCGGGCAGGCGATATGGAGCCGGAAATCGAGCTGCGCGGCGGCGTGGATGTAGGAGTTGCACATATTGTTGCCATCGCCGATCCAGGTCACGGTGCGGCCACGCAGATCGCCGCGCTGTTCGACATAGGTCTGGATGTCAGCCAGCAACTGACAGGGGTGGTGCAGATCGGTCAGGCCGTTGATCACCGGCACCTGAGAATGCTGGGCGAAGGTCTCGACGATGTCGTGGGCAAAGGTGCGGATCATGATGACATCGACCATGCGCGACAAGACCCGCGCCGAATCCGCGACCGGTTCGCCGCGACCGAGCTGGGTGTCACGTGGCGACAGGAAGATTGCGTGACCGCCGAGATGGGTCATCGCGACCTCGAACGAGACCCGGGTGCGGGTCGATGACTTCTCGAACACCATGCCGAGCACGCGGTTCTTCAGCAGTTCATGGGGCTGATGCTGCTGCTGCAACGCCTTCAGTTCGATGGCGCGGCTGATCAGCGACCGCAGCTCAGCGGGGCTGAGGTCGAGCAGTGTCAGAAAGTGACGCGGTGATGACATGGTGTGATCCTCAGGCCGGTTGCGCAGCGCAATCGTCGATCAGCGCGGCGATCCGCTCGATGATCAGCTGCGCCTCGTCATCGCTGAGTGTCAGCGGTGGCAGCAGCCGGATCACCCGCTCGGCTTGCAGACTGCATAATATGCCGTGTTGCAAGGCACGCCGGGTCAGATCGCCGCAGGCGATGGTCAGTTCGATCCCGATCATCAAGCCGAGGCCGCGCACCTCACGCACCGCCGGATGGCCGGCGAGCCGGTCGCGCAACCCGCGGCGGAGCTGATGGCCGAGGGCCGTGGCGCGGGCCGCGAGCTGCTGTTGCTCCATGGTGTCGAGCACGGCCAGGGCGGCACGGCAGGCCAGCGGGTTGCCGCCGAAGGTTGAGCCATGATTGCCGGGGTGGAACACCGCGGCCGCCGGGCCGGCCGCGAGGCAGGCGCCGATCGGCACGCCGTTGCCGAGCGCCTTGGCCAGCAGCATGACGTCCGGCGTGATACCGGCATGCTGGTGGGCGAACCAGCGACCGGTGCGGCACAGACCGGTCTGGATCTCGTCGAGCATCAGCAGCCAGCCCTTGCTGTCACACAGGGCGCGCAGCCGCGGCAGGTAATCGTTGTCCGGGATGTTGATGCCGCCCTCGCCCTGCACCGGCTCGACCAGTACTGCGACCACCTCGCTGGTATTGCGCGCCACGGTCTCGATGGCGGCCATGTCATTATACGGTACACGCAGAAAACCCTGGACCAGTGGTTCGAAACCGGCCTGGACCTTGCGATTGCCGGTGGCCGACAGCGTTGCCAGTGTCCGGCCATGGAAGCTGTGTTCGGCGACGATGATGGTTGGCAGTGTGTAGCCTTGGGTGTGACCATGGAGCCGCGCCAGCTTGATGCCGGCCTCGACGGCCTCGGCGCCGGAGTTGCAGAAGAAGGCCCGCTCCATGCCGGCGAGCGCCGTCAGCCGGTTCGCCAGCTGCTGTTGCAGCGTGATGCCGTACAGGTTGCTGCTGTGGATCAACGTCCGCGCCTGCTGGCACACGGCCTCGGCGACCGCCGGGTGGGCGTGACCGAGGCTGGTGACGCCGATGCCGCACAGCGCATCGAGATAACGCCGGCCCTGCCCGTCGATCAGCCACGCCCCGTCACCGCGCTCGAAGGACACCGCCAGCCGTGCATAGGTCGTCATCAGGTGGTCAGTCGTCTGTGTGTCAGTGGTATTCATCGTATAAGCCCTGGCGGCCCGTACCCTAAGCGAAAAAGGAAACCGACCACTTTATAGCAAGCGGCGGCTGACGGCAATAACCGGTGGAGGGACAGGGTGGCGGGATTTATGCTGGTCATGCAGCGCTTGCCTGCAAGGTCTGTGCGCGGTCACACTGAAGATGCGTCGGCTGGACGCCTTCCCGGAGCGCCTCTCATGCCCCGTATCACCATCAACGGCAAGGTCTGTGATGCTACCGCCGGCCAGACGGTCCTGGAGGCGGCGCGCGCCGTGGGCATCACGATCCCGACGCTGTGTCACGACGAGCGGCTGGCACCTTCGGCCAGTTGCCGCATGTGTCTGGTGCAGATTGAGGGTGCCCGCCAGCCGCTGACCGCCTGCAACACGCCGGTCAGCGACGGCATGGTGATCGACACCTGCCCGGCGGATCTGGAAGATGAACGCCGCGCCTTGCTGGACTGGCTTGCCCATCACTACCCGGCCGATGCCGTCGATCGTTTCCCCGCCAAACCGTTGCACCGTCTGTTGCGGGAGTATGGCATCACCGCACGTACCGCGCCGGACACGGCGCGGCATGATGACAGTCATCCGCTGATCGCTGTCGACATGCAGCGCTGCGTGCTGTGCTATCGCTGCGTGCAGATCTGCGACACCCTGCAGGGCCAGCTGGTCTGGCATGCGGTCGGGCGTGGTGATGAGACACACATCGTGCCGGGCCGGGCGCCGTCGCTGCGCGACAGCGACTGTGTCGCCTGCGGGGCCTGCGTCGATACCTGCCCGAGCGGCGCGCTCGAGGACCGTGCCGTCATCGAGCACGGGGTGCCCGAGCGCTGGACCCGCACCACCTGTCCGTATTGCGGCACCGGCTGCGAGATCGAACTCGGCACCCGTGATGGCCGGGTCATCGTTGCCCGACCGGCGCCGGATGCAGCGGTCAACAAGGGTCACCTGTGCGTCAAGGGGCGCTATGCAGTCGAGTTCGGCGCCACCACCGACCGCGTGACGACGCCGCTGTTGCGGGTCGACGGCAGCTGGCGCGAGGCATCGTGGGACCAGGCCATCCACTTCATTGTCACGCGGCTGCGCGCACTGCGGGAGCGGCACGGCGCCGACAGCGTGGCGATCCTTGGCTCGGCGCGCGCGACCAATGAAGATAATTATATTATCCAGAAGTTCGCCCGGCTCGCGCTCGGCACCCACAATGTCGATTGCTGCGCCCGGGTGTGTCACACCCCGACCGCCGCAGCGATGAAGCTGATGCTCGGTGCCGGCGCGGCGACCAATTCCTATGATGATATCGAGCTGGCGCGGCTGATCCTGGTGTGTGGCTGCAACCCGACCGAGAATCACCCGGTGCTCGGTGCCCGCATCAAGCAGGCGGCACGCCGCGGCGCGCAGCTGATTGTCATCGATCCGCGCCGCATCGAGCTGGCCGAGGCCGCGACGGTGCATGTCGCGCTGCGCCCCGGCGGCAATATCCCGCTGCTGAACGCGCTGGCCCATGTCATTGTCACTGAACAGCTGTACGATGCGGGGTTTGTCACCACGCGTGTCGATGAGTTCGAACAGTTCTGCGCCTACATCGCCGAGTGGACACCGGAACGGGCCGCACCGCTGTGCGGCGTCGAGCCGGCGCAGATCCGTGACGTGGCGCGGCGCTATGCCACGGCCGGCCCGGCCTTGATGGTGCATGGCCTGGGCATCACCGAACATGTCCAGGGCACCGAAGGGGTCATGGCGCTGGTGAACCTGGCGCTGCTGACCGGCAACCTCGGCAAGCCGGGCAGCGGCATCAATCCGCTGCGCGGCCAGAACAATGTCCAGGGCGCGGCGCACATGGGTTGCGATCCCGGTACACTGACCGGCGGTGTCGCGCTGCATGAAGGCAGCTCACGGTTCGAGAGTGCCTGGGGCGCGAGCCTGCCGACGTCACCGGGTTTGAACCTGATGCAGATGATCGATGCCGCCGGGCGGGGTGAGCTGAAGGCGCTGTGGTCGGTGGGCTATGACATCCTGCTGACCAACGCCAATGCCACGGTCACGCGGCAGGCCCTGGCGCAACTCGAGCTGCTGGTGGTACAGGATCTGTATCTGAATGAGACCGCACGCGAGCTGGCCCACGTCTTGCTGCCGGCGGCATCGGGTTTTGAGAAGGACGGCACCTACATGAATGCCGAACGGCGTATCCAGCGGGTGCGCCAGGCACTGGCGGCGCCGGGCCAGGCCCGCGGCGACTGGCAGATCCTGTGTGATGTGGCCCGTGCGCTTGGTTATCAAGAGCAGTTTGGTTTTGCCTCGGCGCAGGCAGTCTGGGATGAGGTCCGCTCGGTGTGGCCGGCGGGTGCCGGCATCAGTTATGCGCGCCTTGAACAGGGCGGCTTGCAGTGGCCGTGCCCCGACGAGTCACATCCCGGCACCCCATTGCTGCACCGGCATGGCTTTGCCCAGGGTCCGCGCGCCGCGCTGCGCCGTATTGCCTATCACCCGACACCGGAGCAGGTGTCGGCGGAGTACCCGCTGCTGCTGATCACCGGGCGCACGTTGCATGCCTTCAACGCCGGCACGATGACCGGTCGCAGTCAGGTGCACACACTGCGACCGACCGATACCGTGGATGTCTGCGCCGATGACGCGCACCGGCAGCACTTGACTGACGGCCAGTGGGTGCAGGTCATCAGTCGCTATGGCAGCGCGACATTGCCGCTGCGGATCAGCGCCACCGTGAAGCCGGGCGAGCTGTTTGCAACCTTCCATGATCCGCGGGTGTTTCTGAATCATGTCACCAGTCCGCACCGCGACCGGATGGTGAAGACACCGGAATACAAATGCACGGCGGTGCGTCTGGAGCCGGTATGATGCGGTGGTTCCTTCGAGAGGATTGCCGGCAGGATCACCCTGTCACGCCCTCTCCCGCTAGCGGGAGAGGGCCGGGGAGAGGGTGTCGGCCCGGCGCTGCATCTTGTCGACCATGCGCCGGATCGATTCATCCCCGGGCAGTGCGCAGAGTTCCGCGAGGCTGAACCAGCGCAGGTCATGTGACTCGTCGGAGATCGTCAGCTGCGCACCGCGGTCGGCCTGCAGCAGGAAGCGCACATCGTAATGGTGATGGGCCGGTTCATCGCGTCGCGCCGGGATCGGGTGCACATCGATATCAAAGATCCCGTCGTCGACAGCATGCAGTGTGGCCAGCCCTGATTCCTCACGGGCCTCGCGCAGTGCGGCCGCGAGGACGTCGCTGTCATCCTCGACATGGCCGCCAAGCTGCAGCCAGCGGTCGAGCTTGCGGTGGTGGGTCAGCAGCGCATGGCTGGCGTCCTGGTCGATGATCCAGCTTGATGCCGTGATATGGCCGACCGCCAGGCTGCGGCGGCAGCAGTGTTCGTGGCGGGAGACAAAGTCGATGGTGGCTGCCAGGTGCTGGCCTTCCTGTGCCGTGGCCGGCCGGTGGCGGGCCAGTGCCGCCAGCAGTTCAGATCGGTTCATGATGTGGTCCGGTCAAGTCAATAACAAAGCCCGGGTCAAGCCGGGCCTTGATTATCGCATGCTGATGCAGAATGCAGAATGGTTTGTATATAGAATGCGGCACAAGGATGTGCCGCCATTTTGCTGAGCAGTCTGCGTCAGGGTAGATGGCGCACGGCAAAAATGACACTTTTTGCCGTGCGCCAACCGGGAAAGGTCATGGACGGCCTTTCCCGGTATCTATCAGAACGGCAGGCCGTGCGAGGCGGCGCCCATGAACATCAGCATCGGGATCGACAGCATGGTGTTGGTGCGCGATGCCAGCATCGCGATGCGGCGGGCGCGGGCCTTTTCCTCATCGCTGGCCGAGACGATGCCCAGCACCTTCTTCTGGTTGGGCCAGATCAGGCCCCAGACATTGAGCAACATGATTGTGCCCAGCCAGGCGCCCATGCCGATCGTCGTGTGATAAATGGTGCCGCCGTCGCCCAGGCCCAAGGTCATGGCCTTGATGAAGTCGCCGCCCAGATACGCGGCCCCGCTGAGCCAGGTCACCAGCGCGGCCCAGCGGAACCATAGCAAGGCGCGCGGCGCGACATATTTGTTGATCGCGGCCGGGCCTGGGCCACCCTTGTCGGCATTGGCCGCCGCCAGCGCTGGCATCTGCACCAGGTTGAAGTAGTACAGCAGACCGATCCAGGTGATGCCTGCAAGAAAATGCAACCAGCGGTCAAATGGTAAGAATTCCATGGTAAATATCCTCTGCTAGATTCCTGATGAGTGGGTGGCCTGATTACATGCCAGGGATGTTGTCGCTGATGCCGCCCGGGATCAGGCTGACATCCGGTGCAATGGCGCCGACGATCGCGACCAGGATGATGGTCAGGACGACGCCCGCGATGAGGGTGCCGGGGATCGAGTCGAGTGGATTCATAATGCCTCCAGATGATTGGTAATGTTTTTCAGTGTCGAAACCATGCCGCGCAGCATAGGCGGCGCGCGGCAGGAGTTCAACACCCGCAGCGCCAGCCTGTAGCCGCGCTAATCCTTATTGTTTTGCTCGGGTATTCTACGCTAAAATTACCGGACGATCCAGAGCTGTTCGGCAGCCCTGAAGGGTGACACTTAACGAGGTGGTTATGGATGTGATGGAAAGGATCAAGCAGAAGGTCGAGGGCGCGCCTATCGTGTTATTTATGAAGGGGACCCCGCAGTTTCCGATGTGCGGGTTTTCGGCCCGGGCGGTCCAGGCGCTGCAGCAGAGTGGGGCTCGTTTTGAAACGGTCGATGTGCTGGCCGACCCCGAGATCCGTCAGCACCTGCCGCGTTATGCGAACTGGCCGACCTTCCCGCAGCTGTATATCGGCGGCGAGCTGGTCGGTGGCTGCGACATCATGATGGAACTGTTCCAGCGCGGGGAGCTGCAGCAGATGGTCAAGGATGTGCAGCAGGGCTGAAAAATGCGCTGAGGGGCGCATCGCGGCGTTGGAAACGGTCTCAAAATGCTCAGCTAGAGCCATGTCTCATTGCTGCCGTGTAAACTGCGCTTTTTCACCCGTTTCCGCCTTGCGCTGCATCCCCTGATCGCGTTTTTCAATCGCCGTTAAGCCATACTCCCCTTTTAGTACAGTTGCAGAAGGTGACCGGCGAGTAGCCTCAGTGATTTGCAGGATTCAGCTGGTCCCAGCGGTTGACGATGCGGCAGAACAGCTCGGCGGTCTGCTCGGCATCGTAACGCGCCGAATGCGCCTGGCTGTGATCCCATTCGATGCCGGCGGCGTGCACCGCCCGGGCCAGCACCGTCTGGCCGTAGGCCAGGCCGGCCAGCGTCGCGGTATCAAAGGTTGCAAACGGATGAAACGGGTTGCGTTTGATCGTGGTGCGTTCGACGGCGGCGTTCAGAAAGGAGAGGTCAAAGGCCGGATTGTGGCCGACCAGGATCGCACGCCGGCATTGCTGGCGGTGCATGGCCGGGCGGATGGCGCGGAAGATCTCCTGCAGCGCCTTGAGTTCCGGTACCGCAAAGCGGAATGGATGGTAGGGATCGATGCCGTTGAACTGCAAGGCGCTCGGTTCCAGGTTGGCGCCGGCAAACGGTTCGACATGAAAGGCATGGCAGCTCTCCTGCACCAGTCTGCCGTCCGCGTCGCGGCCGATGATGACGGCGGCGATCTCCAGCAGCGCATCGCGGCGTGGATTGAAGCCCCCGGTCTCGATGTCGACGACCACCGGCAGGTAGCCGCGAAACCGCGTATGCATGGTCGGGCCGGCAACAGGGGCTGATGGCAGTGTCGCTTCATCATCGCCAGGTTCCAGCGCCTCATCCCCGGCTTCCAGATCAGATTCCGGCCGTTTCATTGGATACTCCTGTAACGGCTCATGCGCGGCCGGTGACGCGCCAGCTCAGCTGGGCGCCGGCGCGGAACGGGATCAGCGTGTCGTCACCCAAGGGATAACGGTCCGGGATCGACCAGCCCTCCTTACATAATCTGAGCTGCGTTGTTGCGCGGGGCAGCTGGTAAAAATCAGCGCCGTAGTGGCTGGCAAAGCCCTCGAGGCGATCGAGGTGGCCGGCCTGTTCAAAGGCCTCGGCGTACAGTTCGAGCGCGGCATGGGCGGTATACAGCCCGGCGCAGCCACAGGCGCCCTCTTTCTTGCTGCGGGCGTGCGGCGCGCTGTCGGTGCCGAGGAAAAACTTTGGATTGCCGCTGCACGCTGCCTGTACCAGTGCCTGGCGATGACGTTCACGTTTCAGCACCGGCAGGCAGTAATGATGCGGGCGGATGCCGCCGGCCAGCATCGCATTGCGGTTCAGCAATAAATGATGGGCGGTGATCGTTGCGGCGACCCGTGGCGGCGCAGCACTGACAAACTGCACGGCCTCGGCGGTGGTGATGTGTTCCAGCACGATGCGCAGCCGGCCAAAGCGCTCAACCAGCGGCTGCAGCTGTTCGTCGATGAACACCTGTTCGCGATCAAAGATGTCGACCTCGGGGCGCGTCACCTCACCATGGATCAACAACGGCAGACCGAGTTCATCCATGACCTCCAGCGCCGGATAGGTGCGTTCGATACCAGTGACGCCGGCATCGGAGTGGGTCGTGGCACCGGCCGGGTAGAGCTTGACCGCCTTGACGATACCGCTCTCATGGGCGCGGCGGATCTCCGCGCCGGAGGTGTTGTCGGTCAGATATAACGCCATCAGCGGATCAAAGTCGCTGCCGGCCGGCACTTGTGCCAGGATGCGTTGTCGGTACTGACTGGCCAGTGCGGTGGTCGTGACCGGCGGCACCAGGTTCGGCATCACGATGGCGCGGCCAAAACAGCGCGCAACATGCGGCACGGTCGTCGCCAGCGCAGTGCCATCACGCAGATGGATGTGCCAGTCGTCGGGCCGGGTGATCAGCAGCTCAGTCATGCAGGACTCTCCAGTCACCCTCTCTCCCCGTTCGGGGAGAGGGCAGGGAGAGGGGTGTCAGAGGGATAATCACTGCTGCAGTGTACACAGCTTATCGTTACCACGGTCGTCACGCTACGTCAGCCGGCAGCGGCGCGTCGACGCCGAGCAGCCGGTTCAATGCCGCGATGCCAAACAGCCGGAAGCCGCGCAACGCCTCGGGCGGATGGCCGGCGACGCAGACCAGCGGTTTGTCACCGGCCACACCCATGATCAACGGCCGGCCGGATTTCATCTGCACGCCGTCGACGACCAGTTCTCCGACCTCGCGCAGCAGGTCGGAGATGAAGTCGCGATCGCCGACCGCGGTACCACCGGCGATGACGATCATGTCGCTGTCCTGCAGTGCGCGGCGCACCGCCGCGACGAACTGGTCGAAATCATCGCGCATGATGCCGCCAGATCTCGCCATGCCACCGGCCTCGGTGACCGCAGCGCTGAGCATCACCGAATTGCAGTCACGTATCTGACCTGGTCTCAGTGGCGCGGTATACGGGATCACCTCGTCACCGGATGCAAACACCGTCACCTGCGGCCGACGCATGACCTTGACCTGGTCGATGCCAAGTGCGGCGATCTGGCCGATCGCAGCGGCGTGCAGCACGCTGCCGGCGGCCACTGCGACCTGGCCCTTTTTCATGTCACAACCCTGGTCTTCGATGAAGAAACGGGGTGGGAATGGCCGGCCGATCGTGAAGGCCTGACCATCCTGCTTGGCCTCCCACATCCGCACGATCGAATAGCCGCCGTCGGGCACGATGCTGCCGGTGGCGACGCGGATCGCCTGGCCAGGACTGAACCTTGGACACTGGGCGTCTCCTGGCATCACCTCGCCGACGATGGCAAAACGAACCGGGCTGGTCTCGCTGGCCTGGGCGGTGTCGGCAGTGTGGACGAGGTAGCCTTCAACGATGGCGCGATGATACGGTGGCATGTCGAGTGGTGCGGTGACGGGCTCGCTGAGTACGCGCTGCAGCGCGGCCGGCAGTGCGCAGTCCTCGCTGGGGAGCGCGCGCCACGCAACCTTGTCGCTGAAGGTCTGCTGGGCCTGGGTCAGGGGTGAAACGTCGGTCATGGGGATGCTCCGTTGAGAATGATGGGAGGTGATGGCCGCAGGGCGGTATAGATCAGGCAAGAGTAGCGGCACAGTGCGGTCACTGTCAAAGCGCCGGGTTTAGTAATGCGGTGGCGGCGTCTCCTCCCGCAGGCTGGCGATCTGGCCGCTGCTGCCGGCCTCGAGCTGGCGGCGCAGCTGCGCCAGACTCTGCTGCAGCTGGTCGATCTGCTGTTGCTGGCGGATCACCACGGTGTTCAGCTCATCGAGCAGCGCCTGCAGGTGGCTGTAGTGGATCTCAAGATCGGTCAGCCGGTCGCTCATGCGGGCAGATGCTCCAGCAGCTGTTGGTCGAGCAACAGATCCAGCGTATACCTTACGCCAAAGCCGGTGGTGTCGCTGGGGATATGCGCCAGACCGCCGCGATGACGTCCGGCGGCCAGATCGATGTGCAGCCACGGTGTGTCCTTGACGAAACGGCGCAGGAAGGTCGCGGCCAGGATGTGATCGGCCTCACCGTCCAGCGTGCATTGTTTGACGTCGGCGATCTCGCTCTTCAGCGCGTCACCGAAGTCCGCATCGAGCGGGAATGGCCACACCCGTTCGCCGCTGTGGCGGCCGGCCTCGATCAGCCGTGGCAGCAGCGCATCGCGGTTGGTGAAGATGCCGCTGTAGCGGGTGCCGAGGGCATGGATGCAGGCGCCGGTCAGCGTCGCATAATCGATGATGACGGCCGGCTGGTTGCGGCTGGCCAGATACAAGGTGTCAGCCAGCACCATCCGCCCCTCGGCATCGGTATGGACGATCTCGATGGTCGTGCCATCGGCGGCGGTGATGATGTCGTTCTGCTTGTAGGCGCGGGGACCGATATGGTTCTGTGCCAGCGCCAGCCAGCACTCGACCGGAAACGGCACCTTGAGCTGGCTCAGTGCCAGCAGCGTGCCGAGCGCGACCGCGCTGCCGGCCATGTCCTCATGCATGCCATGCATGTGTTTGGCGCCCTTGAGGTTCATGCCGCCGGTGTCATAACACAGACCCTTGCCGACCAGCGCGATGCCGCGCGGCGTGTGCCTGGTGCGTGGCGGGGTATAGCGCAGCCGGATGATCGCCGCATCGTCGTCGTCACTGCCCTGGGCGACGGCGAGGAACGCCCCGGCCTTCTTGCGCAGCAGGGCGCGGCTGTCCAGCGTCGTCATCTGCCAGCGCTGCTGGCGGGCCAAGGTCGCGATGCGGCGGCGGTACTCAGCCGGGGTCAGCAGGTTCGGCGGCAGCATCGTCAGCGAGCGTGCCAGATGATTGCCGTCGGCCTCGGCGCTGATCCGCCGGGTATCGAGCCGCGCGGTGACGCCGTAGACATGGATCTCCTTGAGGCGGCGGGCCGCGGCAGGGGTGCTTTTGAAGCTGGGCAGCGCAGCATGATCGGCCAGTACGGCCGCGATCAGCGCCTCGGCGGCCCGCGTTGCCGTGTCGTCATCAAATCCGGTGATCAGCAGGCTGATCGCGCGCGGGTTGCGCAGCAACACGGGCGCCAGCAGCTTGCGCGCCAGTGTCAGCAACTCGAAGCTGCCGACATCCTTGGCGGTCTGTGCCAGCGTGACGTGGGTGCCGACCGGGTTGGGCAGGTCCGTCTCAAACGGCCCGGCCGCGTCCTTGCCCTGGGCACTGTGCAACCGCTGCAGCAGCGTATCGGCATAGGCGAAGACCGGCCGATCCTGACCTCGCTGCAGATTCGGCAGCAGCACCGCAAGGTGCTCGATGC
The DNA here is from genome assembly GCA_016218365.1 of Gammaproteobacteria bacterium. Taxonomy (GTDB): domain Bacteria; phylum Pseudomonadota; class Gammaproteobacteria; order SZUA-140; family SZUA-140; genus JACREF01. The sequence goes on from JACREF010000014.1 coordinate 13,015, forward strand.
CGGCGATGGTCGCCTTGCCCGGGATTTTATCATGTTGTTTTATAGTCACTTTCATTGGTGTTGGATCCAGGTTGGATGGCGGGCGAACTTGACCTCGTCGATGAAAACCACGATCATGTCTGGCCGATTTTGACAGATTCTCACAGAGTGTCGGGATGGCCGCGCCGGCAAGAGAAAAAGCGTAGCAAAAACAAGCACGTTTTCATATGCAGGCTAAAGTGCGGACAGGCGCCGTAGCGCTGCGGCTCAGCGCCACACTGGCGACGTGTGCCGGGACAGTGGTTGTTGAGATCATTGGCCCATACAACTAAACAGTCAAGCATTGTCCCAGAAGATTTACCTCACACAGTGTCAGGCTGAATCGGTTTAACGAGGTTGGAGCTATGTCTCAGCAAGTAGAGAACATTGATATCGATGCGGTCGAGACCCAGGAATGGATCGATGCGCTCGAGGCCGTCATCGAGAACGAGGGCGTGGAGCGCGCGCATTATCTGCTGGAGCAGATGATCGACAAGGCGCGGCGCACCGGCGCGCACCTGCCGTTTTCGGCCAACACCGCCTATGTCAATACGATACCGCCGCACCTTGAGGTGCCGATGCCCGGTGATGCGGCGATCGAGGACCGGCTGCGCAGTTATATCCGCTGGAATGCGATGGCGATGGTCGTCAAGGCCAACCGCAAGTCCACCGAGCTCGGCGGTCATATCGCGACCTTCGCCTCGGCGGCGACGCTGTACGATGTCGGTTACAACCATTTCTGGCGCGCACCCGGCGCCGGTTTCGGCGGCGATCTGATCTTTTCCCAGGGCCATGCCTCGCCCGGTACCTATGCCCGCGCCTTTCTCGAAGGGCGTTTGACTGCAGAGCAGCTGGATCATTTTCGTCAGGAGGTCGATGGTAACGGCCTGTCATCGTATCCGCATCCGTGGTTGATGCCGGACTTCTGGCAGTTCCCGACCGTATCGATGGGCCTGGGTCCGATCATGTCGATCTACCAGGCGCGCTTCATGAAATATCTGCAGGACCGCAACCTGGCTGACACCTCCGGCCGCAAGATCTGGTCCTTCCTCGGCGATGGCGAGTGTGATGAGCCCGAGAGCCTGGGTGCGATCACGCTGGCCGCGCGCGAACGCATGGACAACCTGATCTGGGTCGTCAACTGCAATCTGCAACGCCTGGATGGCCCGGTGCGCGGCAACGGCAAGATCATCCAGGAGCTCGAGGCGATCTTCCGTGGCGCCGGCTGGAATGTCATCAAGGTGATCTGGGGCGGGTACTGGGATCAGTTATTGGCCCGGGACAAGAATGGCCTGTTGAAGCAACGGATGATGGAGGCCGTCGATGGTGACTTCCAGAACTACAAGGCCAAGGACGGCGCCTATGTGCGCGAACATTTCTTTGGCAAATACCCTGAACTGAGGGCGATGGTCGCGCAGATGACCGATGATGATATCTGGCATCTGAATCGCGGCGGCCACGACCCGCACAAGGTCTATGCGGCCTACCATGCCGCGGCCAATCATGTCGGTCAGCCGACGGTGATCCTGGCTCACACCGTCAAGGGCTATGGCATGGGCGCGGCCGGTGAAGGGCAGATGCGCACCCATTCGCAGAAAAAGCTCCAGGATGATGAGATGATCGCCTTCCGCGACCGTTTCAATCTCCCGCTCTCCGATGAGGATGCGGCCGCCGGCAAGTATTTCGTGCCAGCCGCAGACAGTCCCGAGATGAAATACCTGCATCAGCGCCGTGCAGCGCTGGGTGGCTATCTGCCAGCGCGCCGGGTCGATGTGCCGCCACTGGAGGTACCGGAACTGTCGGCGTTCGCCCCGCTGCTCGAAGGCAGCGGCGATCGCGAGATGTCGACGACCATGGCCTATGTGCGGCTGCTGACGCTGCTGTGCCGTGACAAGAAGATCGGCCAGTATATCGTGCCGATCGTGCCCGACGAGGCGCGGACCTTCGGTATGGAGGGCATGTTCCGTCAGTTAGGTATCTATTCGTCAGTCGGCCAGTTGTACACGCCGCAGGATAAAGACGAGATCATGTTCTACAAGGAAGACAAGACGGGCCAGATCCTCGAGGAAGGGATCAACGAGGCCGGTGCGATGTCATCGTGGATCGCCGCGGCCACCGCCTATAGCGCGCATGGCGTCAGTACCATCCCGTTCTATATCTATTATTCGATGTTTGGTTTTCAGCGCATCGGCGACCTGGCCTGGGCCGCCGGCGACATGCAGGCGCGCGGTTTTCTGATCGGCGCGACCGCCGGGCGCACCACGCTGGCCGGCGAGGGTCTGCAGCACCAGGATGGTCATGGCCTGATCTTGGCAGGTACCATCCCGAACTGTGTTAGTTACGATCCGACCTTCAGCTATGAGCTTGCCGTGATCGTCCATGACGGCCTGCGCCGGATGTATGCCGAGCAGCAAAACGTCTATTACTATGTGACGACGATGAATGAAAACTACTTGCACCCAGCGATGCCGCAGGGCGTCGAGCAGGGCATCATCAAGGGGCTGTATCAGTTTAGTAAGGCCGAGGGCGGCGCGGCTCAGATCCAGTTGCTGGGGTCCGGCACCATCCTGCGCGAGGTGATCGCTGCCGCCGAACTGCTGGCCAGCGATTGGGGGATCCGTGCCGATGTCTGGAGTGCGACCAGCTTCAATGAGCTGGCCCGTGATGCCCAGGAGATCGAGCGCTGGAATCGGCTGCACCCGACCGCTGCGCCTAGGACGCCGTATATCACCGCATGTCTCAGCGGTCGCAACGGGCCATTCATCGCCACGACCGATTACATCCGCAACTATGCCGAGCAGATCCGTCGCTGGGTGCCGGGGCGTTACGAGGTACTGGGCACCGACGGCTTTGGCCGCAGTGACACCCGCGCCCAGCTACGCAAGCACTTCGAGGTCAATAGCTACCATGTCACCGTCGCGGCGCTGAAGGCGCTGGCGGACGAAGGCCGCTTGCCGGTCGCCAAGGTCAGCGAGGCGATCGCGAAGTACGGTATCGACAGTGAAAAGACCTATCCGCTGTATGCGTAGGCAGCGGGGAGGACGATGATGATAAAAGAAATCCTGGTTCCGAATATTGGCGACTTCGTGGATGTCGAGGTCATCGAGATCCTGGTTGCGCCCGGTGATACGGTGCAGGCCGAAGACTCGTTGCTCTCGGTTGAGTCGGATAAGGCGTCGATGGAGATCCCGGCGCCCGAGGCCGGTGTCGTCAAGGAGCTCAAGCTGCAGGTTGGCGACAAGGTCTCTGCCGGCAGTCTGATCTTGTTGCTCGAGACGAGCGGCGCGGTGGCGGCAGCGCCGCCGGTCGCAGCCAAGCAGGCACCCGCACCAGTGCAGTCTGTACCCAGCTCGCCACCACCGCCGGCCCCGTCACCCGCGCCGCAACGTATGGTGCCGCGGCCTGTTGCGGCGACACCGGCCGTCACACTGGGACGGATCGATGAGGCCGGTTTTGCCCGCGCCTACGCCAGCCCCGGGGTGCGCAAGTTTGCCCGCGAGCTCGGTGTCGACATCGGCCGGCTCGCCGGTTCCGGGCGCAAGGGCCGGATCATCCAAGATGACATCAAGGCCTTCGTCAAACAGGTGATGACACAAGGTATGCCGGCGGCCGGTGGCCTGCAGGTCGCGCCGTTGCCGGAGATCGATTTTGCCAAATGGGGCGAGGTCGAAAGCCGGGCCTTGACCAAGATCAACAAGCTGACCGGCCAGTTCCTGCATCGCAACTGGGTGACGATCCCGCATGTCACACAATTTGACGAGGCCGACATCACCGACATGGAGGCGATGCGTAAGGCGATGGTGGCCGAATACAAGCCCAAGGGCATAGGCATCACGCCGCTGGTGTTCCTGATGAAGGCCATGGTCAGGGCGCTGCAGGAATATCCGCGTTTCAACGCATCGCTAGATGCCAGCGGCGCCAACCTGGTGTTCAAGAAATATTTTAATGTCGGCATCGCGGTCGACACCCCGGACGGTCTGGTCGTGCCGGTGGTGCAGGGTGTCGACAAGAAGGGGCTGGTCGATCTGGCGATCGAGCTCGGCGAGATCAGCGCCAAGGCGCGCGACAAGAAACTCAAGCCGAGCGATATGCAGGGCGGTTGTATCACGATCTCCAGTCTGGGCGGTATCGGTGGCACCAAGTTCACGCCGATCGTCAATGCGCCTGAGGTGGCGATCTTAGGTGTGTCGCGTTCGAGGATGCAGCCGGTGTGGAACGGCAAGGAATTCGCGCCGCGGCTGATGCTGCCGCTGGCCTTGTCCTATGACCACCGTGTCATCGATGGCGCTGACGGTGCGCGCTTTACCACCTTCCTCAGTGCTGTGCTGGCTGATCCCAAGGTCTTGGTGTAGGCCTATGAGTACGCTGATTGAAGTCAAGGTACCCAACATCGGTGACTTCGCCGATGTCGAGGTCATCGAGATCCTGGTCAAGGTCGGCGACACGATTGCTGAAGAAACTTCGTTGATCTCGGTCGAATCCGACAAGGCCTCGATGGAGATCCCGTCACCGCAGGCCGGCGTCGTCAAGCAGCTGCTGGTCGCGCTCGGCGACAAGGTCTCGGTGGGCAGCCCGATCCTGATGCTGGAGGTCAGTGACACGGCGGCGACCCAACCGGCCGCTACGACGCCCACACCCGCCGCTGCAACGGCTGCTGCGGTAGCGCCCGCGACCACTCCTGCGCCTACTGCTGCATACAGCGGCACGGTAGACATTCAAACTGAACTTGTCGTGCTCGGTTCCGGCCCCGGTGGCTACACCGCCGCGTTTCGTGCCGCCGACCTCGGCAAGCAGGTGGTGCTGATCGAGCGTTATGATGTCATCGGCGGGGTTTGCCTCAATGTCGGCTGCATCCCGTCCAAGGCCCTGTTGCATACCGCCCAGGTCATCAACGAGGCTGCAGAGTTTCACGACATCGGCATCGGCTTCAACTCGCCCGAGATCGACCTCGACAAACTGCGCGGCCACAAGAACAGCGTGGTCAACAAGCTGACCGGCGGGCTGAAGTCCCTGGCCAAGCAGCGCAAGGTGCAGATCGTCCACGGCTACGGCCGCTTTACCTCGGCCCATACCATCCAGGTCGAGGCCGCCGACGGCGGCAAGACCGTCATCGGCTTCAAGCATTGCATCATCGCCGTTGGTTCACGTGTCACCAAGCTGCCGTTCATCCCGTGGGGTGACCCGCGGGTGATGGATTCGACCGATGCGCTGGAGATCAAGGAGGTGCCGAAACGCCTGCTGGTGGTCGGCGGCGGCATTATTGGGCTTGAGATGGCGACGGTCTATGACGCGCTCGGCGCCAAGGTCACGATCGTCGAGCTGTCACCGGGCCTGATCCCCGGCGTCGACCGCGATGTAGTGCGACCGCTGGAGCGGCGGATCAAAAAACGTTACCAGAATATCTACACCAGCACCAAGGTCACGGCAATCACGCCGACGCCAGAGGGCCTGCTGTGCAGTTTTGAAGGCAAGGACGCGCCGGACAGCGACACCTTTGATCGGGTGCTGGTTTCGATTGGCCGCAGCCCGAATGGCCTGTTGATCGATGCCGACAAGGCCGGCATCGCCGTGGATGCGCGTGGTTTCATCAGCGTCGATAAACAGCAACGCAGCAATGTGCCGCACATCTTTGCCATCGGTGATGTCGTCGGGCAGCCGATGCTGGCCCACAAGGCGACCCATGAGGGCAAGGTCGCGGCCGAGGTGATCGCCGGCATGAAGACGTTCTTCGATGCGCGGGCGATCCCGGCGGTCGCCTACACCGATCCGGAGGTGGCGTGGATGGGCAAGACCGAGGAGCAGTGCAAGGCCGAAGGGATCGCCTATCTGAAAGGGGTATTCCCCTGGGCCGCGAGCGGCCGTTCCCTGTCGCTGGGTCGCGATGAGGGCATGACCAAGCTGCTGTTTGATGAACATCACCGGATCATCGGTGCCGCGATGGTCGGACCGAACGCCGGCGAGCTGATCGCCGAGGCGGTGCTGGCGCTGGAGATGGGGGCCGATATGGCAGACATCGCGCTGACGGTGCATCCACACCCGACGCTGTCCGAGACCTTTAATTTCGCCGCTGAAGTCGCAGAAGGCACCTGTACTGATATATACGCTCCAAAGCGCAAATGAATAGTCAGCACCCTGGCATCGCCAGGGGCGCGCGGCGGGCACTTGATGGCAAAGCACGTCAGGACATGCAAAAATAGGCGCCCCGGCGCGGCCCTGCTGAAGATAGCGGACCTGATGTCCGGATACCTTGATATCGATCTAATAGTTTTTGGGAACAGACCATGGCTGACATAAAAAAAGTCGTATTGGCCTATTCGGGTGGCCTCGATACCTCGATCATCCTCAAGTGGTTGCAGGACGAATACCACTGTGAGGTCGTCACCTTCACCGCCGACATCGGTCAGGGCGAGGAGCTGGAGCCGGCGCGCAGCAAGGCCCAGACGATGGGCGTCAAGCAGATCTACATCGATGACCTGCGCGAGGAGTTTGTCCGCGATTTCGTGTTTCCGATGTTTCGCGCCAACACGCTGTATGAAGGTGAATACCTGCTCGGCACCTCGATCGCCCGGCCGTTGATCGCCAAACGCCTGGTCGAGATCGCCAACGAGACCGGCGCTGATGCGGTATCGCATGGTGCCACCGGCAAGGGCAACGATCAGGTGCGCTTCGAGCTCGGTGCCTACGCACTGCGCCCCGATATCCGCATCATCGCGCCGTGGCGTGAGTGGACACTGAGCTCGCGCGAGACGCTGCTGGCCTATGCTGAACGACATCAGATCCCGATCGAGCAGAAGCGCGGCAAGCGTTCGCCGTATTCGATGGATGCCAACCTGTTGCACATCTCCTATGAAGGCGGTGGTCTCGAGGATCCATGGCATGAGCCAGAAGAAGAGATGTGGCGCTGGTCGGTGGCGGCCGAGAAGGCCCCGGACCGTGCAAGCTATATCGAGCTGGAGTTCGCGCGCGGTGATTGTATCGCAATCGATGGCCAGAAGATGACACCGGCGCTGCTGCTGGCGCAGCTGAACCAGATCGGCGGCGCCAACGGCATCGGCCGTCTCGACCTGGTCGAGAACCGTTATGTCGGCATGAAGTCGCGCGGTTGTTACGAGACCCCGGGCGGCACCATCCTGCTGAAGGCGCACCGTGCCATCGAGTCGATCACGCTGGATCGCGAGGTCGCGCACCTGAAGGATGATCTGATGCCGCGCTACTCCAGCCTGATCTACAACGGTTACTGGTGGAGCCCCGAACGGCTGATGATGCAGCAGATGATCGATGCCTCGCAGCAGTTCGTCAACGGCGTGGTGCGGCTCAAGCTGTACAAGGGCAGTGTCAGCGTCGTCGGCCGCAAATCGCTCAAGGACAGCCTGTTCGACGCCAACATCGCAACCTTCGAGGATGACGCCGGCGCCTACAACCAGAAGGATGCCGAAGGCTTCATCAAGTTGAACGCGCTGCGCATGCGCATCGCCGCGCGCCGGCGCCAGGGCTGATCACTGACATCCACGTCCCGCCCGCCTATGGGCGGGCGATAGAGGAGCAAGCGGATGCGTATCCTGCACACCATGATCCGGGTCGGCGATTTGCCGCGTGCGCTGCAGTTTTACACCGAGGTGCTGGGCATGCGGCTGCTGCGCCAGCATGATTACCCGGAAGGGCGCTTTACGCTGGCCTTCGTCGGCTATGGCTCGGAGGCCGAAGGCGCAGTCATCGAGCTGACGCACAACTGGGATACCGATCGCTACGACATCGGCAATGGTTTTGGTCATGTCGCAATCGAGGTCGAGGACGCCTATGCCACCTGCGAGCTGATCAAGTCGCGCGGCGGCAAGGTGGTGCGTGAGGCTGGCCCGATGAAGCATGGCACGACGGTGATCGCCTTTGTCGAAGACCCGGACGGTTATCGCATCGAATTGATCCAGCGCAAGTCCTGACAGTCTGGCGGGCAGGCTCCCCCAGCCTTCTGCTGTATATAGAGCTATATCACCTTGCAGCGAGTGGCTGCCGCGATCGGAAGAAAAATAATATATATCAATATGTTATTGATATATTCAGCAGCCTTGCTTTTTCGCAGCCACAACAGCTCATCCGCATCGTTACCATGCCGATAATCCGAGTGTAACCTCCGTATTACGACAGCCTCCATGGGCCTGCATGATCGGAGACGCCCTCGGACCCTCTAACCCCGGCTATCGCCCAGGAACATGCTGTGTACTATCGATTGCACGACCTGATCCAGACGCTGAGAGACATAATGATGAATGCCTTGTATAGCGGTCAGCATTGGGGGGCGTGCGGACTGCTGTTGATGGTATTGGCCACAGACGTTCGGGCCCAGCAGGACCAGCACTATTCTGATCAGTACTCATTTACTGTCACTGCTATCCCGTCGTGGGCTGAACCTTCGGCTGTGCCGGCCCAGGCAGCACCAGCGAGACGTCGCGGTGAAGCGACTCATTATCTTCTGTCAGAATGGCAGACCCGTCTGGATAGTACAGGGGTGACCGAGTTCGTCCATATCGCCTACGTTCCGGTGACCGAGACCGGACTGGAGGATGCCGCATCGATCAGCATAGATTTCCATCCGCAATATCAGGCATTGCAGCTGCATTCAGTGGCGGTCACCCGTAATGGCATACGTAGCGAACGTCTTGATCCGACGCGCGTCAAACTGATTCAGCAGGAACGTGATCTCGATAAGCTGATGTACAACGGTGCTGTTACGGCATTGACGGTGCTCGATGATGTCAGGGTTGGTGATGTTATTGAATACAGTTATTCAGTCACTGGATTCAATCCGGTATTCGGCGATAAGTTTTTTGCCGCATACCCGCTGGGGTGGCAGGTTGGTGTTGATCAGATCATGGTCCGGTTGCTGGTCCCGCAAGCACGGCAGTTGAATACGCGGGTATTCAATATTGATCTGCAGCCGCAGATCAATGAGCACGATGGAATGAAGGATTATCGGTGGGTCGTGGCCGGGCTCAAGCCGCAGGTCGATGAAGGAGATTACCCGCAATGGTACAACCCGTATCCGTGGATACAGGTCAGTGAATACCGTGACTGGCATCAGGTGGCGCAATGGGCCGCCGCCCTGTTTAAGCAGCGGGGTGTGTTGTCGCCGGCCCTGCAGGAGCGGATGAAGCAATGGCGGCGGCCTGGCACTGAGCTTGGCGAGTCGATTCAGCTGGCAACCCGTTTTGTACAGGATGATGTGCGCTATTTTGGTGTCGAGATGGGGCAGAGTTCTCACCGCCCCAGTCACCCCAATGAAGTGGTGGAGCGCCGTTTTGGAGACTGCAAGGACAAGGCCTTGCTGCTGACCTCGATCCTTCGTCAGTGGGGGGTTAAGGCTGAGCCGGCGCTGGTGTCGGCGGGGAATAAGCGGGCAATTGCCGATTATCTGCCCTCACCCGGATTGTTCGATCACGTCATTGTCAGGGCCGAGCCTGCTGGCGGCAAGCCGCTGTGGATTGATGCGACATCCACCTATCAACGTGGTGCACTTGAGCTGCGCAGTGTGCCAAATTATGGTAAGGCGCTGCTAGTGAGCTCAGCCAGCCACACTCTGGCTGATATGCAGTTACCGCCGGGTTATGCACCGGAGGTCAAGGTGGAAGAGCATTTCCAGGTGACTGCATATGACAAGCCGGTCGGTCTGACCGTGACCTCGGTCTATACCCGTGGTGAAGCAGAGTGGAAGCGGGCCTATTTTGCCAACAAGACCCCGGAGGAGGTGGCCAGCCGTTATCTGAATTTCTATGCCAATATCTATCCGGGCATCGAGCAGGCAGAGGCGCTGCAGGTCAACGATGATGAAGAGAAAAATGTCATCACGGTGGTGGAGAGATATCTGATTAACGATTACTGGGAGCATGAGCCCGGCAAGTTGTATTCGACTTTTTATGGTTCGACGGTCAAGGACTATATAAGTCTGCCGCGCATCATCAATCGTAAGTCACCATTGGCGATGACCTATCCGTTGCAGGTGTCGCACACCGCGGTCCTTGAATATCCCGAGGAGATCAATTTCAAGGGTATCAGCGATGATGTGCGCATCTCAGATGATGCCGTGGATTTTTCGATGCACAGCAGCTACAGCAACCGTCAGCTCAAGGTGCAATATGTGCTGGCCAGCAAACAGGATGCGGTGCTGCCTGAGAACATGGTCCGGCATATGGGTAATCGCCGCAACATCAATGATATTCTGCAATTCAGCACCTGGATCACTGATCAGGCCTATTTCGCCAATCTCGATTCCAGCCAGCAGCATAATTATCTGAAAAAAGAACTGACCGGTCTGGTTCCCTGAGATCGGCGACAGATGTCTCCAGATTGAACTCAGCATAGTCTGCTTCTACAATAGCCATCTCTGGGACTTTCGCCTTAAGGGGCCGCAGTGATAAAAAAAATCTCGTGGCGTAATTTGCTGGTACTGCTGACACTGGTCGCGGTGCTGGCAATGGTGGGCGGTTATCTGTTGTTGACTCCGGCGCCGATCAATACGATAACCCTTGAGGAGGGTTATCGAGCAGATCTGTATGCAGACCCGGCGTTGGCAGTAGGGCTGAAATCACGACTGGAGGCTCGGGTAATTGATGGTCATGGCAAACCGGTGAGCGGTTGCTCGGTGCAGTTTTTTCAGGCCATGCCTGGCATGCAGATGTCGACCGATGATCAGCCTTTGGTTGCGACCGAACGGGCGGTGGGCCGTTATATTGCCGGCACCCATGAGTTCACGATGGGCGGGGGGTGGGAGCTCAAGTTGCGCCTCGATTGCACTGGCCAGACGAGCCGTCAGGGCATCTATGCCTTCACGCTGGACTGGCCAAACTAGGCCAGCGCCTTTTTGAATCAATGGGTTAAATAGCGCGGCATTGTAATCGGGGTCGCGATAGTTTAATCTGCGCCTCTTCTCTGGAGAGGTGTCCGAGCGGTTGAAGGAGCACGCCTGGAAAGTGTGTATACCCTAACCGGTATCAAGGGTTCGAATCCCTTCCTCTCCGCCAATTCAAAACTGATTGATATTAAATTAGTTACTAATTTCTCTAACTCGCATATTCCCTTATAAGTTTCAGCCAGTTAGTCCAGCATCTAAGCTGGGTAGGGTCCTGGAATACGCGCCATTTCCGCAATATCTGCCCTAACTATAATCTAGCGCTCCTATATCCTCCTGCTCAGGTTTTAACCAGGACAGGATGGTATGTATATGTGCGTCAGCTTTAATTACAAATCAGCAGCATATATTTCTCTGTAAGTTGTGAACCAGTTGGAAATCCAACCAGCACGCTTGAGCCAGGCGGGTCGTTATTAGGATTAAGTAAAGAAAGCAGAACCAATTTGAGAGTCGCCCTATAAATCTGTAGCCCATTTTGGGTCTACAGAATACTTAAACAGGTGGCATATGAAACTGAGACTGCGTATATCACATCCTTCAGCCTGGCTGGGCATGTTGTTTCTATTGGCGCTTGGTTGTATCTCTGCTGCTCCAGCAGCAGAGATACAGCCTGCTTTCAAGGTCACTGGTTCAATGGGTACGGCGCGATATTTTCATACCGCTACCCTGTTGACCAATGGTCAGGTTCTGACTGTGGGGGGATATAACTTTTACTCGCCAGGATATTATTTGTCTTCTGCAGAACTGTATGATCCGGTGACAGGTGTCTATATAGTCACTGGTGATTTAGGTGCGGCAAGGTATGCGCATACCGCAACCCTGCTGGCAGATGGCAGGGTATTGATCGCTGGCGGATATAACAAAAGTGGTTATCTCGCATCTGCAGAGTTGTATGACCCAGCCGCAGGAACCTTCACAACCACGGGCCCGATGATCAAATCACGATACCTGCATGCAGCTACGTTATTGGTTGACGGGAGGGTATTAATCACAGGTGGCTATAGTGCCAGCAGTGGCTATTTAGCATCTGCTGAATTATTCGATCCCAGCACAGGTACGTTTATGCCCGCTGCGTCAATGATAAATGCGCGACAAAAACATACTGCCACAGCATTGTCAGATGGCAGGGTGCTGATCACTGGTGGCTCGGTAGGTACCACATTCATATCACCTTCTGAGATATATGACCCGGTAACAACTGCATTTTCACCAGCAGGAATGCTGGTCACCGCACGGGCGCAGCACACCGCTACCCTGTTGACCAATGGCAAGGTGTTGATTGCTGGTGGAACGTGTTCTACGACATGCTTGGCTGCCGGGGTTACTGGTGAACTGTACGATCCTGCGGCCGGTATTTTTACTGCTACGGGACCTCTGGTGGCGATGAGGTATGTGCACACAGCTACGCTGCTACCTGATGGTCAGGTAGTGCTTTCTGGGGGTAAGAGCCCGCAGACAATGAATTATCTTTCTTCTGTTGAGGTATTTGATCCTGCGATGGGTATTTTTTCATCTGCAGGTGCAATGGCTGTGGCAAGAAGCAATCATACCTCTACCTTGCTGCAGGACGGCAAGGTTCTGATTGCCGGTGGTTCCGACAGCTCATCCAATTACTTGTCCTCGTCTGAGTTGTTCGGGACATTTGGCCCTGATCTGACGATCAGTGGTTTGACGATTGCGCCACTGGTGCCTGTTGCCGGTCAGCCGGTGACGGTCACAGCGACTGTATCTAACAACGGAGATCTGGCTGCCGGCGCTTTCCAGGTGGCCTTGTATCAGAATCTGGGCGTGGCGCCCGCAGTGACTCAGC
>JACREF010000013.1 GCA_016218365.1 Gammaproteobacteria bacterium
GCCCCGAACGGTGGTCAGGGAAAACCCGGAACTGGTCACCGATCGGCGCGGTCATGCTTAACCCGGATCGACTGGTAATGGAATGCCAAAAGGCAGCATAATGAAAACGGTTGACGCGACAACTACCCTGAAAAACGCCGGTATGTTAGGCGGCGTCCGTACGATTGCTAATAGTGCGGCGGCGGCCTAGCATCATTTGGCATGTAGTTCCGCTGATGGCGGATACACTTAGAGAATAATCATCTATCCACATATGTCGCCCTGCGGTCATCGATCGCATAGGATATCTCCGGTTCCAATGGTCTGATCAGGCAAAATAATATTTGCCGGCTGGTTCATGACATCGTATCGAGCTTATCTGGCCGCGACAAGGATTAATCCCCTGCTGCCCGGTAACTGTAATGATGTTAGGCCGCCAGGGCTACATCGTTCGTCATATTTTCGACGCACCCATTCAGCGTGATCCGGGGTCATCACCAAGGGGTGTGCGTCCGGGGGCGGCTTCCTTAGTTTCAGACCGCGCCTTCGGTGGTGATGTGCAGCACGGTGCCGCAATGCTTGCAGTGTACGGCATCATTGTCATGGCGATTCAGGCCGCAGCTCGGACATTCATAGCGCACCTTCTCGGGGCGGAAGATGGTCTGGATCAGGCGCAGGAACAGTGAAATGCCGAAGATCATGATCAAGACCGCCAGCAGATGTCCGCCGGTGCCGGCCAGCGTGATGTCGCCAAAGCCGGTGGTGGTCAGCGCGGTCACAGTGAAATACAGCGCATCGACATAGCCCTTGATCAGCGGATTGCTGCCAAACTGCGCCACATAGACCACGGCGGACATGACGAAGATGAACACCAGCAGGTTGATGACGCTGAAGATGATGTCTTCATGCACCCTGACAAAGCGCGAATGCTCGCGCAGCGTCTTGAGCATATGATACGAGCGTAGCAGCCTCAGGCTGCGCACCACCCTGAGGAACAGGAAGCTCTCGGCCACCATCGGCGCAAACAGTGACAGGATGACGATCAGGTCGGCGAGCCCCGACAGGCTGAAGGTGTCGGCCAGACGCCGGTTGCTGATATACAGCCGCGCCGAGAACTCCAGCAGGTAGAGCAGGCCGATCAACTGTTCAATGGCATGGAACTGGTCAATGTTCTGATAAAAACTGGCAATGATGAAGTACAGGATGCTTGCGGCGTCAAAGGCCAGCAGGCCCCAGCGGAATATCAGCGCGGTACGGTCGTCGCCATGATAAAGATGGGCAAGCCGGGTTTTGAGGGTGTGTCGTTGCATTGCCGCACCTTTATGTGCATTCCGGTAATCCGGGTCCGGGTAAAATAACTTCTGGTATATAATTAATTCAAAAATTACCACGGCGGTCACTCCCGTGAAAGCAGGAATTCAGATATTGCAGTTGTTTATGGATGCCCACTGGAGCCTGCGCTCGACCCAGATCGGGTAGTGATTTAGCGTGTTGGGTATCGGGCAGTAATCGGGTGGTGTGCCTGGTTTTTCGCGCTGGTCAAACCATGGGGCTTGCAATATACCCAAAACGGGTACTAATATGCCCAATATGGGTACAAACAGGTCAGCCAGGTCTCCGAAGCGACGTCCCGCCGTGCGGCGCAAGCCTATGCCAGCGAAGATGACACTTGCCGATGCGCTGTTTTCGGCGACCCAGCAACGCGTGCTGGCGCTGCTGTTTGGCCAGCCCGAGCGCAGTTTCTTCACCACTGAGCTCATCGGTCTGGTTGGTGCCGGGTCGGGCGTGGTGCAGCGCGAGGTTCGGCGCCTGGTGGAGAGTGGGCTGGTGACGGTGACGCGCATCGGTAACCAAAAACACTACCAGGCCAATCCAGCGGCGCCGATCTACGGGGAGCTGTGCGGCATTGTGGTCAAGACGCTCGGTCCTGTGGAGGTAATCCGCGCGGCGCTGCTGCCGCTCGGCGACCAGGTGCATCTGGCGTTGGTGTATGGGTCAGTGGCCAAACACAGCGACACGGCTCATAGTGATATCGATGTGTTGATCGTGTCGGATATGCTGACCCTGGAGCAGATTTATAAGGCATTGGATCCGGCCGAGCAGCGGCTCGGTCGCCGCATCAGTCCGACGTTGTATACGAAGGTAGAATTCGACCGGCGTCGGGCACGAGGCAATTCATTTCTCGCCAAGGTGCTGGCTGGCGACACCATCCTGCTGACAGGGCGTGGTGATGACCTCCTCACCGCTGGATAATCTCGTTCGCATCGGCCAGCTCAAGGCCGAACCGCCGGCGCAGACGGAGTTCGACGGTCTGGTCCGCTCGGGTTTGGTGCGACTGAAAGATGCGGAGAATGTGTCGCTGGAGCTCGAGAGCCGTTTCGATCTGGCTTACAACGCCGCGCACGCGCTCTCGCTGGCGGCGCTGCGCTGGCATGGTTACCGATCCGAGAACCGCTATCTGGTATTCCAAGCTCTGACACACACACTTGCCCTCGACGCTATGCAGTGGCGTGTTCTCGATCAGGCTCATCGTAAACGCAATCTGGCGGAGTACGAAGGTGATCTGGATATGGACGAGGCACTGGTGGCCGCCATTATCCGCGTCGCGCGGGCAGTTGCCGAGCGCGTCGCGGCACTCGGACCGGTGGAGGGTTAAAGCGAGTAATGGGTGTCCCGTTGATCCACTAGCGCTAACCGGACGCCCGTTTGCGGGCGGCTCGGGTTGAGCGGGAGCTTGGCCGGGTTGGTTTCTCAACCAGCCGACCCGAGACAAATTTATGCAACACGCTGGCGATCAGCGTCTGGTAGGGAATGCCTTCCTCTTCGACGAATGGTATCAAGCGAGCAAGGGTCAGGCCAATCTGGCCCAGCTCAATGAGCTGCTGAAAAAGAAACTCGATTCCTGATCAATCACCGATCTGCAGCGCCAATTCGGTCACGCTGTCAGGCGTAATGATCCGGAACGCGCGCAGTTCCAGCACCCCGCCGGTCTGCAGCGAGATGATCAGATAGATCGCCTCCGGGTAGTTTGCCTCATGGCGATCGGTCTGTGACGGATGGGCCGGACCCTGCGGGTGCGAGTGGTAGATACACAGCAGTTGTTCATTGCCGTCACGCATTGCGCGCAGCGCCGCGATCTGCTGTGCCGGGTCCATCTGATAATAGCAGCGGCGATCATCGGCGATGTTGGCAACGGGGTAGACGCGATGCTCGCCGTCCGGCGCTGTGGCAATAAAGCCGCAGACCTCTTCTGCTGGTATTGCTTGGGCCGCTGCGAGCAGTTGGTTGACGGTGTGCCGCGGCAGCGTCAGTGCGTCGTTCATCGCCATTGCCCGCTGACGACACGATCAAGGCCGGCATAGTCCTGATGGGTGCTGACGTCGCTGTAGCCGAGCTGTTGCAGACAGTCTCTGGCGGCTGGTCCCTGTGCACAGCCATGCTCGAGCAGCAGCCAGCCCTGCGGCTGCAATGCTGAGCGGGCCTGTGCGGCAATGAGCCGTATCGCCTCCATGCCGTCAGGGCCGGCGCACAGTGCCTGCACCGGCTCAAAGCGCAAGTCACTCTGCTGCAGATGCGGGTCATCGTCGGCCAGGTACGGCGGGTTGCTGACGATGACATTAAATTTTTCACTGCATGGCTCCAGCCAGTCGCCGGTCCGAAACTCGATGTTGTCCAGTTGCAGGCGCTTGGCATTATCACGGGCGACGATCAGAGCCGGCGCACTGCGCTCGATGGCGGTGATGGTGCAGCGAGGCCGCTCGCTGGCCAGCGCCAGTGCAATCGCGCCGCTGCCGGTGCCCAGATCAGCGATGCGCCACGCCGCTTCGAGCGGGATATGCTGCAGCGCCAGCTCGACCAGCCGTTCGGTCTCGGGACGCGGGATCAGGGTGTCGGCGCTGACCTGCAGCGGCAGCGACCAGAATTCACGTACGCCCGTCAGGTAGGCGATCGGTGTGCCATTGCTGCGCTGCTGGATCAGCGTCAGGTAGTGCTGGTGTTGTGGGGCGGTGAGCCGGTGTTCAGCGAAGGCCAGCAGGTAGCTGCGCGGCCTGCCCAGTGTGTGCGCCAGCAATACCTCGCCGTCCAGGGCCGCGCTGTCTGAGGTGCCCGCCAACAGGCGTCGCGCTGTTGCGAGCAGCTGCTGTATCGTGGCCGGCTGGTCGAGTCCGTCCATGATCACCTCAGGCCCCGAGTGCAGCCAGCAGTTCGGCCTGGTGTTCATGGATCAATGGCTCGATCACCTGATCGACATCACCGGCGAGGATGTCGTCGAGTTTATATAGCGTCAGATTGATGCGGTGGTCGGTGACGCGGCCCTGCGGGACGTTATAGGTGCGGATCCGTTCCGAGCGGTCACCGGTGCCGACCAGTGACTTGCGGGTCTGGGCCTGTTCGGCCTGTTGCTTTTCCAGTGCCTGGTTATAGAGTTTCGCCTGCAGCAGCGACATCGCGCGGGCGCGGTTTTTGTGTTGCGAGCGTTCATCCTGACACTCGACGACGATGCCGCTCGGCAGGTGGGTGAGGCGGATCGCCGAATCAGTCTTGTTGACGTGCTGGCCACCGGCGCCCGAGGCACGGAAGGTGTCGACACGCAGCTCGGCCGGATTGATCGCGACCTCTTCGACCTCGTCCGGTTCCGGCAGCACCGCGACGGTGCAGGTCGAGGTGTGGATCCTGCCCTGCGCCTCGGTGGCCGGCACCCGTTGCACGCGGTGGGCACCGGATTCGAACTTCAGCCGCGAGTAGGCCTGCGGCCCGGCGACCCGGCAGATGATCTCCTTGTAACCGCCATGCTCGCCATCACGGGCGCTGATGACCTCGATCTGCCAGTGCAGGCGCTGGGCATAGTGGCTGTACATCCGGAACAGGTCGCCGGCGAAGATCGCCGCCTCGTCACCGCCGGCGCCGGCGCGGATCTCCAGGAACAGGTTGGCGTCATCGAGCGGGTCCTTGGGCAGTAACAGGATCTGCAGCTGATGTTCGAGCTGCTGCAGACGTTCTTTACTGCGGCGATATTCCTCTTCGGCCATGGTGCGCATGTCGGCATCGCTGTCACTGAGCAGCGCTTCGGTGCTGTTTTGGGCCTGCAGCGTCAGCTGGTAGTCGCGGTAACACTTGACCACCGGCTCCAGTTGCGAGTATTCCTGCGACAGGCCGCGGAACTGGGCCTGATCATGGATGATCTCGCTGCTGGCCAGCAGGCCTTCCAGTTCCTGCAGGCGTTCGGAGACGGACTGCAGTTTGCCTAGGATCGTCGGATTCACAGTGCCGGCAGCAGTCAGTTGTCAGGGAGGTCGTCGATGTTGAACAGCTCGCGCGCGGCGCGCAGCAGTTCACTGCGACCGTCGAAGCCGGCGCGCCGCAGCTGGGCGCTCGGGGTGTGGATCAGCTTGTTGGTCAGGCTGCGCGCCAGTTGTGCCATGACCTGTTCAGCGTTTTCACCGCGCGCCAGTTGCTGCAGCGCCTTGTCGAGTTCGGCATCACAGATCGCCTGTGACTGCTCGCGGTACAGCCGGATCGTCGTGACCGCATCCAGCGAGCGTAGCCAGCCCATGAAATGCTCGACCTGGACGTCAATGATCTCCTCGGCCTGGACGGCGGCCTGCTGGCGCGAATTCAGCCCTTCCTGGATGATGTCGTGCAGGTCATCGACAGAATATAGATAGACGTCCTCCAGCTCGGCCACCTCGGGTTCGATGTCACGCGGCACGGCGATGTCGACCATCAGGATCGGGCGGTGTTTGCGTTGTCGGATGGCGCGTTCCACCGCGCCCTTGCCAAGGATCGGCAGCGGGCTGGCGGTCGAAGAGATGACGATGTCGGCCTGATGCAGGTGGTCGGGGATCTCGCTCAGTGTGATCGCCATGCCGGAGAACTCCTGGACCAGCGCCTCGGCGCGTGCCAGTGTGCGGTTGGCGATGATCATGGTGCGGATGCCGTGTTCCCGCAGATGACGCGCGGTCAGTTCGATGGTCTCGCCGGCGCCGATCAGCAGCGCGGTGCGGTCGTTGAGGGTCGAGAAGATCTGTTTGGCCAGGCTGACGGTCGCAAACGCCACCGACACCGAGCTCTCACCGATCGCGGTGTCGGTGCGCACCTGTTTGGCGACCAGGAAGGTGTGCTGGAACAGCCGGCCCAGCATCTTGTGCACGGTGCCGGCCTCGATGGCCGTGGCGTAGGCATCCTTCATCTGGCCGAGGATCTGCGGTTCACCGAGGATCATCGAATCCAGGCCGCAGGCGACCCGCAGCATGTGGCGGACCGCATCGCGCTCCGGATATATATATAGGTATGGATTGACCTCGTCGCCAGGCAGGCGGTGGAAGGTGCTGAACCAGTCGATGATGCGCTGGCTGTCGATGTCATTGCCGTAACACAGCAGCTCGGTACGGTTGCAGGTCGACAGGATTGCCGCCTCGCTGAGCTGGGACTCGGCCGTGAAGCTGCGCAGGATGTCCGGGAGCTGGTCGGCGGCAAACGCCACCCGTTCCCGGATATGCACGGGGGCGGTCTTGTGGTTCAAGCCGATGGCGATCAGGGGCATGGTATGGCTGGTTACCGGTGGCGTGTGAGGTCAGGGATGGCCGTTGAGCGGCTAACTATAGCAAATCTGTGTAATTTTATGGAACAATGACCGATTGATGACCAGCAATGCCGCGCCCTGGCGCCCGGCCCCGGATCCAGCCGCTTGAAATTCCATACGAATAGACTAACAGGGTATGCGGTCATTGTGGCCACAGCGCTGCTTACTGCGTGTGCCACGTCAGGCGTGAACCGTTCCGCGGGCACATCCTCGGCCCCGCTTGCCCAGGCACCGGCAGAATTTTCCGGGCCGGCGATGTATCAGGCGCTGAGCGGCGAGTTTGCCATGCTGTATCAACAGTATGAGCAGGCAGCCGTGTATTATCTGCAGGCGGCACAGACGACCCATGATGCCCGCTTGGCTGAGCAGGCGGCCCGCATTGCGTTGCTGGGCCGTTTTGACGCGGTGGCGCTGGAGGCCAGTCAGCTGTGGCTGGAGCTGGCACCTGATGCGTTGCCGGCCCGCGAGGCCCTGGTCGCGGCGCTGATCCGGCGGCAGGATGTGGCGGCGGTACAGCCGCACCTGGAACAGCTGTTTGCCTCCCGCCGTGCTGACTCACGTGATGCGGACAATCACCTGGTGTCCATCATGATCGGCCATCCGCAGGATCTGGTGCCGGCCTTGCAGGCCATCGGACGCTATGCCGATGAACATCCGGACAGTTTTGTGGCATGGCATTTATACGGCCAGCTGGCCCTGCATGCCGATCAACTGGAGCGGGCGGCCAGCGTAGCGACCCATCTGCTGCAGTTGCAGCCGCGCGCCATTGAGACGACACGCCTTTATGTGCGGGTGCTCAGGAGGCAGGGGCGTCGCCAGGAGGCGCTGGAGTATCTGGGGCGGGAGATCGGTAAGCGGCCCAAGGTCGCAGAGCTTTATATGACCCGCGCCCGGCTGGCACTGGAGATGATGCGGGTCGAGGATGCGCGCGTGGATTTCGTCAAGGCCCTCAGTCTGTCGCCCGATGATCCAGATGTGTTGTTCGCGCTGACCTTGTTGAGCCTGCAGGCAAGACAACCTGATGCGGCCGGGCAATATTTGCTGAGGCTGCAGGCGCTGCATTGGGAGCCCGATCAGCTGCAGTTTTATCTGGGGCAGATGGAGGAGATGCGCGGTAATAACGCTGCTGCACTGGACCGTTATCGGGAGGTGGATGGCAGCGAGCATTATCTGGAGGCGCAGATTCGCGTCGTCTGGCTGCTGGCGGGACAGGGTGATATCGACGGTGCGCGTGAGCGGCTGCATATTCTGCAGCTGCAATTCCAGGAGCAGAGAAAAGAGCTGCTGCATGTTGAAGGCGAGATCCTGTATGAGATGGCCCGTTATGAAGAGGCCTTGGCGGTATTCGATCAGGCATTGACCGAATACCAGGGTGACCGGGAGCTGCTGTTTATCCGGGCCTTGAGTGCAGAAAAGCTGGGCAGGATGACTGACGTCGAACGCGACCTGCGGCAGATCCTGGCCAATGATCCCGGCAATGTTGGTGCGCTGAACGCGCTGGGTTTTGTCCTGGCGGACAAGACCGATCGTTATCAGGAGGCCTATGAGTTGATCAAGCAGGCGCTGGAACTCAATCCTAATGATAATGCCATCCTGGACAGCATGGGTTGGGTGTCCTACCGGCGCGGAGATCTGCAGGCCGCCGAGCAGTATCTGCGGCGCGCCTGGCAGGCGTCCAGGGATAATGAGATCGCCGCTCATCTCGGCGAGGTGTTGTGGGTGCTGGGTGAGCATGAGCAGGCCCTGGAGATATGGAACCAGGCGCTGAGCACCAAGCCGGACGATGGACATCTGCGCGAGACCATGAAGCGTTTTGGCCAGTGAGACGGATGGGTGTGACCAGGCGGGTCGCGCGGGGGAGACGGTGCTGCTGCGGATAGTGCTGTTGTGTGTTTTGTTGCTGCTGATGGCCGCTTGTACAAGCTGGCAGGGGCGCGGTGGTGTGCCTGCGCTTGCCCCCCCGGACCCTGACCTGCCGTGGCGCTTGACGGGGCGCATGACACTGGGGGATGGACGGGAGACCTGGCATCTTGGCGTCGATTGGCTGCAGCACGGAGAATACTACCAACTGTTGCTGCTGACTGCCCCGCTGGGCAGAAAGGTGGCCGAGGCCCGCGGTGATCTCCGGCGCATGGAGCTGGCGCTGCCTGATCAGCCGGCACCGCTGCTCGGCGAGCCTGAGCAGGTGCTGCAGCAGTATCTGGGTTGGCCGTTGCCGCTGGCAGAACTGCGTTACTGGTTGCGCGGGCTGCCGGCCCCCGGGAGCGAGGCTGCGGGGCTTGCCCGTGACCCGTCAGGCAGGGTGATCCATTTCGTACAGCGCGGATGGAGCGCTGATTATCGCTGGCCGGCCGGCGCGGCAGTGCCAGACCGGCTGTTCCTGCAGTCCGGGCCGTTGCAAATGCGGTTGGTCGTTGATCGCTGGGATGCGGCGCCAGAGCTGCTCGAGGTGACCGATGGCGCACAGTGATGCCTCGTGGCAGGGTTGGCCGGCACCGGCGAAACTGAATCTGTTTCTGCATGTGACAGGTCGTCGCGCCGATGGTTACCATCTGCTGCAGACCGTATTCCAGTTTCTGGATTATGGCGACACGCTGGACTTCCTGCCGCGCGACGATGGTGTCATCTGCCGGGTACCGGAGATCGCAGGTCTGCCGCAGCCGCAGGATCTGGTGGTCAGGGCCGCGCAGCAGCTGCGGGCCGTGGCCGGGTTGACCGATGGCGTGACGATACGGCTGGCCAAGCGGCTGCCTGTCGGGGGTGGTCTGGGGGGCGGCAGTTCCGATGCGGCGACGGTATTGTGCGCGCTGAATCAGCTCTGGCGGGCCGGGTTGTCGGATGCCCAGCTGGCGCAGCTCGGGCTGGCGCTCGGCGCCGACGTCCCGGTGTTCATCCATGGCCAGGCAGCCTGGGCAGAAGGGGTCGGGGAGATGCTGCAGCCGATCGATATCCCGGAGCGCTGGTATCTGGTCGTTGTGCCGCCGTGTCAGGTCCCGACCCGGGAGATTTTCGCGGCGCCAGAATTGACACGGGATTGCAAACCAGTGAAAATAGATGGCTTTCTTTCCGGCAAGTGCCGGAACGTCTGCGAGCCAGTGGTGTTTGCTCGTTACCCGCTGGTCCGCTTGGCCCATGACTGGTTAGCGCAGCAGGCGGGTCACGCCTACATGAGCGGGACCGGCGCCAGTGTCTTTGCCATCTTTGATGACAGGACCCAGGCGGAGGCCCTCCGGCGCATGGTCCCGGATGGTTGGGCAGGATTTGTTGCACGTGGATGCAACCGTTCGCCGCTGCAGCAGCGGCGAACGCGGGGCGAATAGGCGGTCATTGGGGTGTCGCCAAGCGGTAAGGCACTGGATTTTGATTCCAGCATACCTAGGTTCGAATCCTAGCACCCCAGCCATTCACACTGGCCGGCGGCCGGTTGAAAGGGCTTGGATGCTCGATGGGCATTGAAGCAATACTTAGGTTGAGATCAAACGGGTATGGCAGAGTTTCGGGTGGCGCAATGAATTATCCCACAGAGAGGCGTAACTCGCGCGGCGATAACATGATCGTGTTCACCGGCAATGCCCACCGGCATCTGGCCGAGTCGATTGTCGACTATCTGGGGCTGCCGCTGGGCAAGGCCAATGTCGGCCGCTTCAGCGACGGCGAGGTGGCGGTCGAGATCATGGAGAATGTGCGCGGCAAGGACGTGTTTATCGTCCAGCCTACCTGCGTCCCGACCAATGACAACCTGATGGAACTGATGGTGATGGTGGATGCGGTGCGCCGCGCCTCATCATATCGCATCACGGCAGTGATTCCGTACTTCGGTTATTCACGGCAGGACCGGCGGCCCCGTTCGGCGCGGGTGCCGATCACCGCCCGTGTTGTCGCCGACATGCTGACGACAGTCGGGACCGCCCGGGTGCTGACCGTGGACCTGCATGCCGACCAGATCCAGGGATTCTTTGATATTCCGGTAGATAATGTCTATTCGTCGCCGGTCATGCTCAGTGATATCTGGCGCCAGAAATATCCGAATATGATCGTGGTGTCGCCCGATGTTGGCGGCGTGGTGCGGGCACGGGCGCTGGCCAAGCGCCTCGATGGCGCCGATCTGGCCATCGTCGACAAACGGCGGCCGGCGCCCAATGAGGCCAAGGTGATGAACATCATCGGCGATGTCGAGGGCCGGACCTGTATCCTGGTCGATGATATGGTCGATACCGCCGGTACGCTGTGCGAGGCGGCACGGGTGCTGAAGGAGCATGGTGCGGCAGCGGTGCTGGCCTATTGCACCCATCCGATCCTGTCCGGTTCGGCGATTGAGCGCATCAACGGCTCGGCGCTGGATGAACTGGTGGTGACCGATACCATACCGTTGCGCCCCGAGGCCAAGGCCTGCAAGCGCATCCGTCAGCTCAGTGTTGCCGAGATGCTGGCCGAGACCATGCGTCGTATCAACATGGAAGAGTCAGTAAGCTCCATCTACATGGATTGATCTTCCGCCCTGGATGATCGCGGGGCATGCTTTAAAGGGAAAGGTACTTTTCCCTTGCGTGGTTTTCAATGGCAGCAAGCCATTGAAGAAGGCGGCACATGTGTGTCGCGTGAACCCCGGATTGATGTCGGGATTCATCGGGTATGCCCGGAGACTGGTCGCGGTCTTGCGGGTTGTTTTGGTGTAACAGGAGAAGTGATATGAGCATAAGTTTTGAATTGACTGCCGAACGGCGTGACGATATGGGCAAGGGTGCGAGCCGCCGCCTGCGTCGCGAAGGCAAGGTGCCGGCGATTATGTATGGTGCACACAAGGATCCGCAGCCGATTGCCCTGCTGCAGAATGATCTGGTGCACAATCTGGAACATGAGGCGTTTTATTCCCATATCCTGACCATCAATATTGGTGGCAGCAAGGAGCAGGCCGTGTTGAAGGACCTGCAACGTCACCCCTACAAGCCGGTGATCCTGCATGTGGACCTGCAGCGCATCAGCGCCCACGAGAAGCTGCGCATGCATGTGCCGCTGCATTTCAAGGGTGAGGAGGTGGCGCCGGGTGTCAAGGCCGGCGGCATGATCACCCATCTGGTCAGCGATGTCGAGGTCAGCTGTTTGCCCAAGGATCTGCCGGAGTTCATCGAGGCCGATATCTCGCGTCTGGGTCTGGATGAAACCCTGCATATGTCGGATCTGAAGACCGGCAGCGGCGTGACGCTGATCGAACTCAGTCATGGCCACGACCAGCCCGTGGCCTCCATCCATCTGCCGCGCGTCAGTGCTGCCGATGAGGAACAGCCGGTTGCAGCAGAAGGTGAGGCTGGCGGTGAGGCTGCTTCCGAGGGTGGTGCCGAGGCTGCCGGCGAGGCAGAAGGCGAGTAATCGCCTTGTTGCCCATGAGTACAGAGACCACCGCATTGTCTGAGCAATCCATTGAGCTGGTTGTCGGCCTGGGTAATCCGGGATCCGGATACCAGGCGACGCGGCACAACGTCGGCTTCTGGTTTGTCGAGAGACTGGCCGCCCAGCAGCAGCTGGAGTTTCATAGCGAGAGCCGGTTCCATGGTCATGTGGCGGTCATGACTGCCCATGGCCAGCGTTGTTACCTGCTGAAGCCCCATACCTATATGAATCGCAGCGGCCAGTCAGTCGGTGCACTGGCCAGGTTCTACAAGATCCCGATGGATCGGGTACTGGTGGTGCACGACGAGCTGGACCTGGCGCCCGGGACTGTACGATTGAAGCGGGGCGGGGGGCACGGCGGGCATAATGGTCTGCGTGACATCGGGATCGCCTGTGGCGGAGAGGCCAATTTCCTGCGCTTGCGTTTTGGTATTGGTCATCCGGGGAATCGTGATGAGGTCGTCAAGTATGTGCTGGGGCGCCCGGACGAGGCAGATCGGGCGGCGCTTGATGGTGCAATCACCCGTGCACTGGATGTGTTGCCGGATATCCTTGAAGGCAATGTCGAGCGGGCGATGAATACCCTGCATACCCAACCCTGAGGCCGGGCAGCAATCATGGGTTTCAAGTGCGGCATCGTCGGCCTGCCCAATGTCGGCAAGTCAACACTGTTTAATGCCTTGACCAAGGCGGGCATCGCTGCGGCCAATTATCCGTTCTGTACCATCGAGCCGAATGTCGGCGTGGTCTCGGTCCCTGATCCGCGGCTCGACAGCCTGTCCGCCATCGTCAAGCCGCAGCGGGTAGTGCCGACTACGGTCGAGTTTGTCGACATTGCCGGACTGGTGGCCGGGGCCTCCAAGGGTGAGGGGCTGGGCAACAAGTTCCTGGCCAATATCCGCGAAACCCAGGCCATTGCCCATGTAGTGCGTTGCTTCGAGGACGATGACGTGACCCATGTGTCAGGTGCTGTCGACCCATTGCGCGATATCGATACCATCAACACCGAGCTGGGTCTGGCCGATCTTGAAGCGGTCGACAAGCGCTTGCAGCGTGCTGTCAAAGACAGCAAGGGTGGCAACAAGACGGCATTGCAGCTGAAGCTGGTGCTGGAGCGGGCGCTGGCCCAGCTCGATCGCGGGCTGCCGGTGCGGGCGCTGGAAATGAGCGATGATGAGCGGCTGTTGCTGCGCGATCTGCAGCTGTTGACGATGAAGCCGGTGATGTTTGTCGCCAATGTGGCCGAGGACGGCTTTCAGAATAACCATCACCTGGATGCGTTGCAGGCACTGGCGCAGCGCGAGAAGGCGATTGTTGTACCCGTGTGCGCAGCGATCGAAGCCGAACTGGCTGAACTTGCTGATGATGAGCGGGCGGTGTTTCTCGCCGATCTTGGTCTGCAGGAGCCAGGTCTCAATCGGGTGATCAGGGCGGGTTACCAGCTGCTTGGCATGCAGACCTACTTCACCGCCGGGGTCAAGGAGGTGCGGGCCTGGACCATCCGCGTCGGCGCCTGTGCGCCGGAGGCGGCGGCGGCCATCCATACCGATTTTGAAAAGGGTTTTATCCGCGCCGAAGTGGTTGGTTATGACGACTTCATCAATGCTGGGGGTGAGGCGGGGGCCAAGGAGATCGGCAAGTGGCGCCTCGAGGGCAAGGATTACGTGGTCAAGGACGGCGATATCATCCATTTCCGCTTCAATGTCTGAGCCGGGCGGCGTGCGAGTTGCCTGACGGTGCTGGACTTTAGTATGATTGGCGGCCCTTCAGTGGCTATGTAGCTCAGCTGGTTAGAGCACGGCATTCATAATGCTGGGGTCGTTGGTTCGAGTCCAACCATAGCCACCACCTATCCGACACAGTTTCTTATCTTATCCCTGATATCTGGTGAATACAGATTTTTGATGCAGCGGGCGTAACCCGCCAGGTTGCTCGTCTACTGCAACGCAGGGGTGCCGTTGTCGGATGGCTGCTTGGCGTCAGCCGGTTTGTTGCCCTGCTTTCCCCGGCCCTGAACCGGCGGCATGCGCACCTCCAGCGGCGTAGGTTGCTGGCCCAGCCGCTGTTCATAGATCGCGGTGAAGGCGAGGATATTCTGGGCATAGTTGCGTGTTTCATTGTAGGGGATGGATTCGGCCCAGATATCTGAGGCCACGCTGCCGCTCTCGGGCAGCCAGCGTCGTACCGCCCCTTCGCCGGCATTGTAGGCGGCGGTGGCCAGCAGCGGATGATTCTTGAACTCATCGAGCACCGAGCGCAGATGACTCATGCCGAGCCGGATATTGGTCCGGGCATCGATCAGGTTGCGCTGGTCGACCTGGATGCCCAGTGACTTGGCGTGCACCTTGGCGGTGCGGGGCATCAGCTGCATCAGGCCTAATGCACCGACACCGGAGCGGGCATCAGTGGTGAAGGCGCTTTCCTGGCGGATGACGGCATAGGCCAGGGCCGGTTCAATCTTGCTGGCGTGGGCCTCGCTGATGACCTTGTCATAGTGGGCGAGCGGGAAACGCACCTCAAGGTCATCGAGATTCGAGGTCTTGGCAACGGTCAGGATTGCACGATCATACCAGCCCCAGGAGTGGGCCAGTTTGGCGGCCCATTGCAGTTGGGCATCACTCATCGGCTGGGTTGCAAAATACCATTCGCGCCGCGCCTCGACGATACGGTTCAGATAGCGCAGTTCCCGCGCCCGCAACAGTGCCGGATGATCCTTGAAGGAAAAGCGCCCCTCTGCAATGTTTAATGGCCGGTTGGTAAACCGGTAGGGAAGATTCAGCCGGTCGGCGGCCATGAATCCGTAATAGTCGCGGTACTGGGCCAGGTTGAAATAGATGTCTTCAGCCAGGGCATGCTGTCCGAGCTTTTCAAGCGCGCGCGCCCGCCAGTACTGCCAGCGTTTGTCCTGCAGCGCCTCAGGCGGCAGCTTCTTGATCCAGTCGAGTGTTGCCTCCCAGTTTTCCTGGTTCAGTGCGGTGCGGATACGCAGCTCGGACAGCCGTTCGTTGACCAGTCCGGGATCGAGATTGGCCAGCCATTGATAGGCCTCGGGCCTGCCCTGTGCGGTCAAGGCCGTGGCGATGATGCGGACAATCTCCGTGCGCTCGGTTTCATTGAACTGGAAGCGGTGCGACACCTCCGTGGTCCACAGTTCGGCGGCGGCACTGGCATTGCGACGTGCCAGCTGGCGCAGGCCGTGGGTGATGATGGCAGTGCGCATCGGATGGTAGCTGGAGAAGTCGGTAGAGTTCAGGATCAACGACGGATTATTGTGGGTGCGCAACCACAGCTCGGCCCACGGGCGCTCTGCCTTGGACAATGACGTTGCCAGATTATGGGCCAGCGTGATATTGCGGGCGTTCATTGCCAGCTGGAAACGTTGCCACAGGCGATCCTGGGACATCAGCCCGGATTCTTTCCAGGCGGCCAATACAGCGTCACAGGCCTGGGGCAGGGTCTCGCCGGTCAGCCACAGTGTCTCAATAGTGGCCAGCGCCTGATCCTTATGCCCGGTCTCAAGCAATGCACGACGGTGATAACATTGCAAGGTGATGCCCTTGCTCGGCCGGTATGCCTGCAGATACTCCGCCCATTGCCCACGCGCCGCCAGAGAGCGTAACCAGGTGTCGCGCAGTTCGGCCTCCAGCGGGGTGTTGCTGACCTCATCGGCGATCTTTGCCATCGCCTCGAAACTGGTCTGGCCGAAATTCTTGCGTAGCGCGGCATATTGCAGATAGGGGTATAACGGGTAGTCTTTCAGTTCGCTGCTAAGCTGCTGGAAGAGTTTATTATTGCCTTTTTTAAGGGCCTGTTCTGCTTGTATGAATTTATTGCGCTGGGGTGCCAGTTCATCCTGGGCGGCGTCGGCCGGCATCCCGGGCCCGGGCAGCATCAGTGCAAGCAGGAGGATCAGGAGTTTCATTACGCGGCCGATGGACTATGGTGTCAGATTGGTATTTCGAATCTGAGACTTATATCGACTGAATTCGCCAAAGATTTCGATCAATGGGCCTGAATCTTTCAGTATTTGCAGGTCCGGTGGGTGTGGCGGCACGCTTGGCGTGCCGCCAGCGATCTTACTGCGCAGCGTCTTTCAGTGCCTTAAGGGCGTAGAGTTTGACAACGTTGCGGGCAGGCTTTGCCTTGAACATCATTTCTTCGCCGGTGAAAGGGTTGGTACCCTTGCGTGCCTTGGTGGCAGGCTTGCGGATGACCTTGATCTTGAACAGACCAGGCATCGTAAAGGTCTGCGGGCCGCTCTTCTTGATATGACCTTCGATGATGGCCTTCAGATCGTCCAGGACGCCAGCGACCTGCTTCTTTGACAGTTCGTTGGATTCTGCGATATGGCTCAACAGGGCGGTGCGGTTATAGGTGTCGCGAATAACCTTGGCTACGGCGGTTTTCTTTGGAGCAGCTTTTTTCTTGGCGGTGGCTTTTTTCTTTACGGCCATGTTTTTCCCCTTTAGGTTTAGTTCGAATTCGAGGCTTTCGGCAGGCGCACTTGCAGGCGAAAGTCCGAGGCAGAATAGCAACCAATTTTGGACAGGGCAAGCCTGAAAGGCGCTTCAGGCTAAAAAAACCGGGTTTTTTGGTTCAATGTACAGTTGCGTCAGAGGTATATGCTATCTTTGCCTCATGAATGAGGCAGGTAATAGTCCGCTGTATCTGAGGCAGGCGCTGCGTTTCTCCTGCACCGGTTGCGGCACGTGTTGCACCGGCAGTGACGAATACGGGGTATTCGTCACTGGCCAGGAGATCCATACTATCCGGCGGACGCTGGATATCGGAGAAGCCTGGCTGCGCCGTCGTTATATTCGTCGTGAAGAGGGGGGCTGGTTGCTGAGATCGGACAGTCACGGACGTTGCGTTTTTCTGCGGCCAGACAAGGGCTGCCGCATCTATGCGGCGCGACCGGTGCAGTGTCGTACCTATCCATTCTGGCCCGAGCTGATGCGCCATACCAAGGACTGGCGCCGGGAGGGGCAGCGCTGTGAAGGGATAGGCAGGGGGCCGGTGGTGGCGAAAACGGTGATCATTCGTGCGCTGCGGCAACAGCAGCAGGTTAACCTGTGTTATGAGCGGGAGCGGACAGAAGTTTAAGATGTTGAGATTCACACTGAATATTCCGGCGGCGGAATATCTGCGTTTCTATCAGGGTGAGGCCAGGTCCGTGATCGTGCAAAGCTGGGAGGGCCACACACTGCAATTTCCTGCCGCCTTGCTGACCCGCTTTGTCACTCGCGACGGGATCAGTGGTGATTTCACCATTGCCTTTGATCAGAACAACAAGTTGCTCAGCCTGGACCGGCTGCAGTGACGCATGGAACCAGGCCTTGGACGAGCTACTGAGATTGATGAGACAGCTGCGTGACCCCTCGGGCGGTTGTCCGTGGGACCGCGAGCAGGACTGGGCCTCGCTGGTTCCACATACGCTGGAAGAGGCCTATGAGGTTGCCGAGGCCGTGGCAGAAAATAACCCAGGGGTGTTGTGTGAGGAACTGGGCGACTTGCTGTTCCAGGTGATCTTCTATGCACGGATCGCCGAGGAACAGGGCCTGTTCGATTTTGACGATGTGGCAGCCGCCCTGGCAACCAAGCTGATCAACCGCCACCCCCATGTCTTCGCCGGTCAGGCCATTGACAGGCATGAGCTGGACCATTCATGGGAGGCGCACAAGACGCAGGAGCGTCAGCAAAAAGGCCAGCATGGGTCGCTGGATGGTGTTGCGAAGGCCTTGCCGGCGCTGGTTCGTGCCGTGAAACTGCAGCGACGTGCAGCGCGGGCGGGGTTTGACTGGATCGATGTCGAACAGATCCTGGCCAAGGTCGAGGAAGAACTGGCCGAGGTCAGGGAGGTGTTGGCGCGACGGCAGTCTGATGAGGCGCTGCGTCATGAGCTCGGTGATCTGCTGCTGGCCGCCAGCAATGTCGCCCGTTTCCTCGGCATGGATGCCGAGGGCTGTTTGCGTGAGGCCAATGACCGCTTTGAGCACCGCTTTCGTATGATGGAGCAGTTTTGTATACAGCAGGGTGAGAGGTTGTCGGAGTTGACTGCAGAGCGTCAGCAGGGGCTCTGGCAGCGCGCCAAGGCCCTGGAAAACAAGTAGTTGGCTGCGCATGAGGGTGGAGTGGTCGTGGTATAATGGTCGCGTTTCCATCGGGATGACTTGCCGTGCCAGTTTTGTCAGTACGCAGCCCCCCGGGTTTTCTGCAGGCGATGGCCATGGCCATCGCCTTTGTCGCTGCCTGCAGCGCCCCGCTGTATGCCGCGCCGGAATATGTGCCCGGCGAGGTCCTGGTCCGTTTTAAGCAGCCCACTTCATTGACCGCCGCGCGACGCGTGATACCCGAAGCGGCCGCCATGGCCGACCTGGGTCGCGACCTGAAAAAGGTCACGCTGCAGCCCGGGTTGAACGTAGAGCAGGCGATGCAGTCCTTGCAGGGACGGCCGGATATAGGCTGGGTACAGCCAAATTATATCAAACATGTCCAGATGGTCCCGAATGATCCTCGGTATGGAGATCAGTGGGCATTGTCCAAGATCAATGCCGAGAGGGCCTGGGATACGACGACCGGCAGTATCGCAGCGGGCAGCGGCGTGATTGTCGCGGTCATCGATACCGGTGTTGATTATGACCTGCCGGAGTTGAGTGGAAACCTGTGGACAAGCACTAATGGCTGGCATGGATGGAATTTTGTAGATGGCAGCAGTGATCTGAAGGAGTATTGTATCAGCTGTGCCCATGGCACACTGGTTGCCAGCGTCATCGGGGCAGCAGGCAATAACTCGCAGGGTATGGCAGGTGTGTCATGGAACCCGCAGCTGATGATCCTGAGGGCCATGGATGACAACGGCGTCGGGACGACCGAGCGCGTAGTGAATGCCATCTATTATGCGATCCTTCATAAGGCGCGGATCATCAATACCAGCCTGGGTTCGAGTAGCCATGATCCGGCAGAGTATCTGGCGCTCTCCGATGCCAGGGACGCCGGGGTGTTGGTGGTGGCAGCAGCCTGCAACTTCGGCGCGGACAGTGACATCACGCCCTGTTTCCCGGCGAGTTATGACCTGGAGAACATCATCTCTGTTGCGGCGACAGATGGTGTTGATCAGTTGATACATGACAGTACCGGCAAGTTGCAATCCAATTTTGGGGTAACGACCGTGGACCTGGCGGCCCCTGGGCAACATATCCTTGCAGCCCTGCCCGCCGGCATGGGGGCGGCCTATACCTCACCATCATTTGTTGCCCAGTATGGTTTTGGGACCGGCACCTCGATGGCAGCTCCGCTGGTCTCCGGTGCCGCGGCCTTGCTGTGGGCGCACCAGCCGTCCTTGACGTGGGTGGAGGTGAAGGAGAAGCTGCTGATGAGTGCGCGCCCGGTGCCTGAGTTGAAGGGCAAGATGTTGACGGGCGGCGTGCTGGATGTGGCGGCGGCACTGGATTATCAGGCCAGGATGGTGCAGGGCGGTGGTCAGCAGCCTGAATCCAGTCGTGGTGGCGGTGGTTATCTGCTGATCGTTGAGCTGCTGTGGCTGGCCGGGGCGGTCCTTGGTCTGCGGCGATCGCGGCCGCGCAAAATATAAGCATCTCGCGCAGTATTTTCTTGTGGATTTAAAGTTTTAGCTGCCATTGAACGATTATCTCGTGGAGATGATCGGTAGCGGCGAGGCTCGGTACAGCCCCGCCCCCTTCAGTCAATGGCAGGGGCATCAGCATGGACATCATTCGTCCGGCATTATTTTTCACTGTTGTGATGATGTTGAGTCCGCCGCTTGTTGCGGCGGGCACTGCTGTGTCTATGAATGATCCGGGTGCGCCTGCTGCGGCAGTGACTGGGTCCTCCGCCAGTCCGGTGGACGCCGATGTGCCGCACGATAAAGAGGGTGTCCGACAACCAGTGGATGGGGGCGCACGCGCCGGGGACGACAGGCTGCAGCAGCTTGAGGCCGAGCAGCAGCAGATATTGCGGTTGCTGAAACAATTGCAGGCGAAGGTGGATCAGGACGGCGGCGCCGGATTGCCGGTCAGTGCGATCCGTGTGTCTGTAGTCAATGCATCCGGGATAGACAGGCTCGGCAACCTGGTGGCCAACATCCTGCGCAAGCAAGGGTATAAGGTTGTCAGTGTGGTCGATAATCGTCAGCTGGCCAAAGAGGCCAGTCAGGTTTTCTATAAGGGTGGGGCCAGTCAGAGTTCGGAGATTGTCCACATCATGGAGCGGGGCGCTGAGGTCGCGAAATCTACCTTGATTTATTGTCGAGAGGGGTTTGATCAAGTATGCGCCACTCTGGAGCACGCATTGCCCAAGGATCAGAAGGTGGAGCCCCGTCCTGCACTGGATGCGAGGGTTGATGCCCAGGTATTGGTCGGACGGGATATGAAGTTTTTACTGTTGCAAGGCCTGAAGCGCTGACTGCGGGCAATGCCTCGGTCATAATAACGCCCCATATTGGGGCGTTATATTTTGTGATGCTTCAAATTAGGGCGCTTTATTGCTGCAGCTATCGCTAAGCTCCTGAAAAGATAGAAATGGCTATTGGCTCAATTCTTGCCATAATTCTGGGCGCCGAATCAATCATTGGAGCTTGCTGATGGAAACGTTGCGTGTCGGGACTGATGTGTTATTTGTATTGCTGGGTGCCGTCATGGTCCTGGCGATGCATATGGGTTTTGCCTTTCTCGAGGTGGGGACGGTGCGCCGCAAGAACCAGGTGAATGCACTGGTCAAGATCATCAGCGATTTTTCAGTCTCAACGATTGCCTACTTCTTCATCGGTTATGGCATTGCCTATGGCAGTGGCTTTTTGCAGGGCGCAGAGGCGCTGAGTCAGAAGAATGGTTACGAGCTGGTCAAATTTTTCTTTCTGTTGACCTTCGCTGCAGCGATTCCGGCCATCGTATCCGGCGGGATTGCCGAGCGTGCCCGATTTTACCCCCAGCTGGCGGCAAGCTTTCTGCTGGTCGGTCTGGTATATCCGTTTTATGAAGGGATCGTCTGGCATGGCAATTTCGGTCTACAGGATTGGCTGAAGACCAGCTTCGGTGCAGGCTTTCATGATTTTGCCGGTTCGGTGGTGGTGCATGCGATGGGTGGATGGCTGGCGCTGGGTGCGGTCGTTATGCTGGGCGCACGTCATGGTCGTTACAACAAGGAAGGTAAGGTGATTGCCGCGCATCCACCGTCCAGCATCCCGTTTCTCGCCCTCGGGGCGTGGGTCCTGGTCGTTGGCTGGTTTGGGTTCAATGTCATGTCGGCGCAGACGGTTGAGGCCGTCAGCGGGTTGGTTGCTGTCAATTCGCTGATGGCGATGGTCGGGGGTGTGTTGGCCGCGCTGGTGGTCGGACGCAATGACCCCGGGTTTATCCATAACGGAGCGCTGGCCGGGCTGGTGGCGGTATGTGCGGGTTCTGATGTCATGCATCCGCTCGGGGCGTTGATGACAGGTATTATTGCCGGGGCCCTGTTCGTCTGGATGTTCATGCTGACCCAGAATAGATGGAAGATTGATGATGTGCTGGGTGTCTGGCCCTTGCATGGTCTGTGCGGTGCCTGGGGGGGGATTGCAGCAGGGATCTTTGGACTGCAGGCGCTGGGCGGGCTCGGCGGCGTCAGTCTGGTATCGCAATTGCTTGGAACCCTGCTGGGTGTGGTGACGGGCTTGCTGGGTGGATTTGCCGTCTATGGCGTGCTGAAGGCGGCGGTGGGCATCCGCTTGAGCCAGGAACAGGAATATATGGGCGCAGACCTGAGCATCCACAAGATCAGCGCTGATTCGAATTACGGCGATTGATGGGGGTGGACTAAAAGGTTCCGGCGGATGCGGGATCTGTGATCAGGGCCGCGGAACGCTGGCGCCAGGCGCGATAGGGTGTCAATACGGCCTTGAGGCCGACATCTTATCGGGAGACGCCAATGAAGAAAAACTTAATAATCAGTTTGTTGACGGGGTTAGGGCTGGTATTGGCTGCAGCGGCGGCCACGGCGGCCACCCCGCGTGATGGCTATGATGTCATGCGTGACGGCAACTACCAGGATGCCATGCAGTTTTTGATGAAAGAGGTTGCCCGTGGTGATGCGGCAGCACTCTTTAATCTGGCCTTGGTGTACCATGGCGGGCTCGGTGGTCTCCCGGCGGATGAGGCGGTGGCAGTGACCTTGTACCGGCAATCGGCCGAGCAGGGTTATCCATGGGCCCAGGAGTTCCTGTCAGTTGGATACCAGGAAGGGTGGTTTGGATTGAAGCAGGATCGCAAGCAGGCCGAGTACTGGCGGCAGCAGTTGACCGCAGATAATTTCTATTAAACCTGACCTGCTACGATCCTTGCCAGGGCCCGGCTGATCACCGGGCCCTAATTTTTTATTCAGTTTCAAGGCGTGAGCGCGTAAAATGACAAGCTATTTTTGCTGAGGCGGTATGTCGGGGAAGCTGTTTATCAAGACGTTTGGCTGCCAGATGAACGAATACGATTCTGGAAGGATGGCCGATGCCTTGAGAGACGCACATGGCCTGGAGCTGGTCGGGACCCCGGAAGAGGCAGACGTCTTGTTGTTGAACACCTGTTCGGTGCGCGAAAAGGCCCAGGAAAAGGTGTTTTCTCAGCTGGGGCGCTGGCGGCATTTGAAGAGAAAGCGACCGGGGTTGATCATTGGTGTTGGCGGTTGTGTTGCCAGTCAGGAGGGTGCGGCAATCCAGACGCGTGCCCCGTATGTTGACCTGGTGTTTGGGCCGCAGACCTTGCACCGTCTGCCCGAGATGCTCAGCAGCGCCCGCCGTCAGCAGCCGGTGGTGGACATCACCTTCCCTGAAATCGAAAAGTTCGACGCTCTGCCGCCACCGCGAGTCGACGGGGCAAGTGCCTCGGTATCGATCATCGAGGGTTGCAGCAAGTATTGTACATTCTGTGTCGTGCCTTATACCCGCGGCGAGGAGGTCAGTCGCCCGTTTGATGATGTGATCGCCGAGGTCATGCATCTGGCCCGGCAGGGGGTGCGGGAGTTGACCCTGCTGGGGCAGAACGTAAACGCCTACCGAGGCATTATGGATGATGGCGGCGAGGCGGATCTGGCCCTGCTGCTGCGCTGGATTGCCGAGGTGGAGGGCATTGAGCGTATACGTTATAGCACTTCACATCCTGTCGAGTTCTCTGACAATCTGATCCGTGCGCATCAGGAGGTCCGCAAGCTGGCAGATCATGTTCATCTGCCGGTACAGAGTGGTTCGGATCGTATCCTGGCCCTGATGAAACGGGGCCATACCACGCTGGAGTACAAGTCCAGGATACGGAAGCTGCGGGAGGCCAACCCGCGCATCTGCATCTCATCGGATTTTATTGTAGGTTTTCCCGGTGAGACGGCAGCAGACTTTGAGGCGACCATGTCGCTGATTGATGCGGTACGGTTCGACCATTCCTACAGTTTCATTTACAGCCCGAGGCCGGGCACGCCGGCCGAGAGTCTGCCCGATGATGTGCCAATGGAAGAGAAACAGCGCCGGCTGGCGCGCCTGCAGCACAGGATCAATGAGCTGTCCATGGAGATCAGCTCCAGTATGGTCGGCAGCGAGCAGGTGGTGTTAGTGAGTGGGCAGGCGAAAAAGGGTGGCGTGCAACTGGCAGGGCGCACCTCCAATAACCGCATCGTGAATTTTTCCGGAGATGCAGGGTTGATCGGGCGGTTTGTCAGTTTGGTGATTACCGAGGCATTGCCCAACTCGCTGCGGGGCGAGCTGGTCAGCTCCTTGGTTGATGTCTGCATTGAATAGGGCGATCATGACAAGCCACAGTATAGTGAACAGCGAGGTTGACTGGTTTGGATGATAATCTGACAGCACTGGACCTTGCGCTGGAGCCAACAGACAACCAGCGCCTGGCCAGGCTGTGTGGCCAGTTTGATGAACATCTGCGCCAGCTCGAAGGGGCGCTGGGTGTTGAGATCAATCGCCGCGGGGAGCGGTTCCGGATTATTGGTGATGCCGCGGCGATCAAAAAGGCCGAACAGGTCATTATTGAACTTTATCGGACCGTGGAGCATGAAAATATTGGTCCCGGTCATATCCCGCTGGCGCTCAAGGAGCTGGAGGTGGCTGCTCCGGCGGGTGACAGCACCTCGGTCGAGGCGCTGTCCATCAATACCCGCAGCGGCAGGATCCGGGCGCGCGGACCCACGCAGAAGCGTTATCTACAAAGCATCCTGACTCACGACATCAGTTTTGGGGTAGGCCCTGCCGGTACCGGCAAGACCTATCTTGCTGTGGCCTGTGCGGTTGAGGCGCTGAACAAGAATGAGGTGCAGCGTATCCTGCTGACCCGGCCGGCGGTGGAGGCGGGAGAGCGTCTGGGATTTCTGCCCGGCGACCTGGCGCAGAAGATTGATCCCTATCTGCGCCCCTTGTATGACGCCTTGTATGAGATGCTGGGATTTGAGCGGGTTGCCAAGATGATGGAGCGCAATATCATCGAGGTTGCCCCGCTGGCCTATATGCGGGGCCGGACCCTGAACGACTCCTTCATCATCCTGGACGAGGCGCAGAATGCCACAGCCGAACAGATGAAGATGTTTCTGACCCGCATGGGTTACGGGTCGAGGATGGTGGTGACCGGGGATATTACCCAGATTGATCTGCCACGCGGCGTGACATCCGGTCTGCGCCAGATTATCGAGGTGCTCAAGAATGTCGAAGGCATCAGCTTTACCTTCTTCCAGTCGCGGGATGTGGTGCGCCACCCGCTGGTGCAGTTGATCGTCGCGGCCTATGATGATTTCGATCAGGCCCGGGAATAGGCGCCGTCCATCTTATGGAAATTGACCTTGATCTGCAGCGGGCAGCCAGCGGGGTGGTGTTGCCTGACAGGCAGAAGTTTCTGCAGTGGATTCGTCAGGCGCTCGCCGGGGCGGAAAGTGCCATTGCAGCGGGTGCTGATCGCGCAAGCGCAGCAGTGTTGCCGCGGCAAGGGGTTCAGCTCACAGTACGGATAGTTGAGACTGATGAAAGCCGAATGCTGAACGAGACCTATCGTCACAAGAGTGGTCCGACCAATGTGCTGTCTTTTCCGTTTGAAGCGGGCGAGCTGCTTGATCCGCCCTGTATCGGGGATATTGTCATCTGTGCCGCGCTGGTGGAGCAGGAGGCGCAGCAACAGCACAAGTCAGTTGAATCACACTGGGCCCATCTGGTGGTGCACGGAGTATTGCATCTGCTGGGTTTTGATCATGAGGAGGATCGACAGGCGCAGGCCATGGAGCGGCTTGAGATTGTGGTAATGACCGGGCTGGGATACGCCAGTCCCTATGCGGATCAGGTAGCTTAGTGTGCAAGGCAGAGTGGCAGTGGAAGCAAAGATGACATCCAGATTTTCGTATAGACACTGGCTGGACAGGGCCCGGCGTCTGCTTAGGGCGGCGCCGCAGGACCGGACGGAGCTGCTGGAGGTGTTGCGTCAGTCGCAGCGGCAGCATCTGCTGGACGGCGATGCCTTGACGATGATGGAAGGCGTGCTGCAGGTATCGGAGATGCGGGTCCGGGATATCATGATCCCGCGGGCGCAGATGGTCGTAATCGAGCGTGATGCCGATCTCGATGAGATCCTGCCTGTGGTTGTAGAGTCCGCCCACTCGCGCTTCCCTGTGATAGGGGATAACCGGGATGAAGTGATCGGGATTCTGCTGGCCAAGGATCTGCTGCGTTTTTTCACCAATGACAAGCGTGATGAATTCTCGGTGCGGGATCTGCTGCGTCCCGCGGTCTTTATCCCGGAGAGCAAGCGCTTGAATGTGCTGTTGCGCGAGTTTCGTTCCAGTCGTAACCATATCGCTATTGTCATCAATGAATATGGCGGGGTGGATGGGCTGGTGACCATCGAGGATGTGCTGGAGCAGATCGTTGGCGAGATTGTTGATGAGCACGATGTTGATGAGGGTGGCTTCATTCTCAAGCACAGCGAGGTCAAGTACACCATCAAGGGACTGACCTCGATTGAGGTGTTCAATGAATATTTTGCCACTCAGTTCAGTGATGATGAATACGATACGATTGGCGGCATGGTGATCCGTGAGTTCGGTCATCTGCCGCGTCGCGGTGAACTGCTGGTGATGGAGAGCAACCCGGCGATGCCGCGCGACATGCGTTTCCGGATCAAGGTGCTGCACGCCGACAGCCGCCGTGTCCATCTGCTGCAGTTCATCATTGAAACCGTTGTACCGGTCGCAGCTGACTGAGTAACCGAGCGGTGCCGATACCCAGGTCCCTGGACAGCACGCCCTGGCAGTTGATTGTTGCCCTGCTGGCCGGCCTGATGATGCCGCTGGCCCATGCCCCGTTTGCCATTTCTCCACTGGCCATTCTTTCCCTGGCGGCGTTGTTTATATTGTGGACGCGCGTCACGGTGCGCCGTGCCCTGTTGCTGGGTTATGTGTACGGGGCCGGGATGTTTGGTGCCGGTGTCAGCTGGGTGTTTGTCAGCATCTACGGCCATGGCGGCGTCCCGCTGTTGCTGTCAGTGGTGCTCACGGTGATGTTTGTGCTGTTTCTGGCGCTGTTTCCAGCGGTGGTGGGCGCGGCATGCGCCGCCTTGGTGAGGGGGGCGCCGCCGCAGGTATTTGCCTACATCCTGATACTGGCCCCGGCCGCGCTGTGGGTGCTCGGGGAGTGGGTCAGGGGTTGGCTGCTGACAGGATTTCCCTGGCTGGTGACCGGCTATAGCCAGATCGATACCCCGCTGTCCGGGCTGGCCCCGCTGCTGGGCGTCTACGGGGTCTCGCTGGCAGTAGGCCTGTCCGCTGCGACGCTGTCGTTGCTGTCATGGCCCCATCTGCGGCGCCAGCGTCCGGCGTTGATTATGATGGCCATCGTTGCTGCAACCTGGGCGCTGGGGATGGTTGCAGGCAGTTATCAATGGGGGGAGGCGTCGGGCGATCCGGTCAGGGTCAGCCTGGTTCAGGGCAATATCTCGCAGGATGTCAAATGGCTGCCGGCGATACGCGAGCTGACCTTGGAGCGTTATGTAACGATGACCCGTCAGCAGCCGGACAGTCAGCTGATCGTCTGGCCGGAGACGGCGATACCGGCCTATTACCATGAGGCCAGGCCGTTTCTGGACTGGATGCACGCCAATCTGGTTCCGGAGGGCGGCGCCATCCTGACCGGACTGATATATAAAGAGCCCGGGAGCGGGGCGTATTACAACACCGTGCTGGGCCTTGGCAGCACCGAGCAGTTTTATCACAAACATCACCTGGTGCCGTTCACCGAATACCTGCCGCTGAAGGGTGTATTGGGTAGCCTGATCGATGTGATGGACGTACCGATGTCGGACTTTTCTGCCGGCGCCGTCACCCAGCGGCCGCTGGCGGTGGCGGGACAGCATATCGGTGTGTCGATCTGTTTCGAGGATGCCTTTGGCGAGGAGGGCATCCGGCAGCTTCCTGAGGCGACGCTGCTGGTCAATGTCAGCAATGATGCGTGGTTTGATCGCTCGGCGGCCCCACAGCAGCATCTGCAGATGGCGCGGATGCGTGCGCTGGAGACTGCGCGGCCGCTGTTACGTGCCACCAACACCGGGATGACGGCGATCATCGACGCCCGCGGTCGCTTGCAGCAGGTCGCGCCACAGTTTGCCGAGGCCGTACTGAGCGGTGAGATCCAGCCGCGCCAGGGCGCCACCCCGTATGTGATCATGGGCAACTATCCGGCAGTGACCGGGGCGGGTCTGATGCTGGCCCTGGTCGTGGTGTTGAGGCGCCGGGGCAGGACTCAGTCGCCTGCTGACTCGCCATCGTGTTGATAATGAATCTGCCGGTCTCCCGCAGCGTTGTCCGTGGCGGTGGCGCTACGGTATCCTAGCAGCTTGTTGAAAAACGCATCGGTGGATGCCAGGCAAGGCGAAAAATGGCGAAAAAGCGCAGTTTACCTGTAGTAAATGAGCATTTTGAGCCGTTTTTCAACGCAGCATGGCGCCTCCTAGGTGTTTTTCAACAAGCTGCTAGCCCCACTTAACCGATTTCTTCAGCAGGACACAGCCTACCCGTTATGAATCCTCAGTATCAGCCAGATCAGATCGAACAGAACGTACAACAGGCATGGGAGGATGAGCGCACCTTTGCCGTCGACGAGGATGCGACCCGGGAAAAATATTATTGCCTGGCGATGTTCCCGTACCCCAGCGGCCAGTTGCACATGGGGCATGTGCGCAACTACACCATCGGTGATGTGATCGCACGCTACCAGCGCATGCAGGGCAAGAATGTGTTGCAGCCGATGGGCTGGGATGCCTTTGGCCTGCCGGCCGAGAATGCCGCGATAAAAAACAATGTGGCGCCGGCCAAGTGGACGTATCAAAACATTGCTTACATGAAGGGTCAGCTGCAGCGGCTGGGCTTCGGCTATGACTGGGACCGCGAGCTCGCCACCTGCACGCCGGACTATTACCGCTGGGAACAGTGGCTGTTCATCCAGCTCTACAACAAAGGACTGGTCTACAAGAAGTCGGCGCCGGTCAACTGGTGTCCGAACGACCAGACGGTGCTGGCCAACGAGCAGGTCATCGACGGCTGTTGCTGGCGCTGTGATACCCCGGTCGAGCGCAAGGAGATTGCGCAATGGTTTCTGAAGATCACCGACTATGCCGAGGAACTGCTGAGCGAGCTGGATAACCTCCTGGGCTGGCCGGAGCAGGTGCGCACCATGCAGCGCAACTGGATCGGCAAGTCACAGGGTGTCGAGCTGCAGTTTGCCCGGCCCGGGGGCGGGGAGCCGCTGCAGGTCTTCACGACGCGCCCGGACACCCTGCTGGGCGTGAGTTATGTGGCCGTCGCGGCCGAGCACCCGCTGGCATTGCAGGCGGCGGTCTCGCATCCCGAGCTCGCTGCGTTCATCGCCGAGTGCAAACGCACCGGCACCTCAGAGGCGATGCTGGAGACGATGGAGAAGCGCGGCATCGATACCGGGCTGATGGTCCTGCATCCGATCACCGGCGCAGCGATACCGGTGTGGGTCGCCAATTTTGTGCTGATGGGCTATGGCACCGGTGCGGTGATGGCGGTGCCGGCCCATGACCAGCGCGACTGGGAGTTCGCCCGCAAGTATGGGCTGCCGATCACCCAGGTGATCGCGCCAACGGATGGCGCGGCCGTGGATCTGCAACGTGGCGCCTATGTCGACAAGGGCCGGCTCATCGACTCCGGCGCATTCACCGGCCTGACATCGCAGCAGGCCTTCGACGCGATCGCCGGTCATCTGGAACAGGCCGGGCTGGGCCGTCGCCGCATCAACTACCGGCTGCGTGACTGGGGCGTGTCGCGTCAGCGTTACTGGGGCGCACCAATCCCGATGATCAATTGCACGTGCTGCGGCACGGTGCCGGTACCCGAGGCCCAGTTGCCGGTGCGGTTGCCGGAGGATGTGCAGTTTGATGGCGTCGGCTCACCGATCAAGAAGATGCCGTCGTTCTATCAAACGAGCTGTCCACAGTGCGGCGGCGACGCCGAGCGCGAGACCGACACCTTCGACACCTTCATGGAGTCGTCGTGGTATTACGCCCGTTATGCCTGCAAGGATAATGGCCAGCAGATGCTCGATCAGCGCGCCAATTACTGGCTGCCGGTCGATCAGTATGTCGGCGGCATCGAGCATGCAATCCTGCATTTGTTATATGCGCGCTTCTATCACAAGCTGATGCGCGACGTAGGATTGATCACCAGCAACGAGCCATTCACCCGGCTGCTGACCCAGGGCATGGTGCTGAAGGACGGCGCCAAGATGTCCAAGTCCAAGGGCAACACCGTCGATCCGCAGGCGCTGATCGAGCGCTACGGCGCCGACACCGTCCGGTTGTTCGTGATGTTCGCCGCCCCGCCCGAACAATCGCTGGAGTGGTCGGACAGCGGCGTCGAGGGCGCGCACCGGTTTCTCAGGAGACTGTGGTTTTTTGCCGCCAGCAACAGCAGTACTTTGCAGCACTACCATTCGCGATCAGTCTTCGCGGAACTGGGTAATACGGGCGTGGCAGATGCGGAGGCCGTAGCCACCCGACGCGAGATCCACCTGATCTTGAAGCAGGCACTGCATGATTTCGACCGTTTGCAGTTCAATACCGTGGTATCGGCCGGCATGAAGATCATGAATGCACTGGATCACATCGATCCGGCAAACGCACCACCGGCCGCACAATCCGGCGCATTTCGATATGCCGTGCAACATGAAGGACTCAGCATCCTGCTGCGCCTGCTGTCGCCGATCGTCCCGCACATCACGCAGACCTTGTGGCAAGGGCTGGGCTATGGCAAGCAGATCCTGCAGGCCCCGTGGCCGCAGCCTGCTGATGATGCGCTACGTCAGGACAGCATCGAACTGGTGGTGCAGGTCAACGGCAAGCTGCGCGGCAAGATCAGCGTCGCGGCCAGCGCCGACCGGCAGGCGGTCGAGGCCGCGGCGCTGGCCGATACCAATGTCATTCGCCATCTGGAGGGCAGGGCGGTGCGCAAGGTCATCGTCGTGCCGGGCAAACTGGTCAATATCGTCGTATGAACCGGAGGCCGGCATTGAAACGCATGTGGATGACCTGGCTGATGCTGGTGCCGGGATTCTTGCTGCTGTCGGCGTGTGGCTTTCATCTGCGTGGCATGGCAGCCGGGTCGCTGGCACTGCCGCCAGTGCTGCTGGCAGGTGAAGATTCGCAGCTCAACAGTGATGTCGCCAGCGCGCTGAAGCGCAGCCGGGTTGAGGTGGTACAGGACAAGACGATGGCCGGGCTGGTCATCTGGCTGGGACCAGTGACCCAGGAGC
Source organism: Gammaproteobacteria bacterium (assembly GCA_016218365.1). Lineage (GTDB taxonomy): Bacteria > Pseudomonadota > Gammaproteobacteria > SZUA-140 > SZUA-140 > JACREF01. Next base: position 30,738 of record JACREF010000013.1, read on the forward strand.
GCCGGGTATTGTCGGTGAGCAGCGCCGGCAAGGTCCAGGAATATGAATTGCATTATGCGTTGACCTTCAGTGTCGTCGATACCCAGGGGCGGGAGCAGATGCCGTCACAGGTCATTAACGTACGACGTGATTACCTGTTTTCCGAGACCGAGGTGCTGGCCAAGGCTGAACAGGAGCAGTCGCTGTACACCGACATGTATCGTGAGGCGCTCAGCGAGCTGATCGTGCGTCTGCGAACCTGGTCGGCACAGCAGCGTGGGGCGGGCGGACGGCCATGAGACTCAAGGCCGAACAGCTCAGCACACTGACGCCGGGGGTGCTGGCACCGGTCTATCTGCTCAGCGGCGATGAACCGCTGCTGATGCAGGAATCGGCCGATGCGCTGCGCCAGCTGGCGCGCCAGGCCGGTTACAGCGAACGTATCGTCATGCATGCCGAGGGCAGTTTCGACTGGCAGGAGCTGCGCCAGTGTGGCAACAGCCTGTCGCTGTTTGCGCAACGTCGCCTGATCGAGCTGCGGCTGCCGACCGGCAAACCCGGTGACGCAGGCAGTCGCGCCTTGTGTGATTATCTGGAACAGCCGTCTGCTGATAATCTGTTGTTGATCGTCAGCGCCAAGATCGACAAAGCGGCGCAATCAGCCAAATGGTTCAAGGCCATCGACAAACAGGGGGTCGTGATTCAGGTATGGCCACCGGACGCCCAGCGTTTTCCGGCCTGGCTGCGCCAGCGGATACGCACGCGCGGGATGGGCATCAGCGATGAGGCCCTGGCGCTGCTGGTGGAACGCATCGAGGGCAACCTGCTGGCCTGCGATCAGGAGATCGAGAAGCTGCGGTTGCTGCATGGTACAGCAACCATAGACGCGGCGATGGTATTGCAGGCCGTGGTCGACAGCAGCCGTTTTGATGTCTACGGCCTGGTCGACAGCGCATTGACCGGTGATGCGGTGCGCACCGCGCATATCCTGGACGGGCTGCGCGGCGAGGGGATCGAGCCACCGGTGGTGTTGTGGGCGCTGTCACGGGAGCTGCGGTTGCTGGCCAGGCTGTCCGAGGGGATGCGGCAGGAATCGTTTGACAGCCTGTGTGCTGCGTTACGGGTCTGGGAGAGCCGCAAGGGCTTGTTGCGCCAGGGTCTGCAACGTCACCGGCCCGGGGCATGGCGCGGGATGTTGCTGCGGGCGGCGCGGATCGACCGGATGATCAAGGGGCTCGATGCGGTGGGCAATGTCTGGGACGAATTGCTACAATTGAGCCTGATGATGGCGGGGCTGCGTACGGTTCGCACGGTATGACAACACAAATCAACGAATACATGCAGGGGTTAGGGCGCAGCGCCCGGGCCGCGGCGCGGCTGATCGCCCGGGCACCGACGCGTGACAAGGACGCGGCGCTGGCGGCGATCGCCACGCGGATCGAACAATCCGTGGCGCGGATCATCGCGGCCAATGCCCGTGACCTGGAGGCCGGTACGCAACAGGGTCTCGACAGTGCCGCGCTGGATCGGTTGATGCTGAACCCGGCGCGGATCGCCGCGATGGTCGATGGTGTGCGCCAGATCATCGCGTTGCCCGACCCGGTCGGTGAAATAAAGGATATGACCTACCGTCCGTCCGGGATCCAGGTTGGGCGGATGCGGGTGCCGCTCGGGGTCATCGGCATCATCTACGAATCACGGCCCAATGTGACCGTTGATGCCGCGGCGCTGTGCCTTAAGGCGGGTAACGCCGTGATCCTGCGCGGCGGATCCGAGGCCTTGCATTCCAACCAGGCGCTGGCGGCCTGTATCCGCGACGGCATGAACGAGAGCGGGTTGCCCGCCGATGCGGTACAGGTGGTCGAGACCGCCGACCGTGCCGCGGTCGGCGCATTGCTGAAGATGCGCGATTACGTCGATGTCATCGTGCCGCGCGGCGGCAAGGGGTTGATCGAGCGGGTCATGGCCGAGGCGCTGGTGCCGGTCATCAAGCATCTGCATGGTATCTGCCATGTGTATATCGACGACCGCGCCGACCCTGACAAGGCGTTGCGCATCGCCTTTAATGCCAAGACCCAGCGTTATGGTACCTGCAATACCATGGAGACGCTGCTGGTGGCCGAGGGCATCGCCGGCCGGGTGCTGCCGCCGCTGGCCGAGCTGTACCGGCGCGAGGGCGTCGAGTTGCGTGGCTGCGCGCAGACGCGGGCGCTGCTGCCCGGCATCGCTGCCGCGACCGGGCAGGACTGGGACACCGAATACCTGGCGCCGATCCTGGCGATTCGCGTCGTCAGCGGTCTTGATGAGGCGATCGAGCATATCTATCGTCACGGCTCGCAGCACACTGATGCCATTGTTACCGAGGATTACAGCCGGGCGCGGCGTTTTCTGACCGAGGTCGATTCCAGCTCGGTGATGGTCAATGCCTCGACCCGGTTTGCCGATGGCTTTGAATATGGCCTCGGTGCCGAGATCGGCATCAGCACCGACAAGATCCATGCCCGCGGTCCGGTGGGGCTCGAGGGGCTGACCTCGCTGAAATTTATTGTGCTGGGTGATGGCCACATCCGGCAGTGACAGGCCGGTGAACAGCCTGGCAGTGACGCGGGCCGGAGCTGCCAGATGGCGCGTCTGATCGGTGTGCTGGGTGGCACCTTCGATCCGGTGCATTACGGTCATCTGCGGCCGGCGCTCGAGGTGATGCAGCGCTGCGGGCTTGATGAATTGCGGCTGCTGCCCTGCGGTGTGCCGGCACATCGCGCGCCGCCGCTGGCCAGCGCGGCGCAGCGTCTGGCGATGCTGCAGCGGGCCATTGCCGGCCAGCCGGGGTTTATCATCGATACCCGGGAGCTGGAGCGGCCAGGCCCGTCCTATATGGTGCCGACGCTGCTCAGCCTGCATCAGAGTTATCCGGATGACACGCTGTGTCTGGTGCTCGGTGAGGATGCCTACCACGGCCTGCCGTCCTGGCATCAGTGGCAACGGCTGTTTGAGCTATCGCACCTGCTGGTCATGCAGCGACCGGGTAGCCCGCTGCAGCACAGTACCGAGCTGGCGGGGCGGGAGCGGCGCCACCGCATCGCCGATGCCGGGGCATTGCGGCAGATGCCGGCGGGCGGCGTGCTGCACTGTGCGGTGACACAGCTGGGGATCTCGGCCTCCACCATCCGCCACATGTTCGAACAGGGTGAGCGTCCGCGTTACCTGATGCCGGATCCCGTCATCGAGTACATCACGAGTCAAGGGTTATATGGCAGTCACGGCAGGGTTGTATAAAGATGATAGCTGAACAAATGAGAGATCTGGCCGTCGCGGCACTCGAGGATGTGAAGGGGCGCGACCTGGCGGTGCTGGATGTGCGTGGCATGACCTCGATCACCGATTACATGATCATCGCCAGCGCCACGTCGTCGCGGCATCTGAAGGCGCTGGCGGACAGTGTCCTGGACAAGGCGCAGCAGCATCAGCTGCGGCCATTGGGCTGCGAGGGTGAAAATGGCGGCGAATGGGCGCTGATCGATCTTGGCGATGTGATCGTCCATGTGATGACGCCGGAGATCCGTGATTTCTACCAGCTGGAAAAGTTGTGGGGCGAGGATGCGCCGGCGCTGGGTGCCGGACAGGGTTAACCGCTTGCCGAAAAACGTGATCAGGGGATGCAGCGCAAGGCGGCAACGGGCGAAAAAGCGCAGTTTACACGCAGTAAATGGGCATTTTGAGCACGTTGCCAACGCTGTGCGGCGCCCCTCAGTGCGTTTTTCGGCAAACGGTTAGGGCTGAATCGCGATGCGTATCCACCTGCTGGCAGTGGGCGAGAAGATGCCGGTCTGGGTCAGCCAGGGATATCAGGAGTACGTGCGGCGGCTGCCCGCGGACAATACCCTATTGTTGCATGAGGTGAGCGCGGCGCGGCGCGGCAAGAACCCCGAGGTCGAACGCTGGAAACATCAAGAGGGCGAGCGCCTGCTGGCCGCGGTGCCGAAGGGGGCGCATGTCGTCGCGCTGGATGAACACGGCGAGGGCTGGACGACGCGCCAGCTGGCGGGCCGGCTCGAGGAATGGCGCCGACAGGGCAGTGATATCGCGTTGCTGGTCGGTGGCGCCGACGGCCTGTCGGCCGACTGTCTGCAGCAGGCGCGGCAGCGCTGGTCGTTGTCACCGCTGACCCTGCCGCATGCCCTGGTCAGGATCGTGCTCGCCGAGCAGCTGTACCGCGCCTGGACCGTGCTGCAGGGTCATCCCTATCACCGGGACTAGAACCATGGACCAGGGAGCTCGCGGCGCTGCGTTGTATCTGGCCTCGGCCTCGCCACGGCGGCGCCAGTTGCTGCTGCAGATCGGTGTGCCACATTTGGTGCTGCCGGTCGCTGTCGATGAGTCAGCGCACAGCGGTGAACCGGCTGAGCAGTGTGCCGTCCGGCTGGCGCGGGCCAAGGCGCAGGCCGGGTTGGCGTTGCGCACAGATACTGCGTTGCCCGTGCTGGGGGCCGATACCATCGTGGTGGTCGACGGTGAAATACTGGGCAAGCCATCGGGGCCGGACCAGGGCCTGGCCATGCTGGCCCGGTTGTCGGGGCGCAGTCACCAGGTACTGACGGCGGTGGCGCTGGCCGGCAATGACGGGGAGCGCCACCGCCTCAGCAGCAGCCAGGTGACCTTCCGCACCCTCAGTCCTGCCGAATGCCAGTCCTACTGGGACAGCGGCGAGCCGGCAGACAAGGCGGGCGGTTATGCCGTGCAGGGTCTGGCGGCCGTGTTCATCTCCCGGCTGGAAGGCAGCTATTCCGGTGTCATGGGACTGCCGTTGTACGAGACCGCCGAGTTGTTGCGGCAGGCCGGGATCCGCACCGTCCTGTTCTGATCGGCCGGGACAGACCCGGTCTTCATGTCATCGTGACCTGTCCCAATCTTGTCGATATCCGTCGCATCGTGCGCTGCTATTGTCCTGTGCACCTGACGTTGTTCGGGTATGATAAGCAGACTGAAAATCACGGTTGTTCAGACCCGGCAATGAGCGATGAGATCCTGATCAATGTCACCCCGCGCGAGACGCGCATTGCACTGGTCGAGAACGGCCTGCTGCAGGAGGTGTACGTCGAGCGCAGCAATCGCCGCAGCATGGTTGGCAATATCTATCTCGGCAGGGTGCAGCGGGTGTTGCCGGGCATCCAGGCCGCGTTCATCGATATCGATCATCAGCGCACCGCCTTTCTGCATGTCGCGGACATCCATGTGCCGGACGGCGAGGGCGGTGAACGCAGCCAGGCCGGTGCACAGATCGCCGATCTGGTCCGCGAGGGTGATACGCTGCTGGTGCAGGTGATCAAGGACCCGCTGGGCAGCAAGGGCGCGCGGCTGACGACGCAGATCAGTCTGCCTTCCCGGTTTGTCGTGCTGATGCCGAACTCACGCAGCACCGGCATCTCGCAACGCATCGCCAGCGAGCAGGAGCGGCTGCGGCTGCGGGCGGCGCTGGAACAGATCACGAATGGGATCCTGGCCGGATACATCATCCGCACCGCTGCCGAAGGCTGCAGTGCCGCTGAACTGGCGGAGGATGTGATCTTTCTCAACAAGCTGTGGGCCGCGTTGCAGCAGGTGCTGGTCGGGGCGATCGCGCCAGTGGTGATTCATGATGTATTGCCGCTGGAGTGCCGCATGCTGCGTGACATCCCGGGGACCGGCATCGACAAGGTGCGTGTCGATTCGCGTGAAACCTGGAAAAGGTTGCAGGAATTCTCCCGGCAGTTCATCCCCGATCTGCTGCCGCGGATCGAGCATTACCCCGGGGCGCGGCCGATCTTTGATCTGTATTCAGTGGACGACGAGATCCAGAAGGCCTTGCAGCGTCGGGTCCAGCTCAAATCCGGAGGCCATCTGATCATCGACCAGACCGAGGCGATGACCACGATCGATGTCAATACCGGCGCCTTTGTCGGCAGCCGCAACCTCGAAGAGACGATCTTCAAGACCAACCTGGAGGCCTCCCAGGCCATTGCCCGCCAGTTGCGGTTGCGCAACCTGGGCGGCATCATCATTGTTGATTTCATTGACATGACCGACGAGGAACACAAACGTCAGGTGTTGCGCGCGCTGGAGAAGAGCCTGGAGAAGGATCGCGCCAAGCGCCATATCAGCGGCGTATCGCCGCTGGGTCTGGTGGAGATGACGCGGGAACGCACCCGCGAGAGTCTGGAGCATGTGTTATGCGAGAGCTGCCCGGTGTGCCGCGGGCGGGGTACCCTGAAGACCCGCGAGACCACCTGTTACGAGATCTTCCGCGAGATCCTGCGTGAAGAGCGGCAGTTTGATGCCCAGCAGTTTCTGGTACTGGCCTCGCAGGAGGTCATCAGCATGTTGCTTGATGAGGAATCCACCAGCCTGGCCGAGCTCGAGGCGTTCATCGGCAAGCCGGTCAGATTACAGGTCGAAGGCATGTATTCCCGGGAACAGTTTGACGTGGTCATGATGTGACGAGCGGAGTAATACGCCAGCTCATTAACAGGATGTCGCTGATTCTGGCGCTGCTGATCATCGTCTGGGCGGTGGTGTACAGCATCGGGCGGTTGCTGTTTCCGCAGATCGTGCGCTATGACGACGAGATCATTAATCAGATCAGCATGGCGCTGCGACAGCCGGTCAGGGTGTCCAGCATCGAGGCGGAATGGAGCAGTGACAGTGGTCCGCATTTTACCTTCAGGGATATTCAATTTCTCGATCCGGTGACCGGCAGCGTGGTCATCGAATTCAGCGAGGCCGGCGTGGCGATCGACACGCTGAGTTCGTTATTGACCATGACGCCGCGCCTCGGCGAGATGACGCTTTCCGGCATAGATCTGGCGCTGTTGCGCCGGGCCGATGGCTCGATTGTGCTGGAGGGCTTCCGTTCAGCATCGCATCAGCCGGATGAACTGCAGCGCATCATGGACTGGCTGTTGTCACAGTCGCGGCTCGGCCTGCAGAACAGCCGCCTGACCTGGCGTGACGAGATGGCGCCGTCCTCACCGCGGGTCTTCGATGAGGTCAATCTGGACCTGCGTAATTTCGGTCGTCGCCACCAGTTCAACGGTTCGGCGAATCTCCCGGCCAGTTTTGGCCAGCGGTTGTCGTTTGCACTGGATATCCGCGGCGATGTCATGGCGCCGCGGGGCTGGAGCGGCGAGACCTTTATCCACGGTGAAGGCCTGCAGCTCGGACCGCTGCTGGCCTGGCTGCCACCACAGGGGCTGCAGGTCATCAAGGGGGTGGTGGACGCTGATCTGTGGATGCAGTGGCGCGATGCTTCCGTGCAACGCATCGACGGCGATGTCTCGGCCTTTGGTGTGGTGTTGCAGTCAACCCTGCCGGGCGGCAGTGAGAAATCACTGAACGTCGATGCGTTGTCAGGCAGGTTGGCCTGGCAGTTGCGTGATCAGGGTTGGGAGGCGGCCCTCGACCACCTGGCGCTGGGTCGGGAGGGCCGGGTATGGCCGTACAGCCGCATCGATGTGGCGTCACATGCCAGCGCAGCGGGCCGGGACGTGGCATTCACTGCCGACTACCTTGAGATCGAGGATCTGCGGGCCTTCGCTGCTCTGCTGCTGCCCGAGGACAGTCCGGTCCTGGCCAATCTGGACCAGGCCCGGCCCCGTGGCCAGCTGCGCGCGGTGCGCGGCACGGTGCTCAGCCAGGGTGAGACGCTGAACCTGTATCTGCACGGGGCATTCCAGGACCTGAGCCTTGAGGCCGGGAAAAAACTGCCGGCGCTGCAGGGCGCCGATGGCCGTTTTGCATTGCGAAACGACAGCGGCGTGCTGGAGCTCGACAGCGATGAGCTGACGGTCGAGTTGCCGCGGCTGTTTCGCACGCCGCTGGCGATCAGCCACGCCGGTGGCACCGTGTCCTGGGCCATCCATGACGGCGGGATCCAGCTGGCGCTGCAACAGGTGACCGCCGAGAACGATGACCTGCGTCTGGTCATCGACGGTGATGTGGATGTGTTGCCCGGCACGCATGGCGGGGCCTATGTCGATGTGCTGGGACGTTTTGATGTGCCCGAGCATGGTCTGCGTCGGCTTGGCCAGTATCTGCCGGCGGGCATCATGAAGCCGTCGCTGGTCAGGTGGCTGGAGCAGTCGGTGCAGGATGGCCGGGTGCCGTACGGGGCCCTGATACTGCGCGGCCATAGCGCCGATTTTCCGTTTGAGCGCGGCACCGGAAAATTTGAGGTGCGTTTTGGTGTGGCCAACGGTGTGCTCAGCTACGATCGCAGCTGGCCACAGCTCACCGCGCTGGCCGGCGAGCTGGCCTTTACCGATCATACAATGGAGATCGTTATCGACGGCGGTCATTCGTTTGATTCCTCGATACGCCATGCCACCGTTACGATTGATGAACTGCGCGCCCACCCGCAGCAGCTGCGCATCAATGGTCATGTTGAGGGTGCAAGCGCAGATGTATTGCGTTATCTGGCCGACACCCCGCTGCAGACCCGGTTTGGGCATATGGTTGCGGACATGAAGGCCGAGGGGCGCAGCACGCTGGACCTTGACCTGCTGCTGGCGCCGGGGGGCGGAGCGCCGCCGCGGGTGACGGGCAGTCTTGGCATGCTGGGAAGTCAGCTGTTTATCGCCGACCGCGCGGTGGACCTGCGTGATATCCGTGGCACGGTGACCTTTGGCGAAGACGGATTGAACGGCAAGGGACTGACGGCCAATGTACTGGGTGGCATGCCGGCCCGTTTTGATGTCTCTACCATCGCGCTGGCGGAGCGGCAGGTGACGGTCATCGAGGCCAGCGGCCGCGCCAGTGGCGACGATGTGCGGCGTCTGACCGGTCAGTCATTGTTCAAGTATCTGTCTGGCTCCACCGACTGGCAGGCGTCGGTGCATGTCCTGGGAGGTGAGCCGTCGCAGATCGACATCACGGTCAGATCGGATCTGCAGAATATGTCCTCGTCGCTGCCGTATCCGCTGACCAAGTCCGCCCGTCAGCAGCTGCCGCTGACGGTCAGCATGATATTCCCGCGCACGCTGGACAAGCCGGTGTATTTCCGTTTGGGATCACTGCTCAATGGCGTGCTCGACATGGATGCACGTATGCATCTGGAACGGGGCGAGATCCGCAGCGGCGAGACCCCGGCGCAACTGCCGGGTGAGCCCGGGCTGAGGATCTCCGGTGATCTGGATGCCTTTTCCTATACGGGCTGGGGGCCGTACATCGATGAGATGCGCGGCGGTGGCCCCGGTGCCGGTGACGGCGCGGGCATCAGTCAGGTTGACATGCAGTTTGGTCTGTTCGAGATGTTCAACCACCCGTTTCGCAACGCCAGGTTGCGGGCCGTGCGTGCGGTCGGTGGCTGGCAGTTTGATATCGACAGTCTGGAGCTGGCAGGCCGGATACGCCTGCCGCTGGGGTCGACAGCGCCGATCACGCTGGATCTGGAGCGGCTGATCCTGTCATCCGCGGCGGGTGGCCCGGCCATCGGCGCCGCCAACAAGGGTCTCGACCCGCGGGATCTGCCGCCGCTGAAGATTCACAGCAAACAGTTCATCTTTGATGCCAGGAATTTCGGCGAACTGGATCTGGTGGCCAGCAAGCGTCCGTCCGGCGTTCATCTGGACAAGTTGCGGATGGCATCGCCAGCGATGACAGTGGATGCCCGTGGTGACTGGCTGTATGTCAACGATGAGCACTTTTCGTCGTTCAGCATCGATTTTTCCAGCGAAAATTTCGGCAAGGCCCTGTCATCTCTAGGTTATGCCGGCACCATCAAGGGCGGCGCCAGTGACATCAGCATTGTTGCGCGCTGGCCCGGTACGCCGACAGCCTTCGCACTGGACGGTCTGGATGGTACCATGCACATGAAGATCGTTGATGGTCATCTGCTGGATATTGAACCGGGTGCCGGGCGCTTGCTCGGTCTGCTCAGCCTGCAGGCGATGCCGCGCCGGCTGTTCCTGGATTTCCGGGATCTGTTCGAGAAGGGGCTGGCGTTTGACCGGATGAAGGGCAGCTTTACCTTTGCCAATGGTCAGGCAGTGACGTCTGATATGTATATGGATGCCCCGGCGGCACACATCGATGTCCGCGGCCGGGTCGGTCTGGTGGAGCAGGATTATGATCAGCGGGTGGTGGTGACGCCGCAGCTTACCACCGGCCTGCCGGTGGCCGGGGCGCTCGCCGGTGGCGTCGGGGTCGGCGCGGCGATCCTGGTCATTCAGGAGCTGCTGCAACCGCAGCTCAAGAAGGCCGGTCGCCTCGAATATCACATCACCGGGCCGTGGAACAATCCGGTGATCGAGCAGGTGGCTGGCGGTGGCCGGCCGGACAAGGGTAACAACAAGAGGTAGCATGATGAACTGCGTTGCAGTGATCCAGATGGCATCAGGCCCCAATGTCACACCGAACCTGAATGAAGCGGGACGGTTGCTGGACATGGCGGCCGGACAGGGCGCCAAGCTGGCGGTATTGCCGGAGAATTTTGCCATCATGGGCATGGGACAGAACGATCTGGTCAAGGCCGGCGAGCATCTGGGGCGGGGGCCGATCCAGGACTTTCTGGCGCGGCGCGCCCAGGAGCTCGGGCTGTGGATCGTCGGCGGCACGGTCCCGGTGCTGGCCTCTCCGGGCAAGGTGCATGCCGTGGCGATGCTGTTCAATCCCAGCGGCAAGGTCGTCGCGCACTATAACAAGATCCATCTGTTCGATGTGCAGATCGAGGAGACCGGCGAGGAGTATACCGAGTCGCAGACCGTGGAGCCTGGCAACAGCGTGGTGGTCGTCGATACACCGTTTGGCCGGCTGGGGCTGGCGGTGTGTTATGACCTGCGCTTTCCAGAGCTGTTCCGCTCGATGCTCGATGCCGGGGTGCAGCTGATTGCGGTGCCGTCGGCCTTCACCGCCATCACCGGCAAGGCCCACTGGGAGATCCTGGTGCGTGCCCGGGCGATCGAAAACCTCAGTTATGTGCTGGCCGCTGGCCAGGGTGGTTATCATTACAATGGCCGTGAGACCTTTGGCGACAGCATGATCGTCGACCCGTGGGGCAATGTGCTGAACCGCCATGCCAAGGGCAATGGCGTGGTGTGCGCAAACGTCGACATCCAGTACGTCGAGCGGGTCAGGGCCCAGTTCCCGGTGGTCGAGCATCGCCGCTTGCGCTGTGCCGAGTGACGGGGTGTCAACGCGATGTCTGAGATGACAGGTTCATCCGAGACGCTGGTGCAGGTGCGCGGGCTGAAGTTCAGCTACGGGCGGCGCGTGATCTTTGACGGTGTCGACATGGATTTCCTGCGCGGCAAGGTGACGACGATCATGGGGCCGAGCGGCACCGGCAAGACCACGATGCTGCGGATGATCGGCGGACAGCTGCGTCCGGATAGCGGTCAGGTCCATGTCGATGGGCAAAGTGTGCCGGAGCTGTCGCGTCGCCAGTTGTTTGAACTGCGCAAGAAGATGGGCATGATGTTCCAGACCGGCGCCCTGTTTACCAGCATGTCGGTGTTCGACAACGTCGCCTTCCCGGTGCGTGAGCATACCAATCTGCCGGAGCAGCTGATCCGGGATCTGGTGCTGATGAAGCTGGAGGCGGTGGGCCTGCGCGGTGCCCACAAGCTGATGCCGGCAGAGCTGTCGGGCGGCATGGCACGGCGCGTGGCGCTGGCGCGGGCGATTGCGCTCGATCCGCTGATGATCATGTACGATGAGCCGTTTACCGGGCAGGACCCGATCACCGTCGGTGTCATCATGCAGCTGATCCGCAAGATCAACGACACGCTGGGCTTGACCTCGATCATCGTGTCGCATGACGTGGCCGAGGTGTCAGCCATCTCTGACTACATTTATCTGATCTCCAATGGCAAGGTGATTGGCCATGGCGCGCCGTCGCAGCTGGCGGCCTCAGGCTCCGGCTGGGTCACGCAGTTCATGCACGGTCAGCCCGACGGCCCGGTGCCGTTCCATTATCCGGCCCCCGATTATGCCACCGACCTGCTCGACGGTGCCGGGCATGAATGACAGGGTGACGGGCTGCAGATGCTGAACTGGTTGCAGAGACTGGGGCGTGGAGCGCTGGACAATTTCGCCGGTCTGGGGCGGGCCAGCCTGTTCCTCGGGCATACACTGAGCGGTCTGCCGTCCGTGCTGGCCCATCCACGGCGCGTCATCGCCCAGCTGCATTCCATTGGCGTGCTGTCGCTGGTGATCATCCTGGTGGCCGGGCTGGCGGTGGGCATGGTGCTGGGCCTGCAGATGTACAACACGCTGGTCGATTTCGGCGCCGAGGCCTCGCTGGGACCGGCGATCGCACTGACGCTGGTGCGTGAACTGGGCCCGGTGGTGGCGGCACTGTTGTTCGCCGGGCGCGCCGGTTCGGCGTTGACGGCCGAGATCGGCCTGATGAAGGCCTCCGAGCAGCTGTCGGGGATGGAGATGATGGCGGTCGACCCGATGCTGCGCATCGTGGCACCACGGTTCATCGCCGGGGTGCTGGCCTTGCCCTTGCTGTCCGCGATCTTCAGCGCCGTCGGGGTGTTGGGCGGTTATTTTGTCGGGGTGGGTCTGCTGGGGGTCGATGACGGGGCGTTCTGGTCACAGATGCAGTCGCGGGTCGATTTCTATGATGATGTCCTCAACGGGGTCATCAAGAGCGTGGTGTTCGGCATAATTGTTTCCTGGGTGGCGCTGTTCCAGGGTTATGATACTGTACCCACGACCGAGGGCGTCAGCCGTTCGACGACCCGGACCGTGGTGTACGCCTCGCTGGCGGTGCTGGGGCTGGATTTCATATTAACGGCATTGATGTTCAGGGATGTTTAATATGTTCAAGGTGCGGACCATTGAAATCATGGTGGGTGTTTTTGTGGCGATCGGTATCGCTGCATTGTTCATGCTGGCGATGAAGGTCAGCAATCTGAGCAGTTTTGCCCAGCAGGAAGGTTTTCACGTGACGGCGAGGTTCCAGAATATCGGCGGCCTGAAGGTGCTGTCGCCGGTCAGCATGAGTGGCGTGCGCGTCGGCCGGGTGACGGCTATCCACTACGACCAGGGCAGTTACGAGGCCGAGGTCGACTTGGTCATCACCGGCAGTTATGACAAGATCCCGGTCGACAGCTCGGCCAGTATCTTCACCTCGGGGCTGCTCGGTGAGCAATACATCAGTATCGAACCGGGCGGAGAGGAGCGTTATCTGAAGCAGGGCGACCGGATCAAGTTGACACAATCCGCGCTGGTGCTGGAGCAGATGATCGGGCAGTTCCTGTTCAGCAAGGCCGCAGGGGACACGACGCAGTGACCGGATGGCGTCAGCTGACAGTAACCGTGTTGTTGCTGGGCCCGTCGTCGCTGCTGACGGCGCAGGATTACACCATGGACCTGCCGCAGTTGATCGCACGTTCACTGAGCCAGGACCCGCGGATCGAGGAGCGCCGCCACAATGTGCAGGCCGCCCATGCATTGCTTGACGAGGTGGCGGGCCATGGCGGTGTGCACTATGATCTGACGACCTTTTTGGCGCTGACCACCGAGGTCAAGGGTGGGTTTTTTGAGCCCGGCACCTCGCCGCAGCTTCCGCGCTCCGATAAATATGACTGGAACGGCGTGACGCCCTGGGCCTCGCTGCAGTTCTCGGTCATCAAACCGCTGTATACCTTCGGCAAGATTGAACACTATTCCGAGGCGGCGCGCGCCAACATCCAGGTCAAGGAACAGGACGTGCGGCTGCAGAACGGCGAGATCGTCTATGACGTCAGCCGCGCCTATTACGGCTATCTGGCGGCCCAGGACATCGTCATGTTGTTCGATGATGTGCAGGCGCGGCTCGACAAATCGATCGATGTTGTCACACGCTGGCTGGACAGCGGCAAGGGCAAGGTGCTGCAATCCGATCTGTATGCCTTGCAGACCGGGCGGGCCATCACCCAGCGTTACCGTGGTGATGCCGAGGCGATCCGCAATACTGCGCTGGCCGGTCTGAAGACGCTGGCGGCGCTCGATACCGCCGATACGCTGACGCTGGCCGATACGCATATCGAACCCTTGCCGCTGCCGGAGACTGCGGCCGAGGTCTGGCAGCAGCAGGCGCTGCAGCGCCGGCCGGAGATGCATCAGCTTGAGGCGGGTCTGCGGGCACGACGCGAGCTGGTGGCTGCGAGCAAGGCCGATAGCCACCCCAATCTGTTTGCCGGTGTGGTGGGCATGGCCGCGCTGGCGCCGGGCCGCGACCGCCTCGATAACCCGTACATCACCGATCCGTTCAATGACTATGGCGCCACGCCACTGCTGGGACTGCAATGGCACTGGGAACAGGGGGTGCAGCCGGCCAAGGTCGCCCAGGCCCGTGCCGAGCTGGATGCGCTGACCGAGAAATCGCGCTTTGCCCGGCGCGGCATCCCGTTCCAGGTCACTGAACAGTATAATAGCCTGCAGGCCTCCTATCAGGGGGTGCAGAACATGGCCGAGGCCAGCCGGGCCGGCCGGCGCTGGATGATCAGCACCTATACCAATTTCGAGGCCGGGATCGAGCAGGCCGAGGATGTGCTGACCGCATTTCAGGGCTACGTGCTGGCGCACAGTGATTACCTACGCCTCGTCAACGATTACAATATGAATGTGATACGGATGAGGCAGGTAACGGGAGAGTATTGATGCTGGGGCGAATAGTGCTGGCGACATGTCTGGTGGCGGTGACGGGCAGTGGCCGCTGTGCCGGCAGCGATGCGCTGCAGCTGGTGCAGGACACCACGGCGCGGATGGTCCAGGCGCTGGACAAGAACCGCAAGGCCATTGTGGCCGATGAGAACCGTCTGTATCCGCTGGTTGAAGAGATCATCCTGCCGCATTTTGATTTTGAGCGCATGTCGCGCAGCGTACTGGGCAGATACTGGCGTGATCTGGCGCCCGAGGATCAGCAGCGATTCGTTGCCGAGTTCCGCACCTTGCTGGTCCGCACCTATGCCACCGCGATGCTGGAGTATTCCGGACAGAAGATTGTCTATCTGCCCGTGCGCGCCAAAGCGGAAGACGTCGAGGTGACGATCCAGACCCGAGTGCAACAGGCCAGCGGTTTCCCGATCCCGATCGACTATTTCCTGTATCAGGACAGTGGGCGCTGGCGGGTCTATAACATGTCAATCGATGATGTCGATCTGGTGCTGAATTACCGCACCTCGTTTGCCAGGACCATCCGTGAAGACGGCAACGTCAGCGGTCTGATCGCCAAACTGCATGAAAGCAACCAGCAGGCCATGCAATGAGTGAGGTGGTGCTGGAACAACAGCCGGACGGTTACCGGGTCCGCGGTGAACTGAGTTTTGATACCGTGGCGCAGCTGCTGGGGCGCAGTCCGGTGCACGGCGCGCAGCTGCGGGTCGATCTGGGCGGGGTCAGTCGCACCGACAGTGCCGGTCTAGCCTTGCTGGTCAGCTGGATGCGCGAGGCGCGCCATGCCGGCTGTGATATCCGGTTTAGCAACGTGCCGCCACAGCTGCTGGCGATCGCCCGGGTCAGCGGCTTCGACCGGCTGTTGCCGGTGGCGGCGCCATGATCCCATCACCTGCGGGAATCTGGTACCATGCAGCTGCCCGGTGCGCCGGGTCTTACCAGGCGGGCGGTGGACGGAATGCATGCATCAGACATCAAGACCCTGATTGAGGCCGGCCTGCCCGGCAGTCAGGCGGTGGTACGCGGTGATGACGGGGTCCATTTCGAGGCCGACATCGTTTGTGACTGTTTTTCCGGCCAGGGGATGCTGGCCCAGCACCGCATGGTCTATGCCACGCTGGGTCCGCGGATGGGCGGTGAGATCCACGCCCTGTCGTTGCGGACATTTACCCCGGCAGAATGGCAGCAGCGTGGCCGCTGACCGCGCTTCCCCGGTAACCGGATTCCAGTGACGAGATTGGATTTGAATGGATAAACTGATCATCAATGGCGGGGCACCGCTTCAGGGTATGGTCCGGATTGCCGGGGCCAAGAATGCTGCGCTGCCGATCCTGATGGCGACCCTGCTCGCCGACGAGCCGGTGACGGTGTGCAATGTGCCGCATCTGCACGACATCACGACGACGATGGAACTGCTTGGTCGCATGGGTGTGCGGCTGATGGTCGACGAAAAGCTCAATGTCGAGGTCGATGCCTCCCGTGTCGACAATTGTTTTGCGCCCTATGAGCTGGTCAGGACGATGCGGGCATCGATCCTGGTGCTGGGGCCCTTGCTGGCGCGCCATGGTCACGCCGAGGTGTCGCTGCCCGGCGGCTGCGCGATCGGCACCCGACCCGTCGATCAGCATATCCAGGCGCTGCAGGCGATGGGCGCGGAGATCAAGGTCGAGGGCGGTTATATCAAGGCGCGCGCCAAGCGGCTGCGCGGCACCCGCATCGTCATGGATCTGGTGACGGTGACCGGCACCGAGAATGTGTTGATGGCGGCCACGCTGGCCAGCGGCACCACGGTGATCGAGAACGCGGCGCGTGAACCCGAGATCGTCGATCTGGCGAACTGCCTGAACAGCATGGGGGCGCAGATCAGCGGCGCCGGTACCGATCGCATCGTCATCGACGGCGTCGAACGTCTGGGCGGCGCGCGCCATGCGGTATTGCCGGATCGCATCGAGACCGGCACCTACCTAGTGGCCGCAGCGGTCACCGGCGGCAAGGTACAGCTGCGCGACACCCGCGCCGATCTGCTCGATGCGGTGATCAGCAAGCTCGAGGAGAGTGGCGCCGAGATCAATTGTGGCGATGACTGGATCGAGCTCGACATGAAAGGGCGGCGGCCGAAGGCGGTCAACCTGCGCACTGCGCCGTATCCGGCGTTTCCGACCGACATGCAGGCCCAGTTCGTCGTGCTCAATGCCATCGCCGAAGGCGCCGGCATCATCACCGAGACCATCTTTGAAAATCGTTTCATGCATGTGCCCGAGCTGCAGCGTATGGGCGCCGACCTGCGCGTCGAGGGCAACAACGTGTTCAGCCGCGGCGGCCATGGCCTGATCGGTGCGCCGGTGATGGCCACCGATCTGCGCGCCTCGGCCAGTCTGGTGCTGGCCGGGCTGGTGGCGCAGGGCGAGACCGTGGTCCATCGCATCTATCATATCGATCGCGGCTATGCCGTCATCGAGGAGAAGCTGGCGCAGCTCGGCGCGCGCATCCGCCGTGTGCCCGGCTAACAGGCTGCTAAATATACGGACATGAACGTGAGCGATGTATTGACGATTGCCGTGTCGAAGGGGCGCATCTTCAAGGAGGCGCTGCCGCTGCTGGCCGCCGCCGGCATCGTGCCGGCCGAAGACCCCGAGACCAGTCGCAAGCTGATCCTGCCCACCAATCGTCCTGACGTGCAGTTCGTCATCATCCGTGCCACCGATGTGCCGACCTATGTCGAATACGGTGCCGCCGACCTGGGCATCTCCGGCAAGGATGTCTTGATGGAGCACGGCAGCGACAACCTCTATGAACCGCTGGACCTGAAGATCGGGCGCTGCAAGCTGATGACCGCCGGCCGGCCGGGCCAGCAGACGGTAGCGTCCGGACGGCTGCGGATCGCAACCAAATATGTCAATTGCACCCGGCGCTTCTTTGCCTCGCAGGGGCGCCAGGTCGAGGTCATCAAGCTCTACGGCTCGATGGAGCTGGCACCCTTGGTCGGACTGGCCGACCAGATTGTCGATGTCGTGGATACCGGCAACACGCTGCGTGCCAACGGGCTGGCGCCGCTGGAGCATATCGCCGACATCAGCTCGCGGCTGATCGTCAACCGCGCCTCGATGAAGATGAAGCACCATGTGATCAAGGATTTCATCCGGCAGCTGGCCGACGCGGTGACCCAGCGATGAACCGCCTGCCCCCGCTGCAGCGCCTGACCACGGCCGCGCCGGACTTCTGGTCCGCACTCGAAAAACGTCTGAGCTGGGAGGCGGTGGCCAACGATGCGGTGATGACGCGGGTGCGCGAGATCATCGACGGCGTGCGCGGCCGCGGTGATCAGGCCGTGGTCGAATACACCAACCGTTTTGACCGGCTGAAGATCCAGCAGATGGCCGAACTGGAGATCTCCGCCGACCGGATGCTGCAGGCCAAGCAGCGCATCGCCCCCGAGCAGCGCGCAGCACTGGAGATGGCGGTTGACCGGCTGCACAGCTATCACCGCCACCAGAAGGTGGAATCGTGGAGCTACACCGAAGAGGACGGCACGGTGCTGGGGCAGCAGGTCACGCCGCTCGATCGCGTCGGCCTGTATGTGCCCGGCGGCAAGGCCAGCTACCCGTCATCGGTGCTGATGAACGCGGTGCCGGCCAAGGTCGCCGGGGTGCCGGAGATCATCATGGTGGTGCCGACCCCGGATGGCGTGATCAATGAAATGGTGCTGGCCGCGGCCGCCATCGCCGGTGTCGACCGCGCCTTTGCCATCGGCGGCGCCCAGGCGGTGGCGGCACTGGCCTATGGCACGCAGACCGTGCCGCGGGTCGACAAGGTCGTCGGCCCCGGCAATATCTATGTCGCCACCGCCAAGGGCATGGTGTTCGGCCAGGTCGGCATCGACATGATCGCAGGCCCCTCCGAGATCCTGATCATCTGCGACGGTTTGACCAATCCGGACTGGATCGCGATGGACCTGTTCTCGCAGGCCGAGCACGACGAGGATGCGCAGGCGGTGCTGATCGCCGCCGATGACGCATATCTTGATCAGGTGCAGGCCAGCATCGACCGCCTGCTGCCGACCATGGAACGCGCCGCGATCATCAGCACATCGCTGAGCACGCGCGGCCTGTTCATCCGGGTGACGGACCTTGATCAGGCCGTTGAGGTCGCCAATTACATCGCCCCGGAACATCTCGAACTGTCGGTGGCCGAGCCGCAGCCGCTGGCGCGCCGCATCCGCCATGCCGGCGCGATCTTCCTCGGTCGTTACACCGCCGAGGCGCTCGGTGATTACTGCGCCGGGCCCAATCATGTGCTGCCGACCTCGCGCACCGCGCGTTTCTCGTCGCCGCTCGGCGTCTATGATTTTCAGAAACGCAGCAGCATCATCATGTGTTCCGAAGAGGCCGCCGGCACCGTGCTCGGCAAGGCCGCGTCGGTGCTGGCACGTGGCGAGGGCCTGACCGCCCATGCGCGTTCGGCCGAATTCCGGTTGCGTCACCGATGAGTACGTCACCGCCCGCCGATCCGCAGACCCTGGCAGCCCGGTGGATCCGTCCCGAGATCCGTCAGCTTGCGGCCTATCATGTGCCGGATGCCCGCGGGCTGATCAAGCTCGATGCGATGGAGAACCCCTATCCGCTGCCGCTACAACTGCTTGCGCCGTGGCAGGCCCGGCTGGCGAGCGCTGAACTGAATCGCTATCCGGACCCCGCGGCCGCGACGCTGGTCAATACATTAACCCAGGTCTTTGCGGTGCCGGACGGGCAGCGGCTGCTGCTCGGCAACGGTTCGGATGAGCTGATCCAGCTGATCATGATGAGTGTGCTGGGCCCGGGGCGCAGCGTACTGGCGCCGGAGCCGAGTTTCAGCATGTACCGCATGATCGCCGGCTTCGTCGGCCTGGCGTATCACGGCGTCGCGCTCAATCCGAAGGGGTTCGAGCTGGATGTCGATGCGATGCTGGCCGCCATCGACCGTCATCAGCCGGCGGTGGTGTTCCTCTCTTATCCGAATAACCCGACCGGCAACCTGTTTGACCGTGATGCGGTATTGCAGATCGTGCGCCGTGCGCCGGGGCTGGTCGTGGTTGACGAGGCCTATCATGCCTTTGCCGGCGGCGCGTCGCTGCTGTCCGATCTGCCGCAGCACAGCAATCTGCTGGTGCTGCGCACGCTGTCGAAGATGGGGCTGGCCGGTCTGCGGCTTGGCATCCTCGCCGGGGCGCCGCCGTGGCTGGACCAGATCAACAAGATCCGGCTGCCGTACAATATCAATGTGCTGACCCAGCTCAGCGCCGAGTTTGCATTGCAGCACTACGCGGTGTTCAGGCAGCAGACCGACCGGATCTGCAGTGACCGCGAGGCGCTGCTGACCGCGCTGCGCGCCTTGCCTGGTCTGCAGGTCTACCCGAGCCAGGCCAACTTCATCCTGTTCCGCACGCCGCGTGGCCGCGCCCCGGTGCTGTTTGCCGCGCTGAAGGCGCGCGGTGTGCTGATCAAGTCACTCGATGGCTCGCATCCCCAGCTGCATGACTGCCTGCGGGTGACGATTGGCACGCCGGACGAAAACCTGACCTTTATCGCCGCGCTGGGCCAGGCGCTCGATGAGCCACTGGATCAGCCGCTGGATGGGGCCGCGGTGTTGTAAGCCGGGCCGCGCCTCAAGCACAATAGACCTACAGGATCACCAAGGAGACGACCGGCATGACCGAGCGCAGCGCCAGGGTCAAACGCAACACCCTCGAGACACAGATCGAGGTCAGCGTCGCCATCGACGGCAGCGGCGAGGCCGCCCTGGCCAGCGGTGTGCCGTTCCTTGATCACATGCTCGATCAGGTGGCCAGGCACGGGCTGATCGATCTCGAGGTCAAGGCCAGTGGCGACCTGCACATCGATGCCCATCACACCGTCGAGGACATCGGCATCACGCTCGGCCAGGCGCTGCGCCAGGCGGTCGGCGACAAGCAGGGCATCCGCCGCTATGGTCATGCCTACGTGCCGCTCGATGAGGCCTTGTCGCGCGTCGTCGTCGATTTCTCCGGCCGCCCCGGTCTCGAATACCATGTCGATTTTCCGCGCGCGCGCATCGGCGAGTTCGATGTCGATCTGCTGCGCGAGTTCTTCTCCGGGCTGGTCAATCATGCCCAGCTGACGCTGCACATCGATTGCCTGCGCGGCCGCAACGCCCATCATATCGCCGAAACGATCTTCAAGGCGCTGGGCCGGGCCTTGCGCATGGCGCTGGAACACGACCCGCGCATGGCCGGGCAGCTGCCGTCGACCAAGGGCTCATTGTGATCGCGCCGCTGCTGACGATGAGGTGATGACGGCATCATGAACGTTCAGGTGGCGGTGATCGATTACGGCATGGGTAACATCCGTTCGGTATCCAAGGCGCTGCAGCAGGCCGGTGGCGATCGCGTCGAGGTCGTCGTCACCGCCGATCCGGCGCAGCTGCGCCGCGCCTCGCACGTCGTGTTGCCCGGGGTCGGCGCCTTGCGCGACTGCATGAACGAGCTGGAGCGGCTGCAGCTGGTGGAGGTCATCGGCGAGTGTTTTGCTGCCAAGCCGTTTCTCGGCATCTGCCTCGGCATGCAGGCGCTGCTGGCGCGTAGCGAGGAGAATGACGGCACACCGGGGTTGGGGCTGTTGGGCGGCGAGGTGCTGCATTTCCGCGGCCGGGTTGCGGACCCGGCACTGAAGATCCCGCATATGGGGTGGAATAGCGTGCAGCAGACCCGGCCCCATCCGTTGTGGCAGGGCATCGCCGATGGCAGCCGCTTCTATTTCGTGCACAGTTATTTTGTCCGGCCGCAACAGGATGCGCTGATTGCCGGCTGCACCGATTACGGCGGCCGCTTTGCATCGGTGATCGCCCGGGACAATGTGTTTGCCATGCAGTTTCATCCCGAGAAGAGCCAGCACAGCGGCCTGCAGCTGCTGGGCAACTTCCTGCGCTGGGATGGGAGGTGCCAGGAAGGCCATGATTGATCCGTGTTGTTGTCATGCCCGCCCCCGATCGGAGTCGAGGGCAGGCTCCAGCGGGCATCCAGAAAGATCTGCAAGCACTGGATTCGCGCGGGCGCGGGAGTGACGGCTGTTGAAATTTTTGAGTTAGTCAGAGAGGAATGCTACTTACTTAAGGAGGTAGCCGGCGGGTAGCCTGGGTTGAGCGACAGCGAAACCCGGGTTTCACTCCGTTCAACCCAGGCTACCTCCTGGATTCCCGCGGGCGCGGGAGTGACGGCTGTTGAAATTTTTGAGTTAGTCAGAGAGTGCTGATGTGGGTTCATTGAGTAGAGGAGCGTGTGCAATGTTTCCGAGGACTGGCCGATGCTGCTGATACCCGCGATTGATATCAAGGACGGCAAGTGCGTCCGCTTGCGCCAGGGACGGATGGATGACGACACGGTGTTTTCCGATGATCCGCTGGCGATGGCGGCACGCTGGGTCGAGGCCGGCGCGCGCCGGCTGCATCTGGTCGACCTGAATGGCGCGCTCGAGGGCCGGCCGGTCAACGCCGAGGTGGTGGCGCGCATCACCGCCGAGTTTCCCGATCTGCCGGTGCAGGTCGGCGGTGGCATCCGTGATGACGAGACCATCGAACGTTATCTCGCCGCCGGTGTCAGCTATGTGATCATCGGTACCTCGGCGGTCAATCAACCGCATTTTGTCGCCGATGTCTGCACCGAGTTCCCGGGCCACATCATCGTCGGCCTCGATGCCCGCGATGGCAAGGTGGCGATCGATGGCTGGTCGAAGCTGTCACATCATGATGTCATCGATCTGGCGCGGCATTTCGAACAGGACGGCGTCGAGGCGATCATCTATACCGATATCAGCCGCGACGGCATGATGAAGGGTGTCAACATCGAGGCCACCGTGGCGCTGGCACGCGCGGTCAGCATCCCGGTCATCGCCTCCGGTGGCATCACCAACCAGGGCGACATCGAGGCCTTGTATAAAGTGAAAGAAGAAGGCATCGTCGGCGCGGTCATCGGCCGCGCGATCTATGAGGGCGCCATCGATTTTGCCGCGGCCCAGCGTTGGGTCGATCAGCAGGGTGGCGCATGACACTGGCCAAGCGCATCATCCCGTGTCTCGACGTCGATCAGGGTCGCGTCGTCAAGGGGGTGCGCTTCGTCGATATCCGCGATGCCGGCGATCCGGTCGAGGTGGCGAAGATCTATGACGTGCAGGGTGCCGATGAACTGGTGTTTCTCGACATCACCGCCAGCCATGAAGACCGGGCGACGATGGTCCATGTCGTCGAACAGGTCGCCAGCCAGGTGTTCATCCCGTTGACCGTCGGTGGCGGCATCCGCGAGGTCGCCGATATCCGCCGCATGCTGAATGCCGGCGCCGACAAGGTTGCGATCAACACCGCCGCCGTCGCCAATCCCGAATTCGTCCGTCAGGCCGCGCAGCGTTTCGGCAGCCAGTGCATCGTCGTCGCCGTCGATGCCAAGCGGGTCAGCGCCCCGGGCGAGCCGCCGCGCTGGGAGATCTTCACCCATGGCGGGCGGCGCGCCACCGGGCTTGATGTCATCGAGTGGGTGCGGCGCATGGCCGATTACGGTGCCGGTGAGATCCTGCTGACCAGCATGGACCGGGACGGCACCCAGGATGGTTACGATGTCGCGCTGCTGCGCGCGGTCAGCGCTGCGGTGCCGGTGCCGGTCATCGCCTCCGGTGGCGTCGGCACGCTGGAGCACCTGGCCGCCGGCATCCTCGATGGCCATGCCGATGCGGTGCTGGCGGCCAGCATCTTCCATTTCGGCACCTATAGCGTCGGCGAGGCCAAGCGCTACCTGGCGCAGCGCGGCATCGATGTGCGGCTGGCCGAGGCCACACCGTGAGCAGCGGCTGGCTCGACCAGATCCGCTGGACCAGCGACGGGCTGGTGCCGGTCATCGCCCAGGAACAGGGCAGCGGCACCATCCTGATGCTGGCCTGGATGAACCGCGCGGCGCTGGCCGAGACCGCGGACAGCGGCTACGCCGTCTACTGGTCGCGGTCGCGCCAGGCGCTGTGGCGCAAGGGTGAGCGCTCCGGCCATCGCCAGCGCGTGGCGCAGATCCGGCTCGATTGTGACAACGACGTTGTGCTGCTCGAGGTCGAGCAGCAGGGCGGTGTGGCCTGCCATACCGGGCGCCACAGCTGTTTCTATCAGCGCCTGGAACGCGGCCAGTGGCAGGCCGTGGAGCCGGTGGTCAAAGACCCGGCGACGATCTATAAGGAGGGCAGATGAGCGACACCTTGAGCCGGCTGGCGGACGTCATCGAGTCGCGCAAGGGCGCCGCCCCCGACAGTTCCTATGTCGCCAGCCTGTATGCCAGGGGGCGCGACACCATCCTGAAAAAGGTCGGCGAGGAGGCGGTCGAGACGGTACTGGCCGCCAAGGACGGGGTGGCGGACAAACTGATCTACGAGACCGCCGACCTGTGGTTCCATACCCTGGTGATGCTGGCCGAGCAGGGGTTGCGCCCCGAGGCGGTGCTGGCGGAGCTGGAACGCCGGATTGGCGTGTCCGGCCACGACGAAAAGGCGTCGCGCCAAAAGGGCTGATCTCTGCTACCATAGGTCATTCAGTCGGCACGGGACCCGGGACCGGCCATTCAAACGGAAAGCTGGAGGACGCCATGGGAATTAGTGTTCCGCAATTATTGATCATCATGCTGATCGTGCTGCTGCTGTTTGGCACCAAGAAGCTGCGCGGCATCGGCGCCGATCTTGGCAGTGCGGTCAAGAATTTCAAGGATGAGATGGGCAAGGGTGGCAAGGATGACGAGCAGCAGGCCCAGCAGACCACGCAGCGCCGCGAGGAACTGAGCCATGACAGCACGGGCCGCGTCATCGAAGGCGAGGTCACCAAGCAGAAGGACAAGGAACGGGTGTGAGCGGCGCTGCCGCGTTGACAACGCCGGGATAGCGCGCCATGTTTGACATCGGGTTCGGCGAGATCGTGGTGGTCTGCATCGTCGCGTTGCTGGTGGTCGGACCTGACGAGTTTCCACAGCTGGTGGCGACCGTCGGCCGCTGGCTCGGCAAGGTGCGCCGTTTCCTGTCCGATACCAAGGCCGATTTCGACCGCGAGGTTCAGCGCATCGACGAGCTGAAGCGCAAGGTCGACCAGGAGCTCGAGATCGCCGAGGCCCATCGCAATCTCGATCCCAATCAACCGACGGTGCCGGTGGCACGGCGCAGCCTGCCGCAGGCCCCGGCCGCCCCGATACCACCCACCGACAGTGATACGACAGCGGCCGCAGTCGACGCGTCGGATGCCGACGCTGCTGAACGGTCGGGCGCGCGGGTGAAACAGTCATCGTGAGCCGCGGCCCGCAGTCATATCCGCCGGATCGCGGCCAGCCGTTTGTTGCCCATCTGATCGAACTGCGGCGCCGGCTGATGGTGATCCTCGGTGGCATGACGCTGATCTTTCTGGCACTGGTGCCGTTCACCAACGAGTTGTATGCCGAACTGGCCAAGCCGCTGATCCGCTATCTGCCGCAGGGCAGCACGATGATTGCGACCGAGGTCGCCTCGACGTTTTTTGCCCCGTTCAAGTTCACGATGTTCTGCGCGCTGTTCCTGTCGATCCCGCTGCTGCTGCACCAGATCTGGGGTTTCGTCGCACCGGGGCTGTACCGCCGCGAGCGCCGCATCGTGCTGCCGCTGCTGGTGTCGAGCACGCTGCTGTTCTACCTCGGCATGGTGTTCGCGTATTTCGTCGTGTTCCCGCTGATGTTCAAGTTCTTCATCAGCACCGCGCCCGCAGGCGTGACGGTGATGACCGACATCACCCAGTATCTGGACTTCGTGCTGAAGCTGTTCTTCTCGTTTGGCCTCGCCTTCGAGGTGCCGGTGATCACCGTCATCGTCGTCTGGGCCGGTTTCGTCAGCGCCGATCAGCTGGCGGCCAAACGCTCCTATGTCATCGTCGGCGCCTTCATCATCGGCATGATCCTGACGCCGCCGGACGTGTTCTCGCAGACGCTGCTGGCGGTGCCGATGTGGCTGCTGTTCGAGGTTGGCCTGCTGTGCTCGCGTTTTGTGGCGCGGCGTCAGCCTGACGAGACAGCAGAAGAAGCATCTGCCGACTGATGAGGGGTCGCAGGTACAAGGCGGTTTCATTCTCCATCCCCCTATCGTAAACGGGAGAGGATAGGGGAGAGGGCAGTCCAGTAGATTGGGCAGAGCGGTTTTCGCGAAGCCCAACATGTCAGACCGCCCGGCAATGTTGGGCTTCGTGCCTCAGCCCAAGCTGCCAACCTTGCTGGACTCGCTCAGGGCAATAGAGAAGTCGTGTCCCGGGTTGTTTGGCTCGTTGACTTGGACTTGATTGACTATCGGCGCCGAGCTGGTTAGATTATGACCTCTATATATGCGCCTTTTTATAGTGTCAGGGCTGCTATGGCAATGACTCTTAACTTATGAATTTGGTAAATTCCTTGTAACCGGATTCTTCCCATGAATGCTAAGGAGGCTCTGATTAATTCAAAAATTACCACGGCCGTCATTCCCGCGAAAGCGGGAATCCAGGTATTACAGGTAGTTATGGATGCCCGCTTCCGCGGGCATGACGACAATGCGAATTAATCAGAGCATCCCTAAAGCAAATTCATTATTTTTTACTTTTCTCTGGCTCGCCCTGATGCTAAGTGGTTGTGGCGGTGGAGTGACCGGTGTTTTGAGTGGTGCGAATAGCGTGGTCAGCGGGGTGGTCAACAGTGTCCCGCCGGGCAAATGTCCAAGCGGCGGCATTACCGTCAATTCAGGGATAGATTCGAATAGCAACAAGATCCTGGATGCTTCGGAAATCTCAACCACACAATATGTTTGCCATGGCACGAATGGGTCAGCAGGGTTGACATCATTGGTGTCTGCGACGGATGAGCCAAGTGGCGCCAATTGCGCAGACGGCGGCAAGAAGATCAATGTTGGTTTGGACGAAAACAGCAACAATGTCCTGGATGCGAGTGAAATAGTCTCAACGGCCTACATATGTAACGGATCGAAAGCGGCCAATGGCACTAATGGCACTGACGGCACGAATGGAATAAACGGTGCAAACGGCAGGGATGGCCACAATAGCTTGGTCAGCATAGTGCCGGAACCGGTTGATTCCTTCTATTGTAAGTATGGCGGCAATAAGGTCAGTAGTGGCCTGGATTCGAATGCTAATGGCGCGCTTGATGATCCTGAAGAAGTGATGGCCAGTTATTACGTTTGTAATGGTGCGCCGGGTGCTGCGGGGGCTGCCGGAGAGACGGGCGCCACAGGTCCGGCCGGAGCTACAGGCGCGACTGGTCCGGCGGGTCCTGCGGGGCCAGGTATAACGTGGGTCGATGTCACAGGCGCATCAGTTCAGGCGGAATCAAACAAGGGCTATATAGCCAACAGTGGTTCTCAAGTGACGATAACGCTGCCTCGGTCGCCGCTTTTTGGTGATCTTGTCCAGATATCCGGTGCTGGCGCAGGTGGATGGAAGGTGGCGCAAAATGACGGCCAGTCAATCATAACCAAGAACGTTAGTATTGATTACGAACAATTATGGAAGTCACGAGAGTCTCTGAGGGCATGGAATGTTATAGCGATGTCTTCTGATGGGGTTAAGGTAGTTGCTGCAGTCAGGGGAGGGCATATCTACACATCGGATGATTCCGGCGTGACATGGACTGAGAGGCAGCCCATTCCATCCGGAGGCTACTGGACGGCTGTTACCTCATCGTCTGATGGATCGATGCTGACTGCTGCTACAAATGGACCTGAAGGCATATTCATCTCCTCGGATGCTGGAGCGACTTGGACGCATATTCTGGGGTCCCCTTCATCGATAGGGGCGCTTGCGGCATCCGCAGATGGAACAAAATTAGTTGCGACGGTGGGTGAGCAAAATAACCCAATATATACATCCGTGGATGCTGGCCTTAATTGGATAGCTCATAATGTTTCTGGGTTATCATTTTACTCGGTCGCGTCCTCATCCGATGGATCCCGTCTTTTGGCGACATGTAAGACGCAAGATATTCAACCTATTAGCATGCTGTGTACGTCTGCAGATTCCGGAGCTTCTTGGGTGACGCGAGAATCAGATAGAAACTGGTCATCAGTGGCATCATCTTCTGACGGCTCAAAACTCGTAGCAACTACTTCCGGAGGGAGCATATATACCTCCTCAGATTATGGCGTGAGCTGGGCACCGCATGGACGCAGTGGCCTTTGGATGTCAGTGGCATCATCGTCAGACGGTACAAAACTCGTCGCAGCTGAGCAGGGTTTTGGCGGTTATATGTATACCTCGAATGATTCAGGGAACAACTGGACAGTACGCTCATCGAATCGGTTATGGCGCTCAGTAGCAACTTCCTCAGACGGCACACATTTGGCCGCCATAGAAGAGAATGGACATATTTATACTTCGCTTCCATTCAGTGATGGCGCTACAACAATAGGGCCTGCAGGGGCAATCATCGGTGCCCAATATGACACCGCCGATCTCCAATACATTGGCAACAATCAGTTCATGGTGCGTGGCTATATGGGTAATTTGTTGATTCAGTAAAAGAAGATTCAGGTTGGGGTGGAATTCCTTTTAAGGAACGCTGACATAATCCCCGGCTGCAATGACCAGCTGATTGTTGCAAGACGCGCGGAGTGGCGCATCGCATCGGAAGATAGAATATCTCTGAAAAATCCCGACGCTCCGGGTCAATAAACAAGGCAGTCCGGCATGGCCAGGAGGCCGCTGCCGCGCCATGTGCAAGCAGGATGTCACGCGCAGCCTTCGTTACATCAAGGAGAAATGGCGCAACCGCTGGAAGAACTGGCGCGGCGGCGCCTGTCGCCGCACTCCATATCGATCAAGATGATCAGCCCCAGAATATCTTTCAGTCCGACGGCCTGGTCGCTTGTTAATCCCTCCATCCTCTCTATCTCTATACCCTAAACGAGCACAATCTGCGACCGCATGCTATAGAGTACGAATAACACCTCTTCCTGTTCCCGCTGGCCGATATTGTTCTTCTGCAGGGCGGCCAGGGCATCATTGAGCACGGCCATGAATTCGTGGGCGGAGATATTCATCCCCTTATGCGCAGCCAACATATCCTTGCCCTTGTAGACATCGGGACCGCCGGTGCCAGTAATAAAAAAGGTGGCAGCGGCATTTTTTATCTTGGCGAGATCGCTGTTGGCAAACCGCGTGGCGATGGCCTTGTTTGCCATATGATTGTCCACGACGTCGTTCGCCAGTCGGGTGATGCCTTCAGCGCCGCCCAGGCGTTCAAAAAGTGATTGGCCCATGATTTATCTCCTATGTTGATAAAAAACTCACTGCAATAATGAAATGGTGGTTGATGCCTTAATAAGCTAGCATTGTGCATAGAGGCCGGGAAGTACAGAATCTGTAGTGGCCGCAGCAATGATCAGCAGCTGGACTCAACAGGAGGGATTCAATGATTTCGTATGGTCAATTCTGCCCGTTGGCGCAGGCTACCCAACTGCTGTGCGAGCGCTGGACCTTGATCGTCGTGCGCGAATTGATCGCGGGCAGCACGCGATTCAATCAGTTGAAAAAGGGTGTGCCGCTGATGTCGCCATCATTATTGTCAACCCGTCTCAAGCAACTGGCGGAGGCCGGGGTGATCGAGATCACCGGCAGCAAGGGGAACTATACCTATACGCTGACGCCTGCCGGGCGCGAGTTGCGTCCGCTCATCGAGCTGCTGGGGGCGTGGGGCCATCGCTGGGCGCCGTCAAACTTAAACAAGGGCGATCTGGATGCCGGTTTATTGATGTGGGACATGCGGCGCACCGTGGACCCTGCGGTGTTCCCCAGGCAACGCATCGTCGTGCAATTCGAATATCCGGATGCGCCCAAAGGGGAGCGTGACTGGTGGCTGGTCACTGAAAACGGTGAGATCGATCTGTGTTTGAATGATCCCGGATACGATGTTGATATCGTCATCACGTGCTCGCTGAAGACGATGTCGGCAGTCTGGGTCCGCCAGCAGAGCTTTCGTGATGCAGTGAAAAAGGGTGATATCAAGGTGTCGGGCGACTCCAGGCTGACCAGCAAGCTGCAGGACTGGTTGCGTGCCAGCCCGCTGGCCCGGCTCGGCTCGATCGGTAAAATACCAGAATTGGCGTGGAGCGCTGGTTGAGCTGGCAGCGAGCATCTCAGCAATAACCGTCCCATTTCCCCGGCTGTATTAATGACTTCGGGCCTGAATCGGCGGGCAGGACACCGAGCCATATGAACAGAATACGCAGCAGTCTCCGGGCTTGGGGTGCAGCAGCGCATGACACTGCGTACATTCGTAAAACCACAAGCAGGCATCCGCAGGCATGGTTTCCTGCTGGGCGTGACCGCACAGCGGACAGGTGATGACAGATTCGAGCACAGGTTCGGTGGCCAAATGGTTGCTCCAGTACGAGGAGGAATGAGTCCAACCCCCTCTCCCGCGTGCGGGAGAGAAGTGGGGAGATGCACGCGCGTAAAATCACCGGCTATTTGCGCGCCGCTTTTTTTGTGCCGCCGGGCCAGCAAACCGGGCAAGGGTCAGCGCCACGGTATGTATGCCCACGATTACACGTCTTCCAGCCACCTCGATTCGCTTTCGGCATGACCAGTCGCTGCTGTAGGGCGCCGGAGATGGGCGGTTCCCTAATGGTTGCCGCGCAGCAGGCCCATCACACTCAGGTCTTCATCGATCTCCGGCCAATGAATGCCTTCACCGTCACCTAGACCGGATGAGTTGCTATCAACAAAGATTCGCGCGCGAAAATTCTTGTCACCGGCGCCAGGACAAAAGTTTATCGTACAAATTGCGACGCCTTAACCGATAAGAAACTAAGCCGTGTTATACCGCAAAATTAAATCCACCGCCTGTTCTGCAGGCATCGGCCGGGCAATATGGTATCCCTGTATCTCATCGCACCCCTCGGCGCACAGAAAATCAAGATGGTCCTGCGTCTCAACGCCCTCCGCAATCACCCTTATCCTAAGGGCGCGAGCCAGCGCGATGATCGCCCTGACAAGCACGGCATCATTGCTATCCGTCAACACATCGCGTACGAACGACTGGTCGATCTTGAGCTTGTCAATGGGAAAACGTTTGAGATAGCTCAACGATGAGTACCCTGTGCCGAAGTCGTCGAGAGAGATCATGATGCCTGCCCGCTTGAACTCCTGTAAAACAGCGCTGACTGATTTCATGCCCTCCACCAGGATGCTCTCGGTAATCTCCAGTTCGAGACTATGCGGATCCAGCCCGGTCTCGTTCACGATTTCCAGAGCACGCCGCGAAAATAGCGGCTCCCTGAACTGGCGAGCTGAAAGATTCACTGCCATACCCACATCGAGCACCCCCTGTTCCTGCCACGCCTTTGCTTGCAGACAGGCGGTACGCAGAACCCATTCTCCCAACGGAACGATCAGGCCGGCGTCCTCGGCGACAGGGATGAACTGCGCCGGCGATATCATGCCCTTGTCCGGATGCTGCCATCGCACCAGCGCTTCGACACCGATGATGCGGTTACTCCCGATATCAAGTTGCGGCTGGTAGTGAAGAATAAACTCCTCTTGATCCAACGCGCGCCGCAGCCCTGTCTGCAACGCAAGACGCGCCGTGGCGCGCGCGGTCATGGTTGCGGCGTAAAACCGGTAGCAGTTCCGGCCCGCAGCCTTTGCCGCATACATTGCAGAATCAGCATTTCTCAGCAGGTTTTCAACGTCGCCGTCATCGAACGGATATAAAGTTATGCCCATGCTGAACGTCACAAATATCTGATGTCCGAGGATATCAAATGGCTCTTTGAAGCCATCGGCCGCGTGTTGCGCCACTTGAACAACATCATCAGCGTGCCCCACGTCCGCGAGAACCACGGCGAATTCATCCCCGCCGAAACGGGCAACGGTATCGCTCGGCCGGAAACAATCCTGCAGCCGTTTGGCTACCGCCTGCAACAACGCATTGCCCGCTTCATGGCCCAGCGTGTCATTCACGTCCTTGAAATGGTCGAGATCCATGAGCATGATGCCCGCCAGGCGTTGCTTACGATCCGCCTCGGTAAAGGCTTGAGATAGGCGGTCTTTGAACAGCATCCGGTTCGGCAGCCCGGTCAGATCGTCATAGTACGCCAGATAACTGACGCGCTCCGCCGCGCGCATCTGCTCCGTGACATCCTGGGCCAATGACGCGACACCGATTACCCGGCTGCCGACATCTATCAGCGGGGTGTTATACCACTCGCAATAGATTGTCTTGCCATCCTTGGTGATGTTTTCATTGGTACTGCGGAAGCCGCTCCGCCCAGTCAACAGGTTTTTCCACATTTGCGCGACGTGGGATTTTGCGCTTTCCGGAAGAATCAATTCCATCGCATGACGCCCAACGGCTTCCGCTTTGGTGTAACCGAAAATTTTTTCCGCAGCCGGGTTCCAGTTCACAACCATAAACTCCATGTCCCATTCGATCACGGCAAGCGGCGTCTGCTGAAAGTACAGGGAAAGCCGTTGCGCCGATTCCTGAATTATTTTTTCGGCACATTTGCGCGCAGTGATGTCACGATCCACGCCGCGATAACCAAGCAAATCCCCATCTTGATTCAAGATAGGCATGCCGCTGGTTTCCAGTACCACGATGCGCCCGTCCCTGTGCAGGCTCCGGTTTTCCAACGCCTGAAATGGCCTGCGCTCTGCCGCAATGCTTGCAAAGTCATGCGAAATACGCCCAGCCTCTTCCGGCGGCATGAAGTCGAAGGGGGTTTTGCCGAGCACTTCATCCGGCTCATACCCCAGTAAATCCTTCACCTTGGGGCTCGCATAGACATAACGCGCATTCGCATCGACCTCCCAAATCCAATCACTCGAACTCTCGACCAGGCCGCGAAAACGGGCCTCGCTCCGCTTGATCACTGCCTGAGATGATGCGAGCCGTTTCTCTACCCGACCGATCACCAGATAAAAAAACCAAAGAAGCGCCCCGCCCAATCCGAACGAAACGCCACCCGCCAGCATAATGTCATGCCTGCTATCCGCGTTGCGGGCAGTCACATCACGCAAAAGCAGCATATTGCCGACCTCGCGCCCTCCTGCATCGCTGAGCGTGATGTGACCTGTATGGAGTTTGTTTTTTTGATCCGATAGTTCGGCATGTGTATGGGCTGGGAGGTCTTCCTGAGCGAGAGCTTCATGGATCGTAGATGAGGTGCTTGGCCTCGTCTGAAAAATGACGACACTATCGGGCAAGGAATCCCATTCCCCCTGGCGACTCAGCATTGCCATCCCCTGCGCCCAATCTTGCTGCGACAAATAGCGTTTTTTGACGGTTACAAAGAGCTCGAGTCCAAGCACCTCGCGTATCGAATCCAGGATGTTGCTAATCTCTTCACCCAATTCAAGATATCCGATCAAACGATCTCCATCCCGCCAGGGAACAACCGTTCGCAGAGTGAAGGTTCCTGCCGGCCCGAGCTCCAAACCCGCGGCCAGCTTCCCGGTTGTTTGCGCCTGTTTTGCCGTGAACCGGTCAATCACATCGCCATGGCTGTCCGGTTGGTGCACCCGCAGGAAAACACCACGATCAGGACGTATGAAATAAAAGTGGGTAACGCCGTATTCCCTGCGCAAACTTTCCAATACAGGCTTTGCACGACGCAATAACGCTTGCCGATCACCGGCAAGCATGGCGCGTTTAAGCGCTTCGTCCTGGGAAATAACCGTCAGTGTGGCAGAGAGTTTATCGGTGTTAGCGCGTACCGCAGACCTGAAGACACGCTGTGCGGACAGGAAGGCGTTGTCTACATATTCTGCCGAATATTCTGCTTCCAGATGTGTGAAGGTGTACAAGTGAACGGCGGCAAATACCGCCAGTGATGCCGCCAAAGGGAGTAATAGAATGGCCTTGAGACTGAGGCGTTGGATATGCACACTCATATTTGATTTCGAACTCATCTTATGCGCTCAACGTTATAACAGGTCCGCGCGAGTCATGCGGCATCTGCTGCCGTTATCACGGTGTTGCAGCAATTGAGGATGTGTCATAGACGCTTCCCTGCATATTGATGGCTGGACTATGCCACAGCCGTTAAAATATTGGCAAGCCGATTTGGTTAGGCGGGGCAGGGGTTAATGCCTCGCAATGTTGGGCTTCATTACATTCAGCCCAACCTACCGTCTATGCTACGGCCGGCTACTATCCTGTTGCTGCGGTTCCGGCTTTGGCCGTTGCGTGACGGTGGCGGTCAGTGTCTTGCTCTTGCCGCTGCGCAGCACCTTCAGCTCGATCTTTTTGCCCGGTGCTTGCGACGCGATCTTCTGCAGTGTGTCGCGTAGCGTGGTCACTGCAGCGCCGGCGACCTCGGTGATGATGTCGCCGGTCTCGAGGCCGGCCTTGTCGGCCGGGCCGTCGCGCAGGATGCGGGCGACGACGACGCCCTTGCCGGGCGGCACGCCGAAGGATTCAGCCAGCGGCGGTGTCAGTTCCTGGATCTCGATGCCGAGCCAGCTGCGCGTGACCTGGCCGCTCTTGATCAGCTGCGTCATCACGTCCTTGGCCAGATTGACCGGGATCGCGAAGCCGATCCCTTCCGAGCCGCCGGAGCGCGAGAAGATCGCGGTGTTGATGCCGATCAGTTCGCCGCCGGCATTGACCAGCGCGCCGCCGGAGTTGCCGGGGTTGATCGCAGCATCGGTCTGAATGAAGTTCTCGAAGGTTGACAAGCCGAGTTCGCTGCGGCCGGTGGCGCTGATGATGCCCTGGGTCACGGTCTGGCCGACGCCGAACGGATCGCCGATCGCCAGCACGACGTCACCGACCTGCAGCAGGTCGGAATGACCGAGCACCATCGGTGTCAGCGTGCCGAGATCGGTCTTTAATATCGCGATGTCGGTCTCGGGGTCGGTGCCGACCAGCCTGGCACTGGCGTGGCGGCCGTCCTGCAGCCCGACATCGATCTCGTCGGCGCCGTCGATGACGTGGTTGTTGGTGATGATATAGCCGCTGGCGCTGACGATGACACCGGAACCGAGGCTGGTCTGCTGCGATTGCTGCGGCGGCAGCGCGTCACCGAAGAAGCGGCGGAACGCCGGGTCGTCGAGCAACGGGTGGTTGGCCCGGGTCACCGTCTTGCTGGTGTGGATGTTGACCACCGACGGCGCGGCGCGCTTGACGGCCGGGGCATACGAGGCCGGGGCGGCGCCCTGGGCCTGGGCCATGGGCGCGTGCGGCGCCTCGACGAATTCGACCTTGGCCTGCTGCGGCCCGGAGCGGCCCCACAGCAGCAGTACAGCGATGGCGCCGCCGGCCAGCCCGACCAGCAGGCCCTGGCCGATGTACGGGAGAAGTTTGCGTATCTGCATCGATCCGTTACCCTAGACGAGCCGCGGCGTCGCGGCATCAAGACCCAGAAGGATAGAGAACATGGTGGCCCTTGTCACGCTGGTCAATGAGCTCGATACGCTGCTCAAGCCGGGCGCCTATAGCGACTATGCGCCGAACGGCCTGCAGGTCGAGGGGCGGGCCGAGGTGCGGCGGCTGGTGACCGGCGTCACCGCCAGCCTCGAACTGCTGGAGGCGGCGGTCGCGGCGCAGGCCGATGCGGTGCTGGTGCATCACGGCTATTTCTGGAAGGGCGAGTCGCCGTGCATCACCGGCATCAAGCGCCGGCGCTTGCAGACGCTGTTGCAGCACGACATCAGTCTGCTGGCCTACCACCTGCCGCTCGATGATCACCACGAGCTGGGCAATAACCGTCAGCTGGCCCGCCAGCTCGGACTGATCATCGACGGTCAGGTGGCGGTCACCGGGGCCGGGGTCGCGCTGTGGCATGGCCGCTTGCCGCAGCCCCTGGCACCACAACAGTGCGCGGACTGGATCGCGCAACGTCTCGGCCGGACACCACAGCTGCTGGCGGCGCCGTCCCGGCCGCAGGTCTCGACCCTCGCCTGGTGCAGTGGCGCGGCCCAGCAGCTGATCGACGATGCGGCCCGGCTTGGGGTCGATGCCTATATCAGTGGCGAGGTCTCGGAACAGACCTGGCACAGCGCCCGCGAGGGCGGGATTAATTATTTTGCTGCCGGTCACCATGCCACCGAACGCTATGGCGTCATGGCGCTGGGGACGCATCTTGCCGGACAGTTCGCCATCGAGCACCGCTTCATCGATATCGAAAATCCGCTGTGAATGATCGTCAGGACAGGCTTGCAATCAACAGCGAAATGTTTTTTAATCGGAAACACCTGACTCTCATGCTCGGTTGCTTGCGTTGACAGGGCGGGGAATGTTTGTCTACGATCGGGGCAAGTTACAAGAAGTCGGCGGGAAACGAGTCGACCACAGGTGTGATGACACCTGATTCCGGCGCGCCAGGGGGGGCCGGACCGGCAGCATAGGGATACGCCGGATATGTCGTTTATGAACTAATCTGTATGCAAGGCCTGCGGGCTTCGCTATTTTTTCAGGATCGCACAGCATCCTTTGATGTTTTGTGCACGATAAAAAGAGATAAGAGAGGGAAGATGTCAGCCATGCAGCTTTTCTTTGGGAGACGACTGCTGTCGTGTCAGTCGCTGCGCTCGCCGGGTCGTAGCCTGCTGCTGCCCCTGGGCTTCGTTGTGGCATTGTTCGCCGCGGCGCCGCTGCTGGCCGAGGTGCCCAATGCCGTCGCGCCGACCGAGACCTACAGCGGCGACCAGGTCGAGCAGCCGATCGAGTTCCCGCATGACATCCATGCCAAGGTCAACAAGATCAACTGCATGTACTGTCATACCTATGCCCGCCGCAGCAAGGTCGCCGGCATCCCGCCGACCAGCAAGTGCATGGGCTGCCACACCGTGATCGCGACCGACAAGCCGCGCATCAAGAAGCTGACCGAATACTGGGAAAAGGGCGAGTCGCCGAAGTGGAAGAAGGTCCATGACCTGCCCGATTACGTGCATTTCACCCACGAAAAGCACCTGCAGCGCTTCATCTTCGACAACAAGGACATGAAGGTCGAGAATGCGTCCGAGGTCTGCGCCTTCTGTCACGGCGAGATCAAGGATATGACGGTGGCGCAGAAATCACGGCCGCTGACGATGGGCTTCTGCCGACGCTGTCATGAGCAGAACAAAGGTCCTTTTGACTGCTGGAAGTGTCACAAGTAACGATTCGTCAAACGGCTAGGCAACAGAAAACACGGGATGACCAAGATGGCTCTGGACAAGATCAAGCGCAGAGATTTCCTGAAAATCATGGGTTGGGGCGGTGCCGGCGCGACGCTGGCCGGCTGCGACATGCCGACGACGGTGACGCTCGAGGAAGGCAAGGAAGAGGTGGTCTCCTATCTGGTGCCCGAGGAATATGTGATCCCCGGCATCGGGGTCTGGTATGCCTCGACCTGTCAGCAGTGTGCCGCCGGGTGCGGTGTGCACGGCCGCGTCCGTGAAGGGCGGGTGCTGAAGCTCGAAGGCAACCCCGAGTCGGCGGTCAACAGCGGCGCGTTGTGCCAGATGGGCCAGTCGGCGTTGCAGACCCATTACAATCCTGATCGTATTCAGCAGCCGCTGCTGCGCAGCGGCGGCGCGCTGAAGAAGGTATCGTGGGACGAGGCGCTGGCGCAGTTGCAGCAGAAGGCCGGCGGCCGCAGTGCCTGGGTCACCGGCACCATCAGTGGTCACCAGGCGGTGTTGCTCGATGCCTACGTCAAGGCGACCCAGGCCCGGCATTATCCGGTCGAGGTGGTGGGCAGCCCGGTATGGAACCGGGTGTGCCAGGACATGCTCGGCGATGCCAATCCGCGGCTGCGTATCGATGAGGCCGATCTGATCGTGTCGTTCGGTGCCGACTTCCTCGGTACCTGGAATTCACCGGTACACTTCTCGCGCCAGTACGCCAGGTTCCGTCAGGGACCCAAACGCGGCATGTTGATCCAGATCGAGCCGGCGATGACGCTGACCGGCGCCAATGCCGACCTGTGGCTGGCGATCCGTCCCGGCACCGAAGGCGTGTTTGCGCTCGGCGTGGCCAATGTGCTGGTCGATCGTTACCAGACCAGCATCGCCGGCCTGCCGGCCGATGCGCAGAAGGCCATCCGTCTGTACACCCCGGATCATGTCAAGGACATCACCGGTGTCTCCGTTGATCAGTTGATGAAGGTCGCCGAACTGCTGAAGAAGCGCGGCAACAGTCTGGTGCTGGCAGGCAGCACGGCTGAGGGCCACAGCTATGGCTACCAGAGCGTGGCCAGCATCATGCTGCTGAACATCCTGCTTGGCAATGTCGGCAAGACGCTCCAGGCCAATGTCCACGCCCCGGCGCAGCTGGCACCGCGCGTCGGCAACACCGCCAATCTGGTGGCCTTTGCCGAGGCGGCCGCGGCCGGCAACATCGACGTCGCATTCTTCTATGGCAGCAACCCGCTGTATCTGGCGCCGCAAAGCCTGGGCCTGAAGGGCAAGCTCGACAAGGTTGGCTTCAAGGTCGCGTTGTCATCCTTCATGGACGAGACCACTGCGCAGGCCGATCTGGTGCTGCCGCTGGCCTCGGCGCTTGAGGACTGGGGCAGCCATGTCGGTGCTTACCAGAACGGTGAGCTGCAGGTCAGCATCCAGCAGCCATTGATGGAAAAGCTCTATCCCGAGACCCGTGGTTTCGGTGATGTGATGCTCGGCCTGCTGAAGCAGCGCCAGGTCCGGGAGTTCGCACTGTATGAAGACTATTACGCCTATCTGCGCAACGCCGTTGCGGCAATGCCGGCGGCGCTCAACAAGGCCGGTGGCAATGCGTGGAACAATGCGTTGCAGCACGGGGTCGTGGCGCTGAACGCCGGCAGCGGCGCGCTGCGCCCGCGTGCGGTGTCATTGCCGCAGCCGGAGATGGCCGCTGGCGATGACGGTTACCCGTATCACCTGGTGCCGTCGGCGCGCCTCGGTCTGTGGGACGGCCGCCATGCCAACATCCCGTGGCTGCAGGAGGCACCGGACCAGATCACCAAGGTGGTGTGGGATTCGTGGGTCGAGTTGCATCCGACCACGGCCGCCAAGCTCGGGGTCGCGCGCGGTGATACCGTGAAGATCGCCTCGAAGGCTGGCGCCATCGAGGCCAAGGTCTATGTCTATAAGGGCATCCATCCTGATGCCATCGGTGTACCGCTGGGCCAGGGCCATGATGAATACGGCCGTTATGCCAAGGGCCGTGGCGTCAATCCATTGAGCATTTTGAATGATACCAAAGACCAGACCACCGGTGAGCTGGCGCTGCATGCCACCCGTGTCCAGCTCAGCCGCACGGCCGGCAAGCCGGGCGACAAGCTGGTGCTGATGGGTGGCAGCGAGTCCCAGCTGGGCCGCAAGATGGTGGCCACGGTCAAGGCCGAGGTCTTTGCACGTAGTGAGGGAGACGCCTGATGTCACTGCAAAACATTCTTCAAGACTGGTCCAAGTACCGCAAGGGCAACGAGGAAGGCGGCTTCCACGACTATGAGCACCTGTGGGGACTGGCGATCGATCTGAACAAGTGCATCGGCTGCAATGCCTGTTCGGTGGCCTGTTATGCCGAGAACAACCTGGCGGTGGTCGGCAAGGACAAGTTCGCCAAGCACCAGGAGATGCACTGGCTGCGCGTCGAGCGCTACTGGGATGAGCCGGATCTCGGCGAGCAGGCCGTCAGCGATTACCAGAGCCATGGCGCCAGCTTCCTGCCGATGATGTGCCAGCAATGTATGGCAGCGACCTGTGAACCGGTGTGCCCGGTCGCAGCGACCTACCATACGCCGGACGGTCTGAATGCCCAGGTGTATAACCGCTGCATCGGTTCGCGCTACTGCTCGAACAACTGCCCGTACCGCCTGCGTTACTTCAACTTCTATTCCTATTATGAAGACAGCTGGCCGGCGCCGCTGAATATGCAGCTCAATCCGGACCTGACGGTGCGTGACAAGGGTGTGAT
This sequence comes from Gammaproteobacteria bacterium, assembly GCA_016218365.1. Taxonomy (GTDB): domain Bacteria; phylum Pseudomonadota; class Gammaproteobacteria; order SZUA-140; family SZUA-140; genus JACREF01. The sequence continues at coordinate 70,270 of JACREF010000013.1, forward strand.
GGAGAAGTGCACCTTCTGTGTGCAGCGCATCCGCGCCGCCAAGGATGTTGCCAAGCATGAGCATCGCGAGTTGCAGGACGGCGAGTTCACCACCGCCTGCGCCCAGACCTGCCCGACCCAGGCGATCGTGTTCGGTGACCTGTTGAGCCTGCATACCGCCGGCAAGGCCGAGAGCACACTCAGCACGCTGTGGCGCGACCAGCAGGTCGAGCTCGGCAGGACCGAGCAGCACAAGCAGAATCCGGACAAGCGCGGTTACCGCGTGCTGGAAGGGTTGAATACCGATCCCAAGGTCATGTACCTGGAACGGGTGCGTGAAGTCTGACAACCAGAACAACAGACAGGAAGCGGGTGTAAACCATGCAGCATAAAGATATCAACGAAGATATAAGGTGGGCGCAGATCAACAAGGATGTGCTCCGTTCGATGGAGAATCCGCGCAAGGCCTACTGGATCTCGGTCGGGATCTGTCTGGCCCTGCTGAGCCTGGCGGTGATCGCCGAGATCTATCAGTACAATGTCGGTCTCGGGCCGACCAACCTGAACTGGCCGCATATGTGGGGGCTGTATATCGCAACCTTCATCTTCTGGATCGGCATGAGCCATTCCGGAACCTTGCTGTCGGCGATCCTGCACATCATCCATGCCGACTGGCGCAAGCCGATCTACCGCTTCGCCGAGGCGATGACGACCTTTACGCTGATGACCGCCGGGCTGTTCCCGATCATCCATCTGGGCCGGGTGTGGAACATGTACTGGGTGCTGCCGTATTACAGCGACCGCGGCATCTGGCCGAACTTCCGCTCCCCGCTGGTGTGGGATGCGTTCGCCATCAGCACCTACCTGACCTCGTCGGCGTTGTTCCTGTTCATCGGCATGATCCCGGACCTGGCGATCTGCCGCGACAACACCCGGGGCTGGAAGAAGAAGCTGTACACCGTATTGTCGCTGGGGTGGCGCGGCGATGACCGGCAGTGGCGCAACTTCCGCAAGACCTATCTGATCATGGCGTGTTTCCTGATCCCGCTCGCGGTGTCGGTGCACTCGATCGTATCGTCCGACTTTGCGATGTCGATCATGCCGGGCTGGCATGTGACGACCTTCCCGCCGTATTTCGTCGCCGGGGCGTTGTATTCCGGTTGCGCCGGCATCATCACGCTGTTCATCCTGCTGCGCTACTTCTTCCGCTTCGAGCAGTACATGACACTGCCAATCCTGGAAAAGACCTGCAAACTGACCTTTGCCATCGCGATGGTCTGGACCTACCTGAACCTGATCGAGTACAGCTCGGTGTGGTATGGCCATGATACGGTCGCCAAGGAGCTGCTGATCGACAAGTTCACCGGGCCATATTCACCGTATTTCTGGGCGATGAATATCCTCGGTTCGGTGCTGCCGTTCACGCTGGCCTTTGAGAAGCTGCGCCGTCACATCCCGACCATGTTCGCGGTGTCGATCCTGCTCAACGTCGGCATGTGGCTGGAGCGCTGGATGATCGTGTCACCGACGCTGGCGATGTCCTATGAGCCGTTCACCCACACCGTGATGTGGGCGAGCTGGGTGCAGTGGTTCATCGTCATCGGCAGCTTCGGCTGGTTCGGGCTGCTGTTCCTGGTGTTCGTCAAGATCTTCCCGTCGGTCTCGATGTACGAGGTCAAGGAGATGATCTTCCACAGAAGGCATCTCGCGAACAAGGACATCGCTGCGGTGATGCACCGACGCTCCAGTGACCCGCAGCCGTCAGAGGGACATTAATCATGAAGAAGTATCACCTGCTCGGCTTGTTCAGCAATTTTGACGAGGCCTTCGCCGCGATCTCGGACATCCGTCATCACAAGATCCCGGGTGTGCAGCTCGAGGATGTCACGGTGATCTCGCCGATCGAACATCCGGAGATCGACGAGGTGCTCGGTGCGCGCCCGTCGCATGTGCCGAAGTTCACGCTGGTCGGTTCACTGTTTGGCATGAGCGCCGGCTTTCTGTTCCTGGCCACCGCCCAGGCCAACTTCGCCGTGCAGCCGCAGGGTGGCAAGCCGGTGATCCCGTTGCCATCCAATATCGTGTTGAGCTACGAGATGCTGATCCTGTTCGGGGTGCTGTTCACGCTGACCGGCTTCCTGCTGGGCGCGCGGCTGCTGCGCAAGCGCAAGCCGCTGTACAGCGAAAAGGTCAGCCTGGATCAGGTCGGCATCGAGATGGAGCTGGAAGAAAAATACATCGAGCCGGTGAAGGCGTTGTTCCGCCAGCACCAGGTGATCGAGATACGGGAAGAGGTGGTCAAATGAGGAAGCTGGTCATAGCGGCATTGCTGGCAGCGCCGTCACTGGTTATGGCGTGGCCGTGGTCGCAGGACATGATGAACCAACCGAGCATCAAGCCCCAGGAAGGCCAGCCCTACCCGATGCTGAAGCGTTCGATCCCGGTACAGGGCATCCCGACCACGGTGGCGAACCGTGACGAGGCCAAGGGCCTGGTCAATCCGACGCCGGCGACGGCGGAATCGATCGACAATGGCCGGACGCTGTTCAAGATCTATTGTTCGGCCTGTCACGGCCTGACCGGCAAGGCCGATTCACCGGTGTCGCCGAAGATCGGCGCCATCAGTCTGGTCGACAGCTATGTGCAGGAGACGCTGACGCCGGGCTGGATCTGGGGCACGATCACCTTCGGCAGTTATGTGATGCCGGCCTACGGCGTACCGAAGGCGAACGCCCAGAGCCGCGGCTCCAATGACCTGTCGGTCCAGGAGCGCTGGGACGTCGTCAACTATGTACGCAACGGTCTGGTCAATGATGCCAACCAGGCGATGTAGGCCCGGGGCATGAACACGCATACGCAATTACAAAACGGATAAGGGGCGCAGGGCAGATGGAAAACTTCGGCAGCTGGTCGGTTCTGACGACGAACTTTCTCTTTACGCTGTATCTGGCGCTGGGCGGGGTCACCTTTGCCTCGGTGCTGCACCTGTCCAACGGCAAATGGCGCTTCGTGGTGCGCAAGCTGGCGGTGTCGTTTGCGGCACTGTTCCCGATCGCCGGCGTGCTGTTGCTGGTGCTGCTGGCCAACAAGACCAGCACCTTCCCATGGACGGGCACCCTGCCTGAACATGCCGCACATCTGCTGACCGGCTGGCAGAACTACACCTTCCTGGTGGTGCGCGAGATCGGCGGCTTCATCGCCGTTGCCACCCTGTACGGGCTGTTCATCAAATACCAGCACCTGAGCGAGGGCGGTGACGCCAAACATGTGCGCACCTTCCGCAATATCGCGCTGCTGATCCCGTTTGCCTATTTCATCTACGGCTCGATGGTGGCGTGGGACTTTGAGATGACCCAGGTCCCGGGCTGGCACAGCGCCAGTTACGGCGCCTACCATTTCCAGAGCAACTTCCATATGTTCCTGGCCTTCTTCACCGTGTTCCTGTTCTTCATGAACCGCTGCGGGGCGCTGGCCAAGGACATCGAGGACTATATCTTCAACTACATGGCCCAGTTCATGCTGGCGATGACCATCCTGTGGACCTATCTGTACTTCACCCAGTATCTGATCATGTGGTACGGACGCTTTCCGGACGAGATGGCGCGTTACAACGGCATGATGCACAACGGCCTCGGGGTGTTGTGGTGGACCTTCCTGACCATGAAGTTCATCATCCCGTTCTGCACCCTGGCGATCACGCCGAACCGCCATAACCCGGTGATCATCACCATGGTAGCGGCCTCGATTGTGCTCGGTACCTGGATCGAGCGTTATACCTGGATCTCGGGATCGATACTCGACGAGCGGGTCTATGAAAACGGCGTGGCGCATCTGCCGATGACCAGCCTGTTTGATATCGTGGTGACGATTGCGGTGATTGGTGCCGGCTGGTGGGCGGTGCGTTATACGCTGAACCGCTATGGCCTGAGCAAGCAATGCTGAACACTGCCCGCTGATAACCGGAGTGGAATGTTTATCGGGGGCCGCATGGCCCCCGTTTCGTTTTGAACTACCTGTCTGTTATTGGGTGTTGGCGCTGAGGGTGTTGAACACACCCTTGTCGATGCGGGTGCCGCTGGCGTGACGGTCGAGCCAGCCGGCCACGCGTTTGCTCAAGTGACTCTCAAAACCATGGAATGACGCATCGGCAGCGGGGATTGCGAACTGCCGGTAGGCGATGAAACCGGCCTGGCGGGTGCGGTTCGACTCTGCGATGGCCGAACGGGCATAGGCCTCGAGTTTCTGCTCCCGGGTGATACGGCTGCCCGAGCGCCGCGCCGCCAGTGCACGCAGACTGGCCTTGCTGACGACACTTGTGGGCCCAAGTGTGCCAAAGACATCGAGGATCGGCAGGCGGATCTGTTCCAGGCTGTGTACCGCGTCAAAATGCGGGTCAGCCAGCGGGTAGCTCGCCATGTTGATGCCGACATAGGCCACGACCTGTGGGTTGTCATTATTGGCCAGATAGGCCGCCGCCAGTGTTGCCCCAAGGTCATAGCCGACCAGGGCGATGTTATGGATATCATGGTCGCGCAGGTATTTGATCGCCAGCAGTATCCGTTGAACACTGCGGTCATACAGCGCCGGGTAGTCCTTGATCGAGGCATAACGTGAATCGGGTATCGGTAACTGGATCGCCAGCGTATCCCAGCCGTAATCCGGCAGGGCTTCCCGCAGCGGATGGATGACCATCGGCCAGTCGGGGTGGGTGCCGATGCTGTGCAGCAATATCACCCCGCCCTTGGGGGCGCCGGTGGTGTCCTGTTTGTACAGCGCCAGAAAGCGTTGCTCGGCCTCGCCGAGCCAGACGATGGCCGGTGCCGCGGGCGATTGCTGGATCGCGCCTATCCATTGTTGCTCCTGACCGGTGGCGGCCCAGCTGCTGGCGGCCGTCAGCGTCGTCAGCAGCCACATCAGCAAACACCTTATATATACCGGGGAACTCATATCGCCGTTATCGGCGCAAAGGCGGCACTCCTGAGATCCCCCGCAGCGTGGCCGGTGAAAAAATGCCCGTAATCATGTAAAGTTAGCCGATTGTTTGTCCGGCACCGCCATGGGGTGCCGGCAGCAACGGCGCGGCAACCAGGCCCGCCACCCCGTGCGCATGCTGCGTGGGCGACGGGGTTAACATTGGTCAAAAGCTAACACGGGTTGTTGCAGGGCGCACAGGGGTGTGTTGCCTGTGCGCAACCAATCAATCCTGATGAGGCATGAGATGAGAGATTACCTGATAGCGCCGTCGATCCTGTCGGCCAATTTTGCAAAGCTGGGTGAGGAGGTCGATAACGTGCTGGCCGCCGGCGCCGACATTGTGCATTTCGACGTCATGGACAATCATTATGTCCCGAACCTGACCATCGGCCCATTGGTCTGCGAGGCCTTGCGCAAGCATGGTGTCAAGGCGGATATCGATGTCCATCTGATGGTCAAGCCGGTGGACCGTATCATTCCCGATTTCATCAAGGCCGGTGCCAGCTATATCACCTTTCATCCCGAGGCCAGCGAACACATCGATCGCACGCTGCAGATGATCCGCGAGGGCGGCTGCAAGGGTGGCCTGGTGTTTAATCCGGCGACACCGCTGGATGTGCTGAAATATGTCATCGACAAGGTCGACATGATCCTGATCATGTCGGTGAATCCGGGCTTTGGTGGCCAGAGCTTCATCCCGTCGGCGCTCGACAAGTTGCGTGATGCGCGCAAGCTGATCGCTGCCAGCGGCCGCAACATCCGGCTGGAGATCGACGGCGGGGTCAAGACCGACAACATCCGCGCCATTGCCGAGGCCGGCGCCGATACCTTTGTCGCCGGCTCGGCGATCTTCAATACCAAGGATTACCAGGCCACGATCACCGCGATGCGCGCCGAGCTCGCCAAGGCGAAGTAATTGACATGGTACCGAAGACCGCAACGCCGGAAGGGCGGTTGAAATACCGGCCGCAGCTGGTGTTGATCGACCTCGACGGCACGTTGGTGGACTCGGTCCCGGATCTGGCCATGTGTGTCGACCAGATGATGGACCGGCTGGCGATGCCACGGCGTGGCGAGGCGGCGGTGCGCAACTGGATCGGCAATGGTGTCGAGCGACTGGTGCGCCGCGCCCTGATCAATGCCCGCGACGGCGAGCCGGATGAGGCGCTGTTTCGTCGCGCCTACCCGATCTATATGGAGTTGTATCAGGCCAACGTCTGTGTCGCGAGCCGGCCATTTCCCGGCGTGGTGGCCGGGCTCGATTATCTTCAGGCGCAAGGTTGCAAGCTCGGTTGTGTGACCAACAAGCCGGCGCTGTTCACCGAACCGTTGCTGGAACAGCTGGGGTTGCGCCATTATTTTGAGATCGTGGTCAGCGGCGACACCTTGCCGCAGAAAAAACCGCACCCGGCGCCGCTGCTGCACGCCGCGCAGCATTTTGGCATCGCACCGGCGGCGGCATTGATGGTCGGTGACTCGATGCATGATGTCGAGGCGGCGCGGGCGGCGGGCTTTCAGGTGGTCGGTGTGACCTATGGCTACAATCACGGCCATGACATCCGCGAGGCGCATCCCGATGCCGTCATCGATGCGCTGAGCCAGTTGCGCGACCTGTTTGAGGCCGGATGAGACCGGGCCGATGAGCGACGCCAGCCGGCAATTCGACCAGCTCGCCGCCCAGGGCTATAACCGTATCCCGGTGCTGCGCGAGGTGCTGGCCGATCTCGACACCCCGCTCAGCACCTACATGAAGCTGGCCGATGGCGCGTACAGCTATTGTTTCGAATCGGTGCAGGGTGGCGAAAAATGGGGCCGTTACTCGATCATCGGCCTGCCGTGCCGCGAGATCATCCGCATCCACGGTCAGCAGATCACGCGCAGTGTCGACGGAGAAACAGTCGAGACGCTGAGCAGCGAGGACCCGCTGGCGTGGGTCGCGACGCTGCATCAAAGATATCGGGTACCGGCGTTGCCGCAACTGCCGCGTTTCTCCGGCGGGCTGGTGGGGTATTTCGGCTACGACACCGTGCGCTATATCGAACCGCAGCTGGGACCGTGTCCCAGGCCGGACCCGCTGGCCGCCCCTGACATCCTGTTGATGGTGTCGGAGGAGCTGGTGGTGTTCGACAACCTGCGCGGCAAACTGCTGCTGATCGTGCATGCCGACCCGGCCCAGCCCAATGCCTTTGCACTGGCGCAGCGCCGTCTCGACAAGCTGGAGGCGCAACTCGATCGCCCATTGCACCGGCCGCACCAGACCCGTTCATTGCGGGTGCATGAAGAGGACTTTGTCTCCGGTTTCACCCGCCAGGGTTTTGAACAGGCGGTGCAGCGCATCAAGGACTATATCGTCGACGGTGATGTCATGCAGGTGGTGTTGTCACAGCGCCTGACGGTGCCGTTCCGTTCCCGGCCGCTGGATCTGTACCGGGCGCTGCGCAGCCTGAACCCGTCACCGTATATGTACTATCTGGACCTTGGCGATTTTCACATCGTCGGCTCGTCGCCGGAGATCCTGGTGCGACTCGAAGATGGCGAGGTCACGGTACGGCCGATCGCCGGCACCCGGCCGCGCGGCGCCACGGCGGAGCAGGACAGACAGTTTGAGCGTGAGCTGCTGGCCGATCCGAAGGAGATCGCCGAACACCTGATGCTGATCGATCTGGGACGCAATGACATCGGCCGCATTGCCCAGACCGGCAGCGTGCGCGTGACCGAAGAGATGGTCGTCGAACGCTATTCCCACGTCATGCATATCGTCTCCAATGTCGTCGGCACATTGCAACCCGGGCTGACAGCGCTGGATGTGCTGCGCGCCACCTTTCCAGCCGGCACCGTCAGCGGCGCGCCGAAGGTGCGGGCGCTGGAGATCATCGACGAGCTGGAGCCGGTCAAGCGCGGCGTCTATTCCGGCGCGGTCGGCTATCTGGCCTGGAACGGCAATATGGACACCGCGATTGCGATCCGTACCGCGGTGATCAAGGACGGAATGCTGTATATCCAGGCCGGGGCCGGCATCGTCCACGATTCGCTGCCGGGCAACGAATGGGACGAGACGATGAACAAGGGGCGGGCGGTGTTTCGCGCCGTAGCCATGGCTGAGGCCGGCCTGGATTCTGCCCATCGTTAACGTTCCTGCCGCAACACCCGGGTAATACCTTACGGCAGTGCTAGGAAATTGTACCCACTTCCGATGCTTAAATCTTTTGTCAGTATGTCAAGAACACGCCAGGGCTAGCCGCTACAGGGCCGGGTAACAGGCCCTAACCAGGATCGAAGGATCGATGTCTGACAGGATGGTCAAAGGTGTTGCGCTGAAATGGATGATACCGCTGCTGCTGGCGGTAGTCGGCGTGCTGCAGGGCGCATTTATCCTGGTGAATAATTATCGTGAGGAGCGACAGCACCTCGTGGCCTATGGAGCCGGGGATCTTTCCCGGAGTCTGTTGTGGATGCGCGGCGTCATCGAGCATTTTCAGCAGGAGGGTGATCTGTATGAGGTAAGAAAGCTGGTCAGGGATGTCGCGACTGACGATGCAATACTGCTACTGGTCGTTGTCGATGACAGTTCACAGATTCAGGTGTCCATCCACCAGGAAGATGAGGCGGAACCGCTGTCCGAGGCGGTCGCCGAGATCGGGCGGCTGACCGCCGGCGACGCGCAGCGGATCCTGTCAACGGTACAGCAGGTGCAACAGACCCTGCACCCACAGATCCTCTTTCAGCAGGACAGCGCGGTGTTGTTTGCCGTCTCTCCGTTACAGCTGACCCCGGACAGCAATGCCCATAGTCATGTCGGCGCGCTGGTGGCGGTACGCGATCTGAGCCGCGCCCTCAACGGTTCCTGGATCGAGGCAGTAAGAAATAGCGCCTGGATCCTGATAATCACCCTGGTCGCCGCAGTAGCCATTGGCGTGGTCCTGCATCGGGTGCTGACGCGTCGCATCTATTGGCTGATGGATGTCGTCGAGCGTTTTGGCGCCGGGGACCACTCGGTCAGGACCGGGGTCAAGGGCGACGATGAGTTTGGCAGGTTGTGCCAGACCCTGGATGCCGTTGCCGATGAGATTGACAAGAACGACAAGGTGATCGCCCAGATCAACACCAACCTGGAGATCCAGATACAGCAGCGTACCGAGTTGTTGATGGCGGAGAAACAGGCCGCCGAACACGCCAGCGCGGTGAAGACCCGTTTTTTGTCCAATACCAGCCATGAGCTGCGCACACCGTTGAATGCCATCGTTGGCTTTGGCCAGTTGCTGAAGATGGATGCCGGCCAGTTCAATGCCGACCACCAGGAATATATCCATGAGATCCTGAAGGCCGGGCATCATCTGCAGTATCTGGTCAACGAGATCCTGGATCTGGCCCAGATCGAGTCCGGCAGTCTGAGGATCGAGCTGCATCCGGTGCAGTGTGGCGGCGTGGTCAACGAGGTCATTGGCATGATGGACGCGCTGATCGCGCAGCGCGCCATCACGCTGCAATTGGCTCAGGGGACATGGCTGACGGCGCCGGTCCTGGCCGATCCGGTGCGACTCAAACAGGTGCTGCTCAATCTGTTATCCAATGCGATCAAATACAATCACGACGGCGGTCGTATCGAGATCGGCGGTCAGATCCGTGACGGGCGCGTGGTGATCAGTGTCTTTAATACCGGGCCGGGTATCGCCCCCGCCCAGCTCAACCAGCTGTTTATGTTGTTTGAGCGTGCCGGTGCCGACCCGCGTACCGAAGGTGCGGGGGTCGGACTGGCCTTGACCAGGGAGCTGGTGCACAAGATGCATGGTGAGATCCATGTGACCAGCGAGGTCGGCCGTAGCGCAACCTTTACTGTGATCCTGGAGCTGGCCGATCAGGCCTTGCCGGACGGCAAGGTACACTGAGCCTGTTTGAGATTGCCCAGCTTACTGGGCCGTACCCGCGGCGACCTGCAGCTGCTCGCTGACGACCTTTAGCAGATGTTCCACCTCCACCGGCTTGGTCAGATAGACGGCGAAGCCGGCCTGCAAGCCGCGTTCGATGTCGCCGGGCAGGGCGTTGGCAGTCAAGGCAATGACCGGGATCGCTGCCAGTCGGCTGTTGTCGCGCAGCCTCTCCAGTACCTGATAGCCGTCCAGGCCGGGCATGTTGATGTCGAGCAGGATCAGATCCGGCTGATGGCGTTGCGCCAGTTCGATGCCTGCCACAGGGTCATGGGTATTGATCAGCTGGACGCCGGGCAGCCGTTTGAGGATGCGGGCGACCAACTTCAGATTGGCCGGGTTATCCTCGATATGCAATACCGTCGAGCTGAAGGTCTGCGCATCAGGGGGTGGCGGCAGGAGGCGGGCCTGCAGCGGCAGCTCGACCCAGAACGTCGAGCCCGCGCCGGGGGGGCTGTCGACGCCGGCCGCGCCACCCATCATCTCGATCAGCCGGCGCGTGATGGCAAGACCGATGCCGGTGCCCTGGATCGTGGTGGTGCCGGCATTGAGCCGGCTGAAGGTCTTGAACAACAAACCGATCATGTCGGCGGGGATGCCGGGGCCGGTGTCAGTGACCGCAATGCGCACGCTCCCGGATTCAGCGTGTGAGGTACTGACCCGGACCTCGCCGCCTTCACGATTATATTTGATCGCATTGGACAGCAGATTGATCAGCACCTGTTTGAGGCGTAGCCGGTCGGCGTGGACAACGGGTATTGCATCATCCGGCTGGAAATGCAGGCTGATACCACGGCTGCGCGCCAGCGGCGTTGTCAGCGCCAGGCATTCGCTGATCAGCGCCGGCAATAACACCGGCTCGAGGGATATGTCCATATGGCCGGACTCGATCTTTGACAGGTCCAGGACGTCGTTGATCAGCTCCAGCAGATGATGGCCTGCGGTCATGATCTCGCGGACGAAATCCTGGCCCTCCGCGGGCAATGTCAGGCTGCTCTCCAGCAGCTGGGCAAAGCCAAGGATCGCGTTCATCGGCGTGCGCAGCTCGTGGCTCATTCGCGACAGGAACTCTGTCTTGGCGGCGTTGGCGGCGTCGGCATCGGTCAGGGCGGTCCTCAGTTGCTCTTCGGCCCGCTTGCGTTCGGTGATATCCTGGGCGACACCGAGATAATAATTGATCCTGCCATCCTGATCGATGACCGGAAAGCCGCGGTTCCAGACCCAATGTACCGAGCCATCCGGCTGGATGATCCGACACTCTTGATCAAAGGGCAGGCCACGTTTCATGACCTCAAGGTCGGCAAGTATCCGTGCGCGATCATCCGGATGGATGGCGTCGATGAAAGAACGCGGATTGTCGTACAGGCTTTGCTGGCTGCGTCCCCACACCCGTTGATAACCGGGGCTGATATAGATCATCTGGCTGATATTGACATCGGCGATCCAGAACACCTCGTGAATGACCTCGGTGATCTGGCGGAAGCGCTCCTCGGACCGTTGCAATTCGGCGGTGCGCTCTGCGACACGTTGCTCCAGCGCGGTATTCAGGCTGCGGATCTGCTCCTCGGCCTGTTTGTGTGCGGTGATGTCGACATGGGAACCGCTGAGGCGTACCGGTTTGCCAAGGTCAAATTCAAGCTGGCCCTGCGCCTGGATACAGCGATAGGAGCCGTCCTTGTGTCGGAGGCGAAATTCAATCTTGTACTCCGGCCAAGGCGATGTCAGCGACCTGTTTAGCCCCTGCAGCGTGGCCTCCCGGTCGTCAGGATGGAGGCGATCCGCCCAGGTCTGGTAGCAGTTTTCAAGCTCAGCGTCGGCATAGCCGAGCTGCGCCTTCCATTCCGGCGAGTAATAGACGGCGTTGGTCGTGAGGTCCCAGTCCCACAGCCCGACGCCACCGGCCCGCACGGCGTGTGCGAGCCGTTTCGAGGCATCAAGCAGCTGTTGCTGGGTTTGTTTGGCCGCTACCCTGGCGCGCAGATTGTCGATGCCGTATGCCAGGTCCTCGGCAACATCCTGCAGCATCCGCACCTCGTCAGCATCAAAACTGTTGGGCTGGGCAGCATAGATGTTCAGCGCGCCCAGCACCTGTCCCGAGACCGTCAGCGGCAGCGCGATCGATGAACGATAACCGTGTTCGAGCGCGGCATCGCGCCACGGTGCCATCTTCGGATCATCGACAATATCCTGGACGATGACGACCTCACCACGGCGGACGGCGGTGCCGGTCGGGCCGTCGCCGCGCGGGTTGTCGGCCCAGCTGATGTTTGATTTGAACAGGTAGCCGGCATCAAAACCCGCATGCGCAACCGGCTGGACGGATTTCTGATTATCATCGAGGGCATAACCCACCCATGCCAGTCGATAACCGTTACCTTCAGTGCAGATCCGGCATACGGTGTCCAGCAGCCGCTGTTCGTCATCGGAGTGCGTCATCGCCTGGTTGATCGCGCTATGTAGGGCCAGCATCCGGTTCTGCTTCCTGATCCGCAGTTCATCACGGTGCCGGCGGCGCATCGTAAGGATGATGAGGGCGGTTGCGCCCAGGCCAATAACGGCGATGGCGATGATCTCGGCGTCGATCGCGCCCGGCAGTGTTAGCGGTGATGCCGGCACAAAGGCATAGCGCAGCAGCTGCTGACCGATGGCGATGTCCCGGAACTGGGTCTGAGGGATGGCACGGGCCTGGTCCAGGCTAAGCGTCGACAAGGGCGTGCCCAAGGTATTGCCGGCGCGTGAGACATGGACATAGACCGGCAGGGCGCCGCCATCCGATGAACCGTAGATCAGCACATGCTGGCCAGTAACGCGGGTATTTTTATGCAGCGTCTGTTCAATATCATCACCGATGTCATACACACCGACGGTAAAACCTGTCAGGGCCTGCCGGCGTTCGCGGGCGGAGGCGAGCCTGCGGCTGTCCATGGAGTAGATCGGGATGAAGACAAGATAGCCATAGCGGTCGCGCTGTCCCTGGAGCAGATGCAGAGGCCCCGTCGCCTGGGGCAGGCCGGTGTCGGCCGCCCGCTGCAAGGCGTGGTTGCGCTGCGGTTCGCTGCCGAGATCCAGGCCGTAAACCTGTTCGTTGCCATGCTGTGGCCAGACATACGTCACCGGAAAAAAGTCATCCCTGGCGTCTGAGACCGGCGCCGGGCCCGGCATGTCCTTGATGGTCGTGTGATGGCGCAGCTCGTATACGCGGCGTTGCTGCCCGGATACCCGGGGCGCCCATTCCAGCGCCCGGGCGCTGGGGCTTAACGAGCGTGGCAGAGATACGAATCGTTCAAATTCTTCCCGGGTAACAGACTCCGAGGCAGCGAACAATGCATTGATGTCCTGCTGGCCAGTCAGCCGGATGGCGTTCAGCTTGGCGATGAATGAGGCGCGATCCTGGGTCGTTTCACTATAGTGCTGGATCTTCCGCTCCAGTTTCTGTTGCAGCAATACATTACACAGGGCCAGGGTCAGGGTCAGGCCCAGGAGACCGATCAGCAGCGGCAGCGCAGTGGGTTCCGAGGGTGGCTTATTGCGGGTGTCGGTCATCGGGGAGCCGGTGCATAGCTGGAGGTTATGGGGCGGTTGTCATCGATGGCAAGGGCTCATTCGCGGTCATCAATGGATAGCGGTGCCCGGCATATCTGCTAACCAGCTGGCTTATTGTCAAGGTGTGATGAGTGCCGGATCACGGTACGATGTTAGCGGTGTTTCGGGACGCGCAACGGTACGGTCAGAACCGGGATCAGAACTTGATGGCTGGGTCGACGGGAAGGCATGGCCTACCTCCGTGTAAGTGATTAATCCTTTCGCTACTTCTAATTGCCGCCTGACATGTGCAGAATAACACGTTCTTGATACGGTTTCCTCGGCAGGGTCTCCTCAGGGTGCGGGCCGGATGCCGCGGTGCATAAAAACCATTACTACACAAGGGATATCAGCCGCATGTTGCTGATGATCGACAACTACGATTCCTTCACCTATAACCTGGTGCAGTATTTTGGCGAGCTGGGTGCCGAGGTCCGCGTCTACCGCAATGACCAGATCACCGTGCGGCAGATCGAGCAGCTTGCGCCAGACCAGCTGGTGATCTCGCCCGGGCCGTGCAACCCGGACAAGGCCGGGGTGTCGCTGGCGGCGATCCGCCATTTCACCGGCCGGATGCCGATCCTCGGCGTGTGTCTGGGTCACCAGAGCATCGGTCAGGCCTTTGGTGGCCGGATCGTCCATGCCCGGCAGATCATGCATGGCAAGACCTCGCTGATCCATCATCACGGCAATGGCGTGTTCCGTGGCCTGCCGAACCCGCTGCAGGCCACGCGTTATCATTCACTGGTCATCGAGCCGGCAACGTTGCCGGACTGTCTCGAGGTCACGGCCTGGACCGTGCGTGATGATGGTCAACAGGACGAGATCATGGGGGTGCGCCACCGTGACTACAATATCGAAGGGGTGCAGTTTCATCCCGAATCGATATTGACCGAACACGGTCATGCCATGTTGCGTAATTTCCTGGCCCGGAGCGGAGGCTGATATGGACATGCAATCGGCGCTGCGCGCCGTGACCGAGCGCCACGACCTGACGGTGGAGCAGATGACGGCGGTGATGCGGCTGATGATGGGCGGCGCGGCGACACCGGCGCAGATCGGCGGCTTCCTGATTGGCCTGCGGATGAAGGGCGAGACCGTCGACGAGATCACGGCGGCGGCCGCGGTGATGCGGGAGTTGGCGGTGCGGGTCGAGGTGCAGGGCCCGCATCTGGTCGACACCTGCGGCACCGGTGGTGATGGTGCCAGCACCTTCAACATCTCGACCACCAGCGCCTTCGTCGTCGCGGCCGCCGGCGGCCGGGTGGCCAAACACGGCAACCGCTCGATCTCCAGCAAGTCCGGCAGTGCCGATGTGCTGGAGGCGGCTGGCGCCCGGCTCGATCTGACACCGCAGCAGGTGGCACGCTGCATCGACACGGTGGGTGTCGGTTTCATGTTCGCGCCGCAGCATCACGGGGCGATGAAACATGCGATCGGCCCGCGCCGCGAGATGGGGGTGCGCACGGTGTTCAACGTGCTGGGGCCGTTGACCAATCCGGCCGGGGCACCGAACCAGGTGCTCGGGGTCTATGCCGCGCACTGGCTGGAGCCGCTGGCGCAGGTGCTGCAGCGGCTCGGCAGCCGCCATGTGCTGGTGGTCCATGCCGACGACGGCATGGACGAGATCAGTATTGCCGGTGCCACCCAGGTTGCTGAGTTGAAGGATGGCCAGATACGACGTTATCAGCTGACGCCGGAACAGTTCGGCATCACCCGCGGCGACAGTGCCCGGCTGGCGGTACAGGGCGCGACCGAGAGCCTGGCGCTGATGAACAGCGTGCTCGATGGTGTGCCAGGTCCGGCGCAGGATATCGTGGTGCTGAATGCCGCGGCGGCCTTGTATGTCGCGGCGGTGTGTGACAGTCTCGCGGCTGGCATCATGCGGGCGCGTCAGGCGATCGCCAGCGGCGCGGCGCGCGCCCGCCGTGATGCCTTTGTCGACTTCACCCGTCACTGCTGATGATCGGGGCGGGATCTGAGATGAATCAACCGGACATCCTGCAGACCATCCTGCAGCGCAAGGCGCAGGAGGTCGTTGAACGTGATCACACGCTGGGCCTGCATCAATTGATCGAGCAGTGCCGTCACATGCCATCACCACGCGGCTTTGTCACGGCGATCGAGGTGAAGCTGGTCGCGCAGCGCCCGGCAGTGATTGCCGAGATCAAGAAGGCCTCGCCGAGTAAGGGTGTGCTGCGTGCCGACTTTCGTCCGGCCGATATCGCCCGCAGCTACCAGCAACATGGCGCGGCCTGTCTGTCGGTGCTGACCGACCGGGATTTTTTTCAGGGCGCCGAGGAATATCTGCAGCAGGCGCGGGCGGCGTGCGCGCTGCCGGTATTGCGCAAGGATTTCATCATCGATCCGTATCAGGTCTATGAGGCGCGGGCCATCGGCGCCGATTGCATCCTGCTGATCGTCGCCGCGCTCGATGATGTATTGATGCTGGAGCTGGCGCAGCTGGCTGGCGAGCTGGGCATGGATGTGCTGGTTGAGGTCCATGATGGCGCGGAGCTGGCGCGGGCGTTGCGGCTGCCGGTGCGGCTGATCGGCATCAACAACCGCAACCTGCGCAGCTTCGAGACCGACCTGGCCACGACACTCGATCTGCTTGCCGATATCCCGGCGGATCGCATCGTCGTCACCGAGAGCGGCATCCTGACGCGGGACGATATAGCATTGATGCGCGAGCATGCCGTCAACGTCTTTCTTGTCGGCGAGGCCTTTATGCGCGCGCCCGATCCCGGCGCCGCGCTGGATGCGTTGTTCGCTACGCAATAGTTATGTAGGTCCCGCTGTCCTGCGATCAGGCTGAGCATGGGCGCTGCGCCATGTTCTGTCTGTTTTTTATCCAGGGCTGATCAAGTGACGGGGCCTGCGGTCGATACACAAAAGACTGTTTCCAAACCGTGCCGGGCGCTGGCAGCTGCGGCAACCACACTCAGGAGAGTTTTGATGATGAAGAACAGGATATTGCAGCTTGCGATCGCCACCGCCACCGTGCTGAGCGTACAGCCCTTGCAGGCCATGCCGTTTTTCTCGCCCGATCCGCGCTCGTTTGCGATGGGCGGCGTCGGTGTTGCATCGGCGACCCAGTCCAATGCCAGCTTCTTCAATCCGGCGTTGCTGGCCGCGCAGCGCGAAGAAGAGGATTTTGCCCTGGAATTGCCGATCGTCAGCCTGACGGCGGCCGACCCCGATGACCTGATCACGGCGATCGATGATTTCTCGGCGGGAGATTTTGTCACGGCATTCGATACTGCAATGACCACGTTCAGAAACCTGCCTGATCAGACAAACAAGGATGCGCTGGTCGCCGCTGGGAACAATCTGGTTGCCGGGTTGCAGTCATTGTCTAGCAAGCAAGTGACGGTAATGGCGGATGCCAGTGTTGTCATCAGTATCCCGAGTCGCAAATTCGGCACCGCGCTGTATGCCAATGGCTGGGGTGTGGTCGGTGCGTCGGCGGTGATGGATACCGCCGACTTGAGCAATACCCTGACGATTATCAATAATGCTACGGTGGGCAATGCCGGCTCGATTCCGGCTACTGCACCTACTGTCGCAACGACGGTTAATGTCCGCTCAGCTGTCGTCGCCGAGGCCGGGATCTCGATGGGACGCAATTTCACCATCGCTGGCCGCGAGGTTGCGCTCGGCATCACGCCGAAATATATGAAATTGCGGATGTATGACCAGTCTTTCGCTGGTGGTACGCTGGGCAATGTGGCACTTGATTCAACAACCAGTGAAACCACCGACAGCGCCGTCAATGCCGACCTCGGCGCCGCGATGGCCTCCGGCAACTGGCGCTATGGCCTGGTGGTCAAGAACCTGGTGCCGCAGGACTTTACCACTACGCTGGGCAACACGATCTCGCTGAACACCCAGCTGCGCGGCGGGATCTCGTATCAGAACGAATGGGTGACGCTCGCCAGCGATGTCGACCTGCTGGAAAATGACCCGGTCGGTGTCGAGCCGTCGTCGCAGTATGCCGCAGTGGGCGCCGAGTTCGATGTCTTCGATACCTTGCAGTTGCGTGCTGGCTATCGCAGCAATATCAGCAACACTGATGACAGCCAGGTGACCGCCGGTTTCGGCCTGTCGCCGTTTGGCCTGCATATCGATGTCGCAGGCTCGAAGGGGTCGGGCAACAACTACGGCGTCGCGCTGCAGCTGGGGCTGGCGTTCTGATCGGGGCCTCTCCCTTCCATACATGGGGAGCATCGAAAAACTCAGGACGAACGGGGGAGGCAGCCATACAAGCTGTGTCAGCTTTATCCCCCGCATGCGGGGGCAGGGGAGAGGGCGGCGCAGGGAGAGTGGGTCTCAGCGGGCGCCGAACACGACGATGGTCTTGCCCTTGGCCGAGATCAGGTTCTGGGCCTCGAGGTTTTTCAACACCCGCCCGACCATCTCGCGTGACGCGCCGACGATGCGGCCCAGCTCCTGGCGGGTGATGCGGATCTGCATGCCGTCCGGGTGGGTCATCGCATCGGGTTCCTTGCACAGGTCCAGCAGCGTGCCGGCGATGCGGCCGGCGACGTCCATGAAGGCCAGCCGGCCGACCATATTGCTGGTGCGGCGCAGCCGGAAGGCCATCTGCGAGGCCAGTTCGAACAGGATGTCCGGGTTCTCCTTGGCCAGTTCGCGGAAGCGCGGGTAGCTGATCTCGGCCAGTTCACACTGGGAGCGGGCACGGATCCAGGCGCTGCGGTTCTGGGTGTCGGTGAACAGCCCCATCTCGCCAAAGAAGTCCCCGGCGTTCAGGTAGGCCAGCACGATCTCGTGGCCCTCGGTATCCTCCTTCAGCACCGTCACCGAGCCCTCGATGATGAAATACAGCGCATCCGGCTTGTCGTCGGCATGGATGATGACCGTCTTGGTCGGGTAGCGGCGCTTGTGGCAGTGCTGGATGAAGCGCTCGATGGTCGGATTGAGTATTTTTTTGATCGCCATGATAATATCGTCCGTTTCCCGTTCCTGCCCGTGGCAGGGCCGCGGGGTTGTGTAAGCACTATCGGCCAGCCGCGGGGCGGGCTGAACGGGGATGGCATGAAGGCACGGGTCAATTGGGTTGAGGGCGCGATGTTCGTCGGCGAGTCCGCCAGCGGGCATGCCGTCGTCATGGACGGGCCGCCGGAGGGTGGCGGCCGCAACCTCGGTATCCGGCCGATGGAGATGCTGCTGCTCGGCGCTGGCGGCTGCACCGCCTATGATGTTGTGCATATTCTGGCCAAGGCGCGGCAGGCGGTCGAAGCATGCAGCGTCGAGATCGACGCCGACCGTGCCGACGAGGTGCCGAAGGTGTTCACCCGCATCCATTTCCATTTCATCGTGTCGGGCCGCGGCCTGACCGAGGCGGCGGTCAAACGCGCCGTCGACCTGTCGGCCGAGAAGTACTGTTCAGCGACCCAGATGCTGAGCAAGGCCTGTCCGGTCACCCATGACTTCGAGATCCGGGCGCACTCGGAATGACGGCGCGACGCCCTGAGCGGGCCATCGGCGGCCTGCGCCATGTGGCGCTGTATGTCCGCAAGCTGGAGCAGTGCGAGCGCTTCTATGTCGAGCTGCTCGGCATGTCGGTCGAGTGGCGGCCGGATGCCGACAATGTGTACCTGTGTTCCGGCACCGACAACCTGGCGCTGCATCGCGCCCGGCCCGGTTTTGCGCCGGACGGGGACCAGCGGCTCGATCATATCGGATTCATCGTCCGTGACATGGCAGACGTGGATGTCTGGCATCAGTTTTTTGTCGCACAGGACGTGGCGATCAGGGCGGCACCCCGTACACATCGTGACGGGGCGCGGAGTTTTTACTGTGAAGATCCAGACGGCAATGTGGTGCAGATGATCCACCACCCGCCGATTGCTGGTCGTTAGGAGGTTGAAGATGCCGAGGTCATCAAAACTCAAGCTGCAGGGTTTCAACAACCTGACCAAGACACTGAGTTTCAATATCTATGATATCTGTTATGCGAAGACGCCGCGGCAGCGCCGCCAGTACATCGAGTACATCGATGAGGCCTATAACGCCGAGCGCCTGACCCAGATCCTGACCGACGTGACGGATATCATCGGCGCGACGATCCTCAATATTGCCCACCAGGACTACGATCCGCAGGGGGCCAGTGTGACGATGCTGATCTCCGAGGAGCCGCTGGCCTCCAAGTCGCTGTCCAATGATGAAGGCCCCGGTCCGCTGCCGGACAGCGTTGTTGCGCACCTCGACAAGAGTCACCTGACCGTGCACACCTATCCGGAGAGCCATCCGCGCACCGGCCTCAGCACCTTCCGCGTCGACATCGATGTCTCGACCTGCGGCCGCATCTCGCCGCTGAAGGCCCTGAACTACCTGATCCACAGCTTCGAGTCCGACATCGTTACGCTCGACTACCGGGTGCGCGGCTTCACCCGTGACGAGCGCGGCCGCAAGCTGTTCATCGATCACAAGATCAACTCGATCCAGAACTACCTGTCGCGCGATACGCTGGAGCGCTATCAGATGATCGACGTCAATGTCTATCAGGAGAATATCTTCCATACCAAGATGATCCTCAAACAGTTCAATCTCGACAATTACCTGTTCGGCATCGACAGCTCCGACCTCGATGCCCGTGAGCAGCGCCAGATCGTCGGCCAGCTGAAGAAGGAGATGGCCGAGATATTCTACGGCCGTAACCTGCGCAAGGCCTGATGCGGCCACCGCATGCGGGGTACGGTCTGTAGGTTGGTTGGCCTCCATCCCCCGTTCATCCTGAGTAGCGATGCATCGCATCGCGTATCGAAGGGCCGTCCATGGTTCGATACGGTGCTGCGCACCTACTCACCACGAACGGCTGAGTGTGGCGCTTGCGTACTTGCTCACCACGAACGGCCTCATTTTCCGCCTATCCTGAGTAGCGGCACAGCCCCGTATCGAAGGAGCCTGTCCTGAGTAGCAGCACAGCGCGCATCGAAGGGCCCGTCCTGAGTAGCAGCGGGACGCTGCATATCGAAGGGCACCTACTCACCACATTCGGACCATCCCCCGTTCATCCTGAGTAGCGGCGCAGCCGCGTATCGAAGGGCTTTACACGCCGCACCCCGCCACGTAATCTGGCCTGATGTCTACCCGCCATTACTCGCCGCTTGACCAGCTGCTGATCCATGTCGATCGCGGCGTGCGCACCGTGTTCGGCCAGCCGCCGCAGACCGAGCGGCTGAACCCGGCCACCGGGCTGCCCGAGGCCGAACTCAGCGAGCAGCAGCGTCGTCATGTTGCCGGTCTGATGCGCGTCAATCATGCCGGTGAGGTGGCAGCCCAGGGCCTGTATCAGGGCCAGGCGTTGACGGCGCGCTCTGCGGATGTCCGTGCCAGCATGGCGCGTGCCGCTGATGAAGAGAATGATCATCTGACCTGGTGTCAGGGCCGGGTGCATGACCTGGATCAGGGTGTCAGCGTGCTGAATCCGCTGTGGTATCTCGGTTCATTGGCAATCGGCGCCGCGGCCGGCGTCGTCGGTGACAAGTGGAGCCTCGGGTTTGTCGTCGAGACCGAACGTCAGGTCGTCCGTCATCTGGACCAGCACCTGCAGCAGCTGCCATCGCAGGATCATCGCAGTCGCGCGATCCTCGAGCAGATGCGTACCGATGAACAGCATCATGCGACGCTGGCCCATGAGGTTGGTGCCGCCGAGCTGCCGCCGCAGATCAAATCGCTGATGACGCTTGCATCAAAGGTGATGACCAAGACCGCCTACTGGATCTGAGCAAGGGGCATTCCCCTTTTGCCGCCCGGCCGCGCATCTGCCGTTCGACCTGAGTAGCGCGCAGCAGGTATCGAAGCCTGTTCTGAGTAGCGGCACAGCCCCGTATCGAAGAGCCTGTCCTGAGTAGCGCGCAGCGCGTATCGAAGGGCCTACTCACCACATTCGGACCATCCCCCGTTCGTCCTGAGTAGCGCTGCAGAGCAGCGCGTATCGAAGGACCATCATATTCACCATAAACGTCCCTCTAAGTGGGCTATCTGACAGTGTCATGCAGCAGTTCCTCCACCGCATGCCTGAATTTTACAACATCGATAGGTTTGGTGAGGTAGCGCCTGAAGCCCGCCTGCAGGCCTTTTTCAATCTCGGCCGGATTGGCCGAGGTACTGATGGCCACCACCGGAATACCGCGGGTGTGCCCGTTGGTCTGGAGCAGATTGAGAACCTGATACCCGTTCATGCCCGGCAAACAGATATCCAGCAGAATAAGGTCCGGCCTGCGCATCCGCGCCAGGTCCAGGCCGAGGCTGGGCGTATGCGCGACAAGCAGCGCCAGATTACCCATCCGCGCGATGATCTCCCTGGCAAGGTTGACATGGTCGGGATTGTCTTCGATATAGAGCAAGGTCGCCTGATGGCCCGGCGCTGCAGCCATGTCATGCAGCGCTGCCACGGGTTTCACCGCGGCATCAGCGGCCGCCGCAGGCAATTCAATCCAGAACGTGCTGCCCTGGCCATACACGGATTCCACCCCGATCGTGCCGCCCATCAGCTCGGTGAGTTGTTTGGCGATCGACAGGCCGACGCCGGCCCCTTCAATGCTGAGGGGCCGCTGCACGAGCCGGCTGAAGGGCTGGAACAGCGATGGCAGGTCGTCCTCTGCAATGCCCTGTCCGGTATCGGATATCAGGATACGTATGCGGTCAGGTGTGCGCCGCCCGCTTACTGTGATGCTCCCGCCGTCCCGGTTGTATTTGACTGCATTGGCAAGCAGGTTGATGACTACCTGTTTGAGGCGGAATGAATCGGCCCGGACTATCATGTTGTCGCAGGCGTCATCCACGCAACTGAACTCGATCCCGCGTTCACTGGCGAGCGGCGACATCAGCTCGAAGCATTCCTGCATGCAATCCCGCATATCGATGTCCTCGATATTGGGTACAACCTTATGGGCCTCGATGGCCGACAGGCTGAGGAGGTCCTCGATGATTCTGAGCAGATGCCACCCTGAGCGCAGTATTGTCTTGAGGTCGTCACGGTGCGCGCCTATTGTTTCATCATCGGCGCTCATCGCCATGAACTGGGCGAAACCGATAATCGAGTTGAGCGGCGTGCGCAGTTCGTGGCTCATACGCGACAGCAGCGCGTCTTTCACCTGGTCGGTCTTCCCGTCAAAGGGGTCGGTACCCTTTTCAGGCGTGTTTTGAACGCGATGACGCAAGGCCCCGATCCGGGAAAAGGGTACTGATCCCTTCAATGTCAGTTCCGTAATCGCCAGCCGGGTGTTCAGCAGCGGCAGGTCGATCGGTCTTGACAGGTAATCATCGGCGCCGGCAGCCAGCACCTGTTCGAGGTCGCCGGGGTTGGTGCCTGCGGCGATCGCCACCACCAGGCTGTCTGCCCCCTGCGGGCTATGCCGGATCCGCCGGCACAGCTCCCGTTCGTCCATGACCGGTAATTGGCACTCCAGGATCACCAGCGGAAAGAGCCGGTCCTGATAGCTTCCCCACCCGGTTTTGCCATCAGCAACCGCGGTGACAGTATGGCCACGGCCTTCGAGCACGCCCCGCAGCAACGTACGCGTTTCACTGTCGCCTGCAACCAGAAGGATATCCATCGGCGCTACCCCGTTTTCACAGACTGTCTGCAAAGGGTGACCCCTTTAATGCAGTTCCCTGTTGCTCCTTCAACAGGGAACTGTTTGCCAACCAGATCAGAACAACGGCCTACTTGTGCGCCTGGTGATGTGACCCCATCAGACTGTGATCATAGTCTTTATCGGGGACAGGCCGATGGCCCAGCGCTGCATCCACCTCATACGGAAGGGTCCCGCACTGGTTGCGGCCGGTATCCTTGCAGCTCCTGGCATCGGCCATCTGGTAGAACGGATCCCAGCCAAGGATCGCGGTAATAGCGGGATAGACAGACAGCAGCATCAGCAGCCCGTGCCATACTGTAAACCCCCCGCCTGCCAGTTCCAGGTGGTAGACAGGGCCGAGTAGCAGTCCGGTTGTTGCAAGCCCCCGAATTAGACGATCGGTCAGGCCGATGTTTTGAATGACTCCGAGTTTTTCTGTCATGGTGTTCATGGCATACCTCCTTGATCGCGGGCGATCAGTTGAGTATTAATCCATACAGAACACTATTAGTTGACTCTTTTACTCAGGATTTGTCAAGGAGGGGGCACACTTTTTTATTCGTTTATTCGAGTTGCTGCGCCAGCAATACGACCGGATGTTGTACCTGGGTGTCGCGCTGTGACTGGCGTAGCCCGGCGCCCAGATGCAAGGCGCAGCCAATATTGGATGTCAGCAGCAGCGGCGCATCACCGGCGAGCTGCGCCAATGTGGCGTCGCGCAGCCGGTCGGCGAGCACGGGTTGGGTCAGCATATAACTGCCGGCGGCGCCGCAGCACTGTTTGCTGCCTGGCAACGGCTCGATGGAGAGCTGCGGGATGCGGCGCAGCAACTTCAGCGTTGGTGATGCATCCCACTGGGTGCAAGGTGTGTGCAGCAGGGCGCGTTGTGCCAGCGGCTTGAAGCGCAGGCGTTCGCCGGCCTCGGCGGCCAGAAACTCGCCAATCTCGCGCACCGGCAGCTGCAATCGCCCGGCGTCGGCTGCGCCGGTATTGTTGTCGTCATCGTTGCGCAAGGGGTATTCATTCAGCGTCGCGCCGCAGCCGGTTGCGGCATGGATCAGCGCCGTGACCGGCAGCGCGTTGAAGACTGCGGCGGTGTGGGCCGCCAGCGCGGCCGCCTCGTCATGCAGGCCGCGGTGCAGGTGCAGCGCCCCGCAACAGTTTTGAGTAGGTGGCACATGCACACCATAGCCGGCGGCATTCAGCAGCCGGATCGCGGCCTGTAATGCCGGGCCATCAAACTGCGGGCCGACACAGCCGGTGAACAGCGCGACGTCGCCGCGGGCGCTGCCGGCGGCCGGGCTGTAGGCCGGCAGCGTCGTTTGCCGGGGGATGGCCGGCAGCAGCTGTTCGGCCCGTGTCAGCCCGAGTGCGCCGAGCAGGCCGCTGCTGCGTGCCAGTGCGCGCAGGCCGGTCAGTTCAGCGAGGCGCAGCAGCGGATACAGCCGGCGTCGTGCCGGCATCGAGGAGATAAAGTGGTTGCCGAGGCGCCGCGCCAGCCGCCGCCGCCAGCCGAGTGGACGACGCTGTTCGATGACGTTGCGCGTGGCGGTCAGCAGCGCGCCGTATTCGACGCCGGACGGACAGACCCGTTCGCAGGCGCGGCAGGCCAGGCAGCGGTCTAGGTGCAGCTCCAGTCGCGGCGACGGCGTTAGCTGGCCGTCGACCAGTCCCTGCATCAATGCAATGCGGCCGCGCGGCGAGTCACCCTCGTCCTGCAACAGGCCATAGGTCGGGCAGTGGGGCAGGCACAGGCCGCATTTGACACAGCGGTCCGCCTCGCGGCGGATGAAGGATTCAGTGGACAAGGTCGGGATGCACTGCCAGCGCGGGTAAAAAACTCCTATAATTCTATCCCCGCCCGGCCGGCTTGGCCAGCGGTACATCACGACAGCGATCAGGGGAAACAGATGAGTTCGGACCAGACAGCGTTTTACAGTCGGCATGTGTTTTTCTGCACCAACCGCCGCGACGACGACCGCCCGTGCTGTGGCAACCATCCGATGACGCAGTGGCGTGACCATGCCAAGGATCGGGTCAAGGCCCTGGGGCTGGCCGTCCAGGGCGGGGTCAGGATCAATAACGCCGGCTGCCTGGGCCGCTGCGAGGAGGGGCCGCTGCTGGTCGTCTACCCGGACGGGGTCTGGTATACCTGCCACAGTGAGGCCGACATCGACGAGATCGTCGACAGCCACCTGAAGGGCGGCCGGGTCGTCGAGCGCTTGCGGCGCTGAAGCCCGGCCTGGTCCATCCGCGGGCCGCGCGGAATACCCGATGGATGGCTGAACGGTGGGCTTCGTGCCTCAGCCCACTTCAACCGGGAGGGCAGGCCATTCGTCCTTCGATACGCGGCTGGCGCCGCTACTCAGGACGAACGGGGAGGGAATGCTTTGATATGTTGGGTTTCGCAAAAACCGCTCAGCCCATATACGGCTCTGTATCTGGCGCCCCTCCCCCCGCCTGCGGGGCAGGGGGGTTTCCGGGCTTGTATCCCGGACATTATTTCTGTAATATCACCGCTCTTTGATTTAAGCGGCGCTGCACCGGCCCGGGACCGTACCCGGACCCTGCCGGGTGACGCTGCAGTGGTGGCGCATGGCGCCGGAGGATGATTGACCGTGAAGACGTTTGTAGCCAAAAACGAGACACTGACCCGTGACTGGTACGTGGTGGATGCCACCGGCAAGACGCTGGGCCGGCTCGCCACCGAACTGGCACGCCGCCTGCGTGGCAAGCACAAGGCCATCTATACGCCGCATGTCGACACCGGCGACTATATAGTCGTTATTAATGCCGACAAGCTGGCGGTGACCGGCAACAAGGCCAATGACAAGATCTATTACAAGCACACCGGTTACATCGGTAACATGAAATCGACCAGCCTCGGCAAGATGCTGGCCGAGCGTCCGGAGCGCGTGCTGGAGACCGCGGTCAAGGGCATGCTGCCAAAGAATCCGCTGGGCCGGGCCATGTTCCTGAAGCTGAAGGTCTATGCCGGCGCGGAACACAAGCACACGGCTCAGCAGCCGAAACCTCTAGAGATCTAACGGAAGCATCAACGATGGCAGCCAACGCAGCAAGCTATTATGGAACCGGTCGTCGCAAGAGTTCAGCGGCACGGGTATTTCTCACCAAGGGCAGTGGCCGGATCACGATCAATGGCCGCACGCTGGAACAGTATTTTGGTCGTGAGACCTCGAGGATGGTCGTGCGCCAGCCACTCGAGACCGCCAATGTCGTCGACGCGCTGGACGTCAATGTGACGGTCTGCGGTGGCGGCAACAACGGCCAGGCCGGCGCGATTCGACTGGGGATTGCCCGCGCGCTGCTGGTCTACAATGAAACCCTTCGTTCACCGATGCGCCGTGCCGGGTTCCTGACCCGCGATGCCCGCTGCGTCGAGCGCAAGAAGGTCGGTTTGCACAAAGCGCGCAAACGTCCGCAGTACTCCAAGCGTTAACCGCGTATCGTGTAGGGGCCCGGACTTCTTCGCCGGGCCCTTTTTTCTTGTCTTGGGGGATCGTCCAACGGCAGGACTACGGACTCTGACTCCGTCAATCTAGGTTCGAATCCTAGTCCCCCAGCCATACAGTCGGTGCCCCGTTACCAGTCTCTGCTGGTAACAGGGTATCTTCCAAAGATTCAGACGGGTGCTCGCTGGATGTTTCCAGAGGGTTCATCCATGCGCAAGATTATTTCTGTTGGCCGTTATTCTTGGGTTGCGGGATCATCTTGGAGAGGGTGTCGCTTTTTTCACCGCGCATCACCTTAAGCAATTCAGCGCGGGCGACCTGCCTGTCAAGGCCGTTCTTGTCCAGAAAATCCATGATCTCTTCGAACTTCTGCCGTCTTTGCAGCCCTTTTTCCGACAAGTCTCGTCGATCACCAAAAAACTCCATCATTGTTGAGCCGCATTGACAGTTTCGGAATACTTCAATGATTTTGGTGCCGTCCTCTTCTTCGGATTCTTTCAGCCCGCTGGTCGATGCCCTGAGCGCTTGCGTTTCCGCCAGAAACTGGTCTGCCGTTTCATAGGTCTGGCCGCAATTGGCGCATTTCTTCGGGAATGAATATTCTGCCAGTGCCTTTAGCCCGTTAAATAGATCGCTGTAAAATGGGTTGTTGGCTGTCATGGTGGCCCCGCAATTTCTGGTAGCGGATGAAACGATTAATGTACTCTTATCCGAATGGCACTTACTTAAGGAGGTAGCCGGCGGGTAGCCTGGGTTGAGCGACAGCGAAACCCGGGTTTCACTCCGTTCAACCCAGGCTACCTCCTATCAAAAACGCTTAAGTAAGCACCATTCTACTCTTATCCTTTTTGGCCGGACATCACACTGGCCGCGCCCTGGCCGCTGGCGGGCATGCTCAGGGGGCGCGATAGATCGTTGCCCGGTTTCTTCCGGATTCCTTCGATTTGTAAAGGGCTTGATCGGTTGCCGAGATCCAGTCTTTATGAGACTTCATCTGTTGGTCCATGCCGGCAATGCCCAGGCTGATGGTGTAGCGAATGGTATGTCCTTCATACTCGACCGCGAGTGCGGCTATTCGTTCCCGCAGCCGTTCGGCCACAACCAGTGAATCTTCAGCATTGGACCCGATGGAGATAAACCCGAATTCCTCACCGCCATAGCGACCGGCAATGTCCGTTGATCTGATGGTGCCGCGCAATGCCTCCGCGGTCTGGCGAATTATTTCGTCACCCGCGGGGTGGCCGTAGCTGTCGTTGATCTTCTTGAAGTGATCGATATCGAACATGATCAGTGAGCAGGGCTGGCGTGTCCGGAGGGTTCGCGAGAACTCGCGTGTCAGGCATTCTTCCCAGTAGCCACGATTATACAGCTGTGTCAGGCGATCCAGCCGGCTGAGTGCCTCCAGCTTGGAATTGGTTTCTTCCAGCAGGATCTTGTTGATGGCGATCTCGGTGACGTCGGTGATCAGGATGATGACGCGATCAACCATGCCATTCAGTGACAGCAGTGGTATGAAGGTGATGTTCTGGTACATGAATTGTGCAGGACTGGTGATCGGTCTGGAGCTGTTAAATCTGATCAGAAATGGTCGCTGTTCCCAGGAGGTGTAGGTGCGGCTCTTCAGCGCCAGGACCGACGACATCTTGCGTCTGAACCATTCTTTAGGGATATCCGGATAGAGGCTCAAAATGTTTTTGCCGACAACATTCTCCAGGCGACGACCGCTGTGGTCTTCCATGAACCTGTTCCACTCCAGGATATGGTAATCCAGGTCTATGATGATAAGTCCTGCATCTATGGAGTGCAGCACTTCCATTATCTGATACAGTTCGGCTATTTCAGTTTTCGAATCCATCAGTCAATTAACCAAATGCGTAAGAGATTCTGTCAGTCAAGACGCCGGCAGAGTCCTTGGTAAACAGCAGGAAGAGTTCGTACTTGATGTGCCGCCCTTCAATGGCGCAGCTCATTTCTATCGCCAGCGCAGTATCCCAGGATGGGTTCATCCGCGTGCTGATGTCGCTGACATTCGTGTGATGACCAAGTATCGCCGGATAGCTTTGGTTGAATCTGATATCCAGTTGTTCTGAAATGCCACTCAGAAAGGAATTTGTGATCATGCTCGACATGTCGGTTAGATGTTCAATCATCATGTCGTCATTTGATTCGCCTTGATATTGAAAGACGTCAGAAATTTCAGCAAGGCTGGTGCTATTGAATATGATCAGTATCTCGCCGGAAATATTTGAGCCGACGAAACCCTGGCACGCCGCTGAGATCATGTCATCCGCTGCGGCCTGACAGATGGCGGCGCGTAATTCATCCGGGTTGATCATTTTGACGGAGGGTACCGGCATCACGACGAATATGCCGAGCAATCTGGCCAGTAGCTCGGCAGATTTTCCCACGGCCACATTGACAATCTCCTTGAGGCCATCCAGCAGATCAAGGTCGAGGTCAATATCCGGCGTGCTGCCTGTTGGTCCCTGATAGATGCCGTATTTGTTCAGGATCTCGGCGATCATCCCTTCTTTGAGCGGTTTTTCGACAAAGTCCAGCGCACCCAGACCCATGACGCGGCGGCGCGCCTCCGGCTGGACATCCCCCGACACCACGATCACCATGGTCGGCAGATCCTCTGCGCGAATGGCCTGCAATACCTGGTAACCGTCTATTCCGGGCATATTAAGATCCAGAAAGAGAACTTCACCCTTTCCGGACCTCACGGCAGATAATGCTTCGGCCCCATCGCAGGCAAAGGTGATTTCGACATCCCAGCCCTGTGGCAATGCGCGCGCCAGTTGCTTGCGCGCAACGCTGGAGTCATCGCAGATTATTATTGGTATAGCCATAATATGACTTATCGGTTATTCCGCGCATCGCTGAATAGGGCGGTTAGAGAAATAACTCCGTTATGGGTCGTTGTGGTTGAGGCGGGTCGATCAATACGCATCTCGGGACAGATTCTGTGGAAATTCTGTTCGAACTGCGCCTCCTGCTGTCCAGTACATGTTTATCAGCAGGGGCTGATCAGAATGGCACTTACTTAAGGAGGCTCTGATTAATTCATATTGTCGTCATGCCCGCCCCCGATCAGGTCGAGGGCAGGCTGCAGCGGGCATCCATAAATACCTGTAAGACCTGGATTCCCGCTTTCGCGGGAATGACGGCCGTAGTAATTTTTGAATTAATCAGAGTTTCCTTAAGGAAGCAGCCGGCGGGTAGCCTGGGTTGAGCGACAGCGAAACCCGGGTTTCACTCCGTTCAAGCCAGACTACCTCCTGCCGGTGTTGTGGCGTGCGGTGACACGTCATCGTCTTGTATGTCCCGGCCGCTAAAGCGGTGACACGTCGCCGCACTCCAGAGGCTTCTTTGCAGACGAAAAATGGCGCGTTATGCCCGGAACCGCTGTTTCATGAGCCAAAAAAAGAGGCGCGCATGATGCGCGCCTCGCTCACTGCAAGTGATCGGCAGTTATTGGATTGCGCCATGGATGACCTTCGGTGCTGCGGTGACCGTTGGCTTGGTGCCGATGTAATACGCATCCGACAGGCTGCTCGGGTCATGCACGTCTGACAGTGAGGGCAGTGTCAGCGATGATGAGGGCAGCGTCAGTGTGGCGCCGCTGCAGCTCGGTATCTCGGCCAGGCGCAGCTCGGCATCGAGTGCCTTGACGATCAGCGGTGTGTTGGAGCTGGTCAGCGTCATCGTGGTGCCATCTGCCAGCGCAAAGGCAGGCACATAACGTGCTCCAGCGGTACCGCAGTCCACCGGGCTGTTGTCGGTTGGGTTGACGCAGGAGCCCGGGATGCCATGGAGGTTGCCAAAGCCGTTGAACTGCAGACGCAGCGCCTTGTTGGCCCAGCTGCCATAGGTCGCGCTGTCATTCGGTACTGTATAGGCGATGCCTTCAGGTGGGTCGAAACTCACGACGCTGCTGTCGCTGTCCTTGATCAACCACATCGACTGGTTCCATTGTCTTGCCCCCGTCTGCCAGGTGTAATAGCTGGTCGGGTTGCTCGGCTCACATACCGCGGCACCATTAGGGCAGCCGGTGGTCGACAGTGCAACATCGTACATCCGGCCACTCATGATGCCGTTCTGATACATGCCGGTGAACAGCGTGCTGTCGGTTACTGCCAGACCGGCAGTGCTTTCAGTCAGTCCGGTGCTGCCAAAGCTGTAGTCTACGGTGTTGGCTAGGCTGGGGGCTGTGATCCATTGGGTTGCAGTACCGTTGCCAAACGGCGGGGTGCTGCCTGAATTTGACACGAAGGCTGCAATTGCGGCGGCCGTCGGGCAGTTGTTCAGGCAATGCAGCGCTGTTGGTGCAGCAGCGCTGCCGGGGATGACGTCCGATTGGGTATAGTAATTCACGGCATCAGCACTGGCATGCGGGGCACTGGTCGGCGGTATCGTGATATTGCCGCCGAGTGCATCGGCCCAGCCCATGATCGGCAGGACATCGAAGGCATTGGCATCGACGGTGGCTATCGGTGAGATCGTGTTGAGTACACAACCACTGCTGCTGCAGTTCTGTTGGCCGATGACGATGAAGTGCTGCTGGGCATCGTCCCACTGCATCTGCCAGTTACCCGGGCCGGTGACGCTGCCGTTACCGGTGGTGATCCCGCTGATATCCCCCCAGAAACTGAACGGGATGCCATCGAGCGCCGTCAGTGTGGTCGCATTGTGCGTCCATTTGGTCAGCTTGCCACTGTTCTTGGCCAGCGAATAGGTCTCGGTAGTGCCAGGGCGCTGGTCGGTGATCACCAGGCCGGCCACGGTGCCATCGCCCAGACTGTTCAGGTCCAGCCCCTGGAAGTGGACGCCCCAATAGCTGGCGAAACCAAAGTAGTGGCTGCCGTTGTAGCTGCCCTGCACCGGAAAGCCGGGATAGGCCTGGTCAACCCGTGTGCCGTCGTTGCCATTATAGGTGCCATAGCGCCACACCGATTTATGGGCATGGGCCTTGCTGCGGTCAAAGCACACATCATGCACGCCATCATTGCGGCGGAATACACCGGATGGAAAATTGGTTTCACTGGCATCATAGGCGAAGTCGAATGAGACCGGTACCGGTGGATTCAGGGTGAAATCCATGGCCGCCATGGTGCCGGATCCCGATGTGGCGGAGTCGGCGATCAGTGTCAGCTTGTTGTCGCTGGAGTTGTTGCCGGTCTCGAGATAGCTGACATTGGCGCCATTGGCATCGATGAAACCATTGAACATCGTAGTGCCCGATGCCTTGCCAATATAGTCGAGGCGGAACGTGCCATAAGGTGGCGCGTCGCCCGGTGACACCGTGGCGGTCAGGCGGACATAGATGTCGGCCGTGTGCCCCTCTTCGGTCAGTGACATCCAGATCCTGGCGACCATCGGATCGTTGTTGCTGACCCGGGTGACATTGACGACCGCCGTCATATAGTCGGGGGCCGCGGTGGCGCCGGAGCTGCCTGCGGTGGAGTTGCTGGCGCTGGACTGGCCCTTGTTGTCGCATTTGCCCTTGTCGACCAGGGCCACGTAGTCGCCCTGGTTGACCATCGCTGCAGGCTTCATCGCATCCATGATGCACAGCACCATGTTCAGATTGGAGATCCCATCCGATGTGGCATCCTGGACAAATACATGCTGGGCATCGGTCATGTAGGCCGAGTTCAGTCCGGGGACGGCGTGGACTGACAGCGGCAGGATACCGAAGGCCATCACGGCGGCCACGGCCGGTCTGGAGATAGATGTAATATTCATCGCCGCCTCCTATTTCGCCGTAACGACAGAAATTTGCTGAGCCGTGTCCACGCCGGTGACGGTGGTGTTGCTGGCACTGTTACCGCCACCACTGCTGCAGGCGGCGACGGCGAGCAGCATCAGTATTGCCGGGATGAGTTTGAATATCTGATGGATCATATAATGACCTCCGTTTGGTTTGTTCATTCGGCACTCCCGTGCCTGATGACCATGGCGGCGGGGCGCCAGGGTGGTGTCAACGTGGTATGTATCGGCCGTTCGGCGCAGGACTGGAGCAGGCATGCCGGTATAAGGTGGCCATGACTGATGGAGGGGGCTGGAGGGTGACGGTCACTGAAGTGACCGCCGGGTCAACGGCTCGCGGGCGGGGGGCCATTTATGAGACAATACGCGGCTGCCCCGCCGGGCTCACCCCAAACTGGATCGCTACCGTGTTAACCACCGCCAATATCACCATGCAGTTCGGGGCCAGGCCCCTGTTTGAAAACATCTCGGTCAAGTTCGGCAACGGCAACCGCTATGGTCTGATCGGTGCCAATGGCTGTGGCAAATCGACGCTGATGAAGATCCTGGGCGGCGACCTGGAGCCGAGCGCCGGCAATATCTCGGTCGATGCCAATGAACGCATCGGCAAGCTGCGCCAGGACCAGTTCGCCTTCGAGGCCTACACGCCGTTGGACACCGTCATCATGGGCCATGAGCGGCTGTGGACGGTGAAGCGGGAGCGTGATCGCATCTACGGTCTGGCCGAGATGAGCGAAGCCGATGGCATGAAGGTCGCCGAGCTGGAGGTTGAGTTCTCCGAGCTGGACGGCTACACCGCCGAGGCGCGTGCCGGTGAACTGCTGCTCGGTGTCGGTATCCCGATAGAGCTGCATAGCGGGCTGATGAGCGCCGTGGCGCCGGGCTGGAAGCTGCGCGTACTGCTGGCGCAGGCCTTGTTTGCCGATCCCGACATCATGCTGCTCGATGAGCCGACCAACAACCTTGACATCAACACCATCCGCTGGCTCGAGGAGGTGCTCAACGAGCGCAGCAGCACCATGATCATCATCTCGCATGACCGGCATTTTCTGAACCGGGTCTGCACCCATATGGCCGATCTCGATTACGGCGAGCTGCGCGTTTATCCCGGCAACTACGATGAGTATATGACCGCGTCCACCCAGTTGCGTGAGCAGCTGTACGCCGACAATGCCAAGAAAAAGGCCCAGATTGCCGATCTGCAGAGCTTCGTCAGCCGTTTTTCCGCCAACGCCTCCAAGGCCAAGCAGGCGACCTCGCGCGCCAAACAGATCGAGAAGATCAAGCTCGAA
>JACREF010000015.1 GCA_016218365.1 Gammaproteobacteria bacterium
GCCCCGAACGGTGGTCAGGGAAAACCCGGAACTGGTCACCGATCGGCGCGGTCATGCTTAACCCGGATCGACTGGTAATGGAATGCCAAAAGGCAGCATAATGAAAACGGTTGACGCGACAACTACCCTGAAAAACGCCGGCTTCTAAGGTTGTCTGCCAGGCCTCGTTTTGAAACTCGACATGTTCTTTCGCTCGTTTTTCAGAAATCAGTCCGTCCTTGAACATTTTCGCAATGCTTGCCAATCGTTGAGCGTACATCTTCGATTCGGACTCAAAGTACTTTTTCGTTGTTGGCCAGCGGTCGTCGACAACACCTTTGGCTGCGGCAATCATGTCTTTAGTAATAACGTCAATATCCAAGCTCATTTCTTATCTCCTTCAGTAGATGGGGTTGGAGTACTGCCAGCCTTAGCTTTCGATTCATCGGTTTTCTCGCCGCGTTTCTTTGCCAGTTCGAATGTCAAGATAGCTGTGAACTGAGAAGTGAAGCCGCCCCTTAAGCTGCCTTCAATCTCACCCTTCTTTAGCCCTTCCTTGTGAAAATTCTCTAGACGATCAAGATTTGCACGTAACCCATCCAACATCTTGACTGTCAAGCTGTTGCGCTCGGTAGCATCAGCCCTCACCCGAAGTCCGCTAATTGAAACCTTGGCGTCTGCATAGAACTGCGGATGCTTTTTGTACTCCTCAACAAGGTCTTTGGGTTTCTCCGCAGTTCCTTCAAGTTTGACAAGAAAGCCTTCCACGTCCTTTTGAAGCTGCGTAACGCCCTTGTCAATTTGTTCGTCGTAATCTCCAACTAACTTTACGGTAGCGCACGCGCTTAATTGCAAAAATACAAACATGGCGAGTAGCCATCCCCAACGGCTTGAAGAGATATTTACGATCATCTTTGTACTCCTCCTAATTTTGTGCCGGGAAGCCGCCGGCGCGGCATGATGTAGTGACGCCCAACGACCAAGCTGTGCGGTGCAAACGAAGCGCAGCGTAGTTTGCATCCGAACGAGCGCCTTGTTAGAGCGTTTCACTCCTGGCCACCGGGAGTAATTGCCAATAAATATCGACTATGCGCCCACCCAACTACGTTTACGTTGTTAATATGATCAAAATATTCAACCTTTACCCAATCGCGGTCTCGTTCAAGCTCCATTAACTTTTGATTTCTAGAAATATTTCCGATGACATCATGATCCATGTCTGGGCCAGATCGAAGATTCAGGGATCGATCTGTCACTAGAAATAGTCGATCTTTTTCAATTTTATTTGCTTCGTTTAATTGAGTAGTAATTGTTTGTTCGAGGACGCTCATTCTTTCCAGTATTTTTTCCTCTGACTCTTTCGCAGACATTTGAGACAGATAGAAAAGAAATAGCGCTAGGATAAGGTTTATATAAAATTCCGCACTTAGAACCCCAAGTGGAGCACGGCCAGCCCTTTTCTGTACTTCTCCAGATAATACATCCAGAGCTTCAAGGTCTGGATGTTTCCCGTATTCGTCAGCAAGAAGTTCGTAAGCTTCTGAAAATGTCAGCGCTCCGTAGCCATGATTTATTTGCTCTGCAATCCTTGAAAAAGCCTCCATTGCAGAGCTTGTTTCAAGTGCCCGTAGAGCTCTTAAGGCAGGTGACTCCTGAAGTTGTTGGATGGCTTTGAAGTCTAATGATTCCTCAAGCCCCTTTATGGCCTTCAACGCTGGAGAATCCTCTAGGTCACGCATCATTCGAATAGCAGGAGATTCTTCAAATTGACGAATAGCCTGCATTGCTGATGAGTTTTCAAGCTGGCGTATCGCTCGTGCGGCTGGCGATTCATTTGGCTCACGCATCATCCTTAAAGAGGGAGAGTCCTCTATGGCTCGAATTGCACGCATTGCGCCCGAGTCATCTAACGCTCTAATCGCCTTTAACGCAGGACTATCAAAGATATTTTTCATGATTAGCAAACACTATATTTTTACCGCTCTAACGTGAAGTTGAGGGGCTGCGCGCTTTTGCGCAGTCCCTCTCGAACGCCGGGTTATGCGGGCTATTATTCTGCTGATTGCGCTGAAAATCTGCCATTACAAAAAAGACAGCATACATTAAGCATACGTACAAAGAGAAGACAGGCAATATCAGCAAAAATTTCCATGAGTTTTTGAACGGCCTGAATATTCTATCTATGCTGTAAATCATGTTCCAAATGAATAGTGCGCTGGCCGAGATGATTACAAGAACGCCAAATATTTCGTTATCGCCAGATAACATCATGGCAAACGCATTGAACGTAGATATGTCTGCTGGCGTAAGCTCCCTTTTGAAATTCATTACTACAAAACCTGCGGCTATGAGAGCAACACAAATAAATAAATTTCGAAGACTGTCAAAGACGTGTTTGTACAGTGCGTCCTCAGCCGCTTGTTCTTCCTTCACTTCTTCGGGGGTTAATTCTCGTGGCTTGTTATTCTGCGCTTGGATATGTCGAAACCAGACTACGCTGATAATAATGACTAGATTAAATCCGAAACCGAGCGCGATCATCACTGTAATGAATACAGTACGTATTTGCCACGGAATAGAACTAAGGAAATCAGAAGGAATTGAAAACCAAGGCCAAGTCCAAGGTAATGAACCTAGCACAGCGATAAGACTAGGAGTTTCAAAAACGGAATTGGGCCACAGACGATTCCCGATATAGGTAACGCAAGCCACCAGAGCACCAGCGAAAAATACAAGCCAGAGCGCACGGATGTGCTCTCTGTAGAAAGCTATAAACTGATCAATTACTGGACGCATAACTACAATTAGACGGCAACAACGCCGTATAATACCGCGTCAACGCCGTATAACGCGGCGACTCATTTATAACCCATTGTTTCGCAAGGAGGCGTATATGGGAAACACGGCGTCTGATGCCGTTATCACGGCGTCGAAACATCCCGGGCTGTTTCAGGTCATTCGGGAACATTTGAGAGTCAAACATTACAGCCTGCGCACCGAGCGCACCTATCTCGGCTGGATCAGACAATTCATACGGTTTCACGGCAAACGACACCCCAGAGAGATGGGGGCGCCTGAGATCGAGGCTTTTCTCAGCTATCTTGCCACCCATCGCAATGTCAGCGCCTCGACTCAAAATCAGGCGCTGGCCGCACTGCTGTTTTTGTATCAAGCGGTGTTGGAAGTTGATCTGCCCTGGCTGGACAAGGTCACCCGCGCCAAGCAGCCTCAACGTCTGCCCGTGGTGCTTGCCACCAGTGAAATTGACCGCCTGCTTTTTAATTTGGCTGATGGTCATCAACTGATGGCCCGTCTGCTCTATGGCAGCGGCATGCGCCTGATGGAATGCGTCAGGCTGCGGATCAAGGATCTGGATTTTGCCAACCGGCAGATCATGATTCGTGGCGGCAAGGGCAACAAGGATCGGGTGGCCTTGCTGCCGGGCTCGCTTGAAGGAGAGCTGCGGGATCAACTGACCAGGGCCCGGACGCTTTGGGAAGGTGACAGGGCGCAGCATCAGCCGGGCGTGGAAATGCCTGATGCCTTGGCGCGCAAATATCCGAACGCCGCGAAGCAATGGGGCTGGTTCTGGGTGTTTCCGGCAAGAGAAATGTCGCGTGACCCGCGCACCGGAATTATCCGCCGACATCATACCCACGAACAGGCCTTGCAGCGGGCCATCAAACGGGCGGCGGCCGCTGCCGGCATCCCAAAGCCTGTCTCCACCCATACGCTACGACACTCCTTTGCAACGCATTTGCTCGAAAGCGGTTATGACATCCGCACCATCCAGGAATTGCTGGGGCACCGTGATCTGAAGACGACCATGATCTATACCCATGTCCTGAATCGTGGCGGCCGGGGCGTAGTGAGCCCGCTAGACCGCCATCAATCATTTCAAACAAAACCATCTCAATAAGCATTCACTATGCCACAGAGATGAAAAGCTCGACAAGCTATCTTGATGGGATGGGAACAGGATTAATTACTTTGGGTGAGAGCAGGAAACCACCCTCTCCCGCACGCGGGAGAGGGTGCTAAAAAACCGTACCGCAGGGAGGTCAGTTGTATTACGGCGCGGTGACAAGGATGTACCTGGCGGCGGAGCAGCCGTCAACAGCATCCATCTGGCCGTAGGCATTCAGCGTCATGCTGGCGCTCAGCTCGATGTAGGCCAGCGGCTGCATGGCCGCCCAGCCACCGGTGGTCTGCGCCTTGAACAGGCCGGTGTTGACGGCATCGTAATGGACTATTCCTTGAGCTGCTTGACCGCCGACACGGAGGTGAGCACCTGCATCTGGCGGATGGCAATTTCGTTGAGGCGTTTGAGACGGTCCCCTTGTGACAGCCCCATGTGAATGAGTTCGGCATTCATGCCCTCGATATTGGCGAGCACCAGCAGCTGTTCGATGGTGGCGTACTCGCGCATGTTGCCTTCCAGCTTGGGATTGGCGGCCCGCCATTGTTTGGCTGTTTGGCCAAAGAGGGCAACGTTGAGCATGTCCGCTTCATTGGCATAGGTGATGGCGGCCTGCGCGGGCGTAATCGCGGCCGGAATCAGGTGCGCCTTGATGGCGTCGGTGTGGATGTGATAGTTGAGCCTGGAAAGGGTACGATTCAGGTTCCAGGCGAGTGACAGGCGGCGGTTTTCATCCTCCTTGAGGCGCTGGAACTCCTTGATCAGGTAGAGCTTGAACTCAACCGATATCCAGGAGGCGAATTCGAAAGCGATGTCTCTGTGGGCATACGTGCCACCGTAACGGCCGGCTTTGGAAATCAGGCCGATAGCGCCCGTCTTTTCGACCCATTGCTTGGCCGTGAGGATGAAGCTGTTGAGGCCAGACTGTTTTTTAATCCCATCGAATTCGATGGGATTAAAACCGGGGTTGTTGAGTTGCTCCCAGATACCGAGAAACTCAATGGTGTTGCGATTACGCAGCCAGTTCTGGATGAGATAGTCGGTGCGCTCGGCATCACGGTAGCGGGCAATGTCTGTCAGACAGGCCTTTGCCTGGGTGGTCGACCCCCTTTCCTCGACAGCATTACAGATAACAGGCTATATTAACAATAATTATCCGCTGACCCCGGTTCCGCGCAAGATCGCCAAGGAACTGATCGAAGGCATAGCCATCAAGCACCAGGCCAAGCAGATGGTGAGCAATCTGGGCGACTAAGGCCGAAAAGCAAATAATCAATTATCGTTTTAGCAACCCCGTTGATGGAGGTCACAGCGATGCAACCCTTGAAGAAAGAAGCGATGGATACCCTCGCCAATCTCCCCGATAACGCGGACATCGACGAGATCATGTATCGTCTGTATGTGCTCGATAAAATCCGCAAGGGTCGTGAAGCAGTGGAACAGGGCCGCACGATTACTCATGAGGACTTAAGGCGCGAGATCGAGCAGTGGTAATATGGTCGGAGCCCGCCAAGGCCGACCTGCGTCACATCTTCGAGTACATCGCTCACGACTCGCACCACTACGCCAGAAAGGTCACGCAGGAGATCATGGACAAGACCGCCGTCCTGAACGAGCTGCCCCGCGTCGGCCGGGCGGTGCCGGAAGTCGGTGACGACAGCGTGCGGGAGCTTTCGCTCTACACCTATCGCATCATCTACGAGGTCAGCGGGCCGGACGTGTATATCCTGGCCGTAGCGCATAAGCGGCGGGAGCTGAAGACAGGGGAGATTTCGCGCCAGCCGTAGCTGGAAAACGGGACGGAGGGATTAAACTTTGAGCAGCATAATTGCTCCTTCCGCTTCCGGTATCGCCATTTCCGTGATGGCACTATGCCACAGCGGGCAAAAGTGCCACAAGCAAGCTTGATGGGCCAAGAAAAGGATTAATCCTTTGGCTGTGTTGTGGAAAGCACATTCCCCGAATTTCGCGCACTACGCTCAACCTGGGCTACGACAACACCCCCTACTGGCCCTCTCCCCAACCCTCTCCCACAAGTGGGAGAGGGAGAGCAATGAAGGCAAAAAAACCGCACCGCCGGTTGTCCGGACGGTGCGGAGGTGCTGCAGGGAGGTCGGTATTACGGCGCGGTGACGAGGATATGCCTGGCGGCGAAGCAGCCGTCGACAGTGTCCATCTGGCCGTAGACGTTCAATGTCATGCCTGACAGCAGCTCGCTGTAGGCCAGCGGCTGGAACGACAGGCCGCCGTTGATCCGCACCGTGAACAGACCGGTGGTCGACGGGTCGTACTTGACGCACTGCGTACTGCCGCCTGTGGTATCCAGCGTCAGCTGGAACTGCAGCGGGTTCAGCGTATTCAACGCGCCGCTCAGTTCGGCGATCAGCGCATCGGTGTTGACCTGCAGGATCGTCGCCTTCAGGCCGGCCGGGGTCGTCATGGTGTCGAGCACGCCTTCAACCTTGACCGGCTGGCCAATCTGCAGATCAGCCAACACCAGTGGTGTACCGGTGTAACTGAAGATCGGTGTCTGCGCATCGAGCGTGACATGGACCGTGATACCAGCGGCCAGTGTGGGCGGCGCCGGCAGCATCATCGGCATGACATCCGGGTGATATTCGCGCATCCATGACAACGTGATGTCGACGGTGCCGTCGCTGCTATTGATCGCGCTAACATGTCCCTTGAGGCGCGGGAAGGCCGAGCGTGGCCCGAGTTCGATGACACGCGCATCCAGGACTGCGTTGTCGACGCTGGCCTGCGCCGCATGGGCAAAGCGGCCGATCGCAACGACCGGATTGCCGATCACCAAACCCGCGAAGCCGCTGACCGCGCCGGCGGTGGTGAAGAATACGGCAGTGTCTGCCGCCTGCACGGTAACGCAGTGGTCGCCATAGGCATCATGGCCGTCGCGGCTCAGCACGCCGTTGATCTCGGCATGGCGCAGTACATAGTCGTCATTGCACAGCGTGAAGGTCCGCGCCTGGTCATCAATGACGCCGACCGTGCCGCTGACATGTACCAGCCGCCCCGGATAGTTGACGCCGAGCACATCGACGAAGATCACCGGACGGAAGATGTACTGGTTGCTGTTGCCGGCCTGGACGATGTGGATCGCCTTGCGGGCATCGAAATCGAGCTGCACATACATCGTCTGATCCGGCACCACCTCAAAGCGGCCATGCGGCACCAGATCGATCTTGCCACTCGGCAGCTTCGGATGGACCGTCGTGATGTTGCCCATGCTGTCATGACCGACCAGGTCGATATTCTTGACCTCCAGACGAATCTTGCTATAGACACCACTCGGCACGCCGCCGGCGAACGAGAACAGATCGGAGTTGCTCGACAGCGCCAGCAGATCGAAGGTCTTGCCGACGCCGCTCGGATCCGCATAGACATTGACGCGGCCCCGACCGCCGATCAGCTCGATGCCGGTCACGGTGACGTTGATCTGATCAAATTGATCAGACGGTGCATCGGTGACCAGCAGCGCGACCCGACCGACGCCGGCGTTCTGCGCCGAGCCCTGACCACCGCCGCAGCCAGCCAACAGCAACGCGACCATCAGTACCGATAATAATGTGATCTTTTTCATATTGTTTTCCCTGTGATTGACTGCCCCGCCGCCCGCAGCCGTGTCAGCGCCGGGCGATGGATAGGTAGCGGGTGACACGAAAAAACATCGGCCAGGGTTCCCTTGCAAGGGCCAGATGCACAAACAGCGTGCCCGGGCACGCTGTTTGTTTGTTGCTGTCAGTCAATAACGGGGCTTAGGCCGTCATCTGGCTGCGTAACTTCTTGAAGGCCGCCTGTTCGAGCTGGCGGATGCGTTCGGCCGACACCTGATATTCAGCGGCCAGTTGATGCAAGGTGGTCTTGTCATCATCGAGCCAGCGCCGCTGCAGGATCTCGCGGCTGCGCGGGTCCAGCGTCTGCAGCGCCTGCTGCAGATTGCCCAGTGTATGCTGTTCCCAGTCGTCCTGTTCGAGCTGCAACGACGGCTCATGGCTGATGTCCTGCAGATAGGCTGCCGGCGCCATATGCTGGTCGTCATCGGTCTCGGAATACGGATCGAATGAGGTATCGTGGCCGCTCATCCGGCTCTCCATCTCCAGCACCTCGTGCTCGGCGACACCGAGCTCGCTGGCGACGACACCGACCTCGTCATCGGACATCCAGCCCAGGTGTTTCTTGGCGCTGCGCAGGTTGAAGAACAGCTTGCGCTGCGCCTTGGTGGTCGCGACCTTGACGATGCGCCAGTTGCGCAGGATGAATTCATGGATCTCGGCGCGGATCCAGTGCACGGCATAGGAGATCAGCCGCACATTGAGGTTCGGGTCATAGCGCTTGACGGCCTTCATCAGCCCGACATTGCCTTCCTGGATCAGGTCGGCCTGCTGCAGGCCATAGCCGCTGTAGCCGCGGGCGATGTGGGCGACAAAACGCAGGTTCGACATGACCAGCTGACGCGCGGCGTCGAGGTCGCCGTGCTGGTGATAACGCACCGCCAGTGCATGCTCATCCTCGGCGCTCAAGACCGGGATCGTGCTGACGGCACGGTAATAGGAATCCAGACTGTCGGCAGAAACGGTCAGCGTTGTGTCAAAGCCAGTGGCCATCGGGCAGTACCCTCCTCCGTTCGAATAGCGTCAGTTTAGCACTCGAACTATAAGAGTGCCAAGACGGGGCAAAGTTCCCGGCCAGGGAATTCCAACATGAATTATCAGGGAGTTAGCCCGCTGGAGGTGGGTATGGAGTGC
Organism: Gammaproteobacteria bacterium; assembly: GCA_016218365.1. Lineage (GTDB taxonomy): Bacteria > Pseudomonadota > Gammaproteobacteria > SZUA-140 > SZUA-140 > JACREF01. Next base: position 8,662 of record JACREF010000015.1, read on the forward strand.
GGTGACACGTCGCCGCACTCCAAGCCAGATTAAGTCGGTTCGATATCGCTCAGATGGCGGCCGACGGCCAGCCGGGCACCGAGCAGCCCCAGTGCCCCGCCATCGAGCAATAGCGCCAGCCCGCCCTGCAGATCGAGCATCTCGAGCCGGTAGTCGCCGCCATAGAGCTGGACGAACTGTGACACCGGCTCCTTCAGAAAGGCCAGCGCCACATAGACCACCAGCCAGGCGATCAGCGCCCCGGACATGCCATACCAGCAGCCGGTATACAGGAACGGCCGACGGATATAGCGGTCGGTGGCGCCGATCAGCTTCTGGACCTCGATCTCGTCGCGATGGTTCTGCACCAGCAGCCGTATCGTGTTGCCGACGACAAACATCACCCCGAGCCCGAGCAGGCCGCCGAGCAGCCACACCGTGCGCTGGCCGATGTCCATCGCCGCCTGCCAGCGCCGCAGCCAGTCCATGTCGAGCTGGGCGGTCTCGACCTGTGGCAAGGCCCGCATCCGCACCAGCAGCGGCTCGATCGCCTGCGGCGTCGAATACATCGCATGCGGCATCACCAGCAACACGGCCGGGAACGGGTTAGTGTCCAGCACATCGACCGCCTCGTCGAGCCCGGACAGGTTGCGGAACTCCTGCAAGGCCTCGTCCGGCGTCACCACCTTGACCGCGACGACCTGCTGCATGCCTTGCAGCTGGCCGACCAGCGCCGGCAGCTCGGCCGCCGCGGTCTCCTTCTTCAGGAATAACGAGATCTGCGCGCTGTTGTCCCAGCCGGCGCTGATCTGCTGCAGGTTCATGACCGCGACATACAGCGTCACCGGCAAGGCCAGTGCGATGGCGATCGCCACCGCGGTCATCAGACTGGCCAGCGGGCTCTCGGCGAGGCGGGCAAAGCTGCTGCGGATCGCATCGAGGTGGTCATGGGTACGGAACGAGAACCATGAACCGCGGCCGAACGCGGCCGGTTGCGGCGACGGGCCGGGCCCAGTGGATGGCTGGGCGGCCGCCGGGGTGGCCGGCCGGCCGGCCGGGCGCGCGACCGCGCCCTTCTTCGGACGACGCCTAAACATCGGGCAGGCCCTCGAGGTGGCGTTCCAGTTCGGGTGATGTCATCAGCGTGCCGGTATCATTGAGCAACTCGCCGTTGTCCAGCGTCACCATCCGGCAGCCGAAACGGCGGATCAGGTCGAGGTCATGGCTGGCCACCAGCACGGTGACGCCAACCTGGTTGAACTCGCGGAACAGCCGCATGATCTCGCTGGATAATTCAGGATCGAGGTTGCCGGTGGGCTCGTCGGCCAGCAGCAGCAGCGGCTTGTTGACAACGGCACGGGCGATGCCGACCCGCTGCTGCTCACCGCCGGACAGCATCAGCGGCCGCAGCCGTTCCTTTTTCAGCAGGCCGACCTTGTCGAGCGCGGCGCGGACCCGGCGCTGGATCTCGTTGCGGTTGTAGCCATGGATCAGCAGCGGCAGCGCGACATTGTCAAACACGCTGCGGTCCTGCAGCAGCCGGTGATTCTGGAAGATCATGCCGATCTCGCGCCGGATATAGGGGATCTGGCCAGGTTTGACATGGTTGTAGTTCTTGCCGTTGACGATCACCGTGCCCTGGGTCGAGCGATCGATCAGCGCCAGCAGCTTCAGCAGCGTGCTCTTGCCGGCACCGGAACGGCCGGTCAGAAACACCATCTCACCGGCGTCGATGTGCATGGTGATTGCGCGCAGCGCATCATAGCCGCCCTCGTAGCGCTTGCCGACATTGCTCAGTTGTATCAACGCCATGGCATCATGCCCCGTTACCCCGCAGCGCCGCGCTCGCTGTCGGCGAACAGCGCGTCGACAAATTCACCGGCCCGGAACGGCCGCAGGTCCTCGATGCCCTCGCCGACACCGACAAAACGTATCGGCACAGCGAGCTGCTCGGCCAGTGCAAAGATGATCCCGCCCTTGGCGGTGCCATCGAGTTTGGTCAGCGTGATGCCGGTCAGGCCGACCGCGGCATGGAACTGACGGGCCTGGGACAAGGCATTCTGGCCGGTGCCGGCGTCGATGACCAGCATCACCTCATGCGGCGCCGCCGCATCGAGTCGGGCCAGCACCCGCTTGATCTTCTTCAGCTCTTCCATCAGGTTGGACTGGGTGTGCAGCCGGCCAGCGGTGTCGGCGATCAGCACGTCGATGCCGCGCGCCTGCGCCGACTGCACGGCGTCGAAGATCACCGACGCGGCATCGGAGGCGCGCGGCTGGGCGATGACCGGCACCGCGTTGCGCTCGCCCCATACCGCCAGCTGCTCGACCGCCGCCGCGCGGAAGGTATCGCCGGCCGCCAGCATGACCGTCTTGCCCTGACCCTGCAGCTGCTTGGCCAGCTTGCCGATGGTCGTCGTCTTGCCGACGCCGTTGACGCCGACCATCAGGATGACATACGGACGCACCCCGTCCGGGATCTGCAACGGCTGCTCACACGGCGTCAGGATCGCGGCCAGGTCGCTGCGCAGCGCGGCCAGCACGGCGTCGCCATCCTGCAACTGATGACGCGACACCCGCGCCGTCAGATCGTCGATGATGCGTCGTGTCGCGGCCACTCCGACATCGGCGCTCAGCAGCAACGTCTCCAGCTCCTCGAACAGTTCGGCATCCAGCGTCTTGCGGCCGCGCAACAGGCTGGCCAGCCCGTCGACCAGCGCATGACGGGTCCGCGTCAACCGGCCCTTCAGCCGTTCCAGCAGACTCGGCGCCCGCGCCGGCCCGTCCACCGTGTCCTTGCTACCCCAGCCAAACATGATGCCCACTGTATTTCTGTTTAGGTTGCGGTACATTATACGGCCATCTCCCTGCAAAGACGAACCGGAAGCCATGTCCATCCAGAAACTGTTATCGACGCTGCTGCTGGCGGCCGTGCCGCTGTCGCTGTCCGCCGCCACGGCGGTCGCGGAACTGACCCATGAATACACGCTCGACAACGGCCTGAAGCTGATCGTGCGCGAGGATCACCGTGCCCCGGTCGTGGTGTCGCAGATCTGGTACCGGGTTGGCAGCAGCGACGAGAGCGGCGGTATCACCGGCATCTCCCATGTGCTGGAACATATGATGTTCAAGGGCACCAAACGCCACGGCCCGGGCGAGTTCTCGCGCATCATCAGCCGCAACGGCGGCCGCGAAAATGCCTTCACCGGTACCGACTACACCGCCTATTTCCAGCAGCTGGAGCAGGGCCGGCTGGCCATCAGCTTCGAACTCGAGGCCGACCGGATGCGCAATCTGCTGCTCGACAAGGACGAGTTCGCCAAGGAGCTGCAGGTGGTCAAGGAGGAGCGGCGGATGCGCACCGAGGATGACCCGCAGGGCCTGACCGACGAACAGTTCCGCGCCGCCGCCTTCGTCAACAACCCCTATCACAACCCGATCATCGGCTGGATGGATGACCTCGATCACCTGACCGTTGATGACCTGCAGCAGTGGTACCAACGCTGGTATGCACCGAACAATGCGATCCTGGTCGTGGTCGGTGACGTCAAGCCCGCTGCCGTCTACACCCTGGCAAAGAAACATTTCGGCGGCATCAAGCCCGCGGCGGCACTGACTGCCACCAAGCCGCGCCGCGAGATCGCCCAGCCGGGCGTACGCCGCATCACCGTCAAGGCCCCGGCCGAACTGCCGTATCTGATGATGGGCTACAAGGTGCCGACGCTGGCCTCGCAGACCGCCGAGTCCGCGTCGGAACCCTACGCGCTGGAGGTGCTGGCTGGCATCCTCGATGGCAACGACAGCGCGCGTTTTGCCAAGGAACTGCGGCGCGGCAAGCAGATCGCGGCCGAGGTCAGCGCCGGCTATGACACCATCGCCCGCTATGACAGCCTGCTGCTGCTCGACGGCACACCGGCGCAGGGCCAGACCATCGCCGCGCTGGAACAGGCGCTGCGCGCCCAGATCAAGGCGCTGCGCAGCGAGCTGGTGTCCGTGGATGAGCTGGCACGGATCAAGGCCCAGGTCATCGCCGACAAGGTCTATGAGCGCGACTCGGTCTTTTATCAGGCGATGCAGATCGGTTCGCTGGAGAGCGTGGGACTGAGCTGGCGGGTGCTGGACAGCTATCTGTCAAATATCGAGGCGGTGACGCCACAACAGGTCATGGACGTGGCGCGCAAATACCTCGGTGATGACCAGCTGACGATCGCCGAACTGCAGCCATTGCCACCGGCCGAGGGCGCGGCCACACATGGCGCCGGACACATCGGAGGACAACATGTTCGTTAAGGAACCTCTGATCAATTCAAGACCCCAACGGCCGTCATCCCCGCGCACGCGGGAATCCAGTGATTGCAGGCATTTCCGGGTACCTGCTGGAACCTGTCCTCGTCTCCGCTCGGGGGCGGGCAGGGCGACAACGCGAATCAACCAGGGCTTCCTTGGCCGGATGTCACGGCTATTGGCACCGCTGCTGCTGATTGGCACCATGCAGGTCGAGGCGGCGCCGCAGATCGAACACTGGACCACGGCCAATGGCGCCCAGGTCTATTTTGTCGCGGCGCGTGAACTGCCGATGGTCGACATCCGGCTGGTGTTTGATGCCGGCAGCGCCCGCGACGGCAGCGCCAGCGGCCTGGCGCAGCTGAGCAACTCAATGATCGGTGAGGGTGCGGCGCAGCTCGATGCCGATGCGATTGCCGAGCATTTTGCCCGGCTCGGCTCCCAGCTTGATCAGGGATGCGATCGCGACATGGCGATGGTGACCTTGCGCTCGCTCAGTGATCCGGCCAAGCTGCGGCCATCGGTGGCGATGCTGACCGGCCTGCTCGGAGACCCGAGCTTCCCGGACAAGGCGCTGGAGCGCACCCGCCGCCGCATGCTGACCGCACTGCAGGCCGAACAACAATCACCGGAACAGATCGCCGAGCGCACCTTCTATCAGGCGCTGTACGGCGCCCATCCCTATGCCGCATCGCCACTGGGCAGCGCCGACAGCGTGAAGAAGCTGTCGCGTCAGCAGGTGCGCGACTTCTTCCAGCGTTATTATGTCGCGCACAACATGCTGATCGCGCTGGTCGGCGACCTGGATCGCGACCAGGCCGGCAAGATCGCCGACCAGATCAGCGCCGCACTGCAGGCCGGTGAACCGGCCGCGGCGCTGCCCGAGGTGCCCGACCCCGGACCGGGACGCACTATCCATGTCGAGTATCCATCCAACCAGACCCATATCGTCATCGGCATGCCGGTCATGGCGCGCGGTGATGCCGATTATTTCAGCCTCTATACCGGCAACCACAGCCTCGGCGGCAGTGGCCTGGTATCGCGGATCAGCGACGAGATCCGCGAAAAACGCGGGCTGGCCTACAGCGCCTACAGCTATTTCATGCCACTGCGCCGGCCCGGGCCATTCATCGCCGGTCTGCAGACCCGCAACGACCAGGCCGCCGAGGCGCTGCGGGTGTTGCAGCAGACCATCAATGATTTTATCAGCGATGGTCCGCGTGCTGACGAGGTGCAGGCCTCGCAGCAGAACATCACCGGCGGCTTCCCGCTACGGCTGGCCGGCAATCGCAAGATCGTCGAGAACCTGGCGCTGATCGGCTTCTATCAGCTGCCGCTGGATTATCTCGACACCTTCAGCCGCAATATTGATGCGGTGCGACGCGAGCAGATCCGCGATGCCTTCCGGCGCCGCCTCGATCCGCAACGGATGATCGTCGTCACCGTCGGACCGTCCGCGATACCGTGACCCGCCGCGGCGCGCCCCAGCAGCTGCGGATCATCGGCGGCGCGTGGCGCAGCCGGCGGCTGCCGTTCGCCGCTACGGCCGGCGTCAGACCGACACCGGACCGGATCCGCGAGACGCTGTTCAACTGGCTGCAGGGCCAGATCGCGGGTGCGCGCTGCCTGGACCTGTTCGCCGGCAGCGGCGCGCTCGGCTTCGAGGCGCTGTCGCGCGGCGCCCGCGAGCTGGTGTCTGTCGATCAGGACATCCGGGTGATCCAGCAGCTGCAGGCCAATGCCGAACTGCTGGGCTGCACCAGCATATTGCAGCTGGCCTGGCAGGATGCGCTGGAATACCTGACCACGGCCAGCGGCCGCTTTGACATCGTGTTCATCGACCCGCCGTACCGTGACGAGATCATTGGTGAGTGCTGCCAGCGTCTTGAGACCCGGCGGCTGCTCGCGCCCGGGGCGCTGATCTATGTCGAATCGTCGACCCAGCACCCGGCGCCGCCACTGCCGGAAGGCTGGACGCTGCTGCGCGACAAACAGGCCGGCCAGGTCCATTACCAGCTCGCCCGCACCGCGGCGGCAGAAAGCCTCTGAGTAGCAGCCCTGGCTGCGTATCGAAGGCCTACTCACCACATTCGGCCCCCCGTTCATCCTGAGTAGCGCCGCGTTGCGGCGCGTATCGAAGGGCTTACCGTCCATGGTTCGATACGGCGCTTGCGCGCCTACTCACCACGAACGGCTGGATAGAGCGCGTATCGAAGGAGCCTGCACCCACCACGAATTCCCCTTCCCGTTCATCCTGAGTAGCAGCGACAGCTGCGTATCGAAGGAACCTGTCCTGAGTAGCGGCCTTGCCGCATATCGAAGGACCGCATCCAGTCTCCCTAACCCGACCCCGAAAATGTTACACTGGCCGACGCGATGAAAACGACTGCCATCTATCCCGGGACCTTTGACCCGATGACGCTGGGTCATGCCGACCTGGTCGAACGGGCGGTGCGGGTATTCGACACCGTCATCGTGGCGATCGCCGCCAATCCGCGCAAGGAGCCGCTGTTTGCGCTCGACCAGCGCATCGATCTGGCGCGCGAGGCGCTGCAGCATGTGCCGAATGTCAGGATCCAGGGCTTTGATACGCTGTTGATCGACTTCGTCCGCAGCCAGCGGGCCCAGGTCATCATCCGCGGCCTGCGTGCGGTCTCCGATTTTGAATACGAATTCCAGCTGGCCGGCATGAACCGCAAGCTGGCCGCCGAGATCGAGACGCTGTTTCTGGTGCCCGCCGAACAGTTTGCCAACATCTCATCGACACTGGTGCGCGAGGTCGCGGCCTTGGGCGGCGATGTCTCGGCCTTCGTGCCCGCCGGGGTCAAACAGGCGCTGGACCGGGTCTATGGCCAGCGGCCATCGAACAAATAATGGTGTAGTTGTAGAGGACTTAAATCATGGCGTTGCTGATCACCGACGAATGTATCAATTGTGATGTCTGCGAACCCGAATGCCCGAACGGCGCGATCACCCAGGGCGACCAGATCTATATCATCGATCCGAACCTGTGCACCGAGTGCGTCGGCCATTTCGACACCCCGCAATGCGTCGAGGTGTGCCCGGTGGACTGCATCCCCAAGGACCCGGCGCACGAAGAGAGCCAGGAACAGCTGTATCAGAAGTACCTGGTGCTCGTCGGCAAGGCCTGATGCCGGCCAGCCGCCCTGGCAGGCTGCCAGCGCCCGCCGCACTGCGGTTACCGCCCGGGCCTTACCTCACGCTGTGCTGCATCCTTGCGATGCAGCTGTTTACTGTCCCGGCAATCGCCACGGCCGAGACGCCACCGGCCGCGGCGATTGCCTCGGCCCACCCGCTGGCCACCGCCGCCGGCATCGAGATCCTGAACGCCGGAGGTAATGCCTTCGATGCGGCCGTCGCAGTCTCGGCAGCCCTGGCCGTCGTCGAACCCGGCAGCTCGGGCCTGGGCGGTGGCGGGTTCTGGTTGTTACACCGCGACAGCGACGGTCACCAGATCATGATCGATGGCCGGGAACGGGCACCGCAAGCGGCCACGCCCGCGCTGTTCATCGGGCCGGACGGCACGGTGCTGCGCGAGCGGCTGATGGATGGTCCGCTGGCGGCGGCGATCCCCGGTGTCCCGGCCGCGCTCGATCATCTGGCACGTCATTACGGCCGGCTGCCATTGTCACGCAGCCTGGCCCCGGCGATCCGGCTGGCCCGCGACGGTTTTGCCGCCGATGACAAACTGACCGCCATGATCCGCTTCCGCCTCGATGCACTGCGCCGCTCGCCGGCCGCCGCAGCGCTGTTCCTCGTCAACGATGGCCCACCAGCGCCCGGTCACATCATCCGCCAGCACGACCTGGCCGACACCTTGCAGCAGCTGGCGCAACATGGCCGCGACGGATTTTATCGCGGGCCGGTGGCCAGGCGACTGCTGGACGGTGTCCGGGCCGCCGGTGGCATCTGGCAGGACAGTGACCTGCAGCACTATCAGGTTGTCGAACGCGCCCCGCTGCACGGGGTGTACCGCGGCATCAAGATCACCGCGGCGCCGCCGCCGTCCTCGGGTGGCATCGGGCTGCTGACGATGCTGAACATCCTCTCCCGTTATGACCTGGATCGCCTGCCGGAGGCGACCCGCATCCACCTGATCAGCGAGGCGATGCGCCGCGCCTACCGTGACCGCGCCCAGTACCTCGGTGACCCGGACTTCGTCGCGATGCCGGTCGAACGGCTGATCGATGCCGACCATGCCGCCGCTGTTGCGGCCTCGATCCACCTCGACCGGGCGACGCGCAGCACTGAGCTGCCGGAGGTCGCACCCACGACAGCCGGAGACGGGCCGGACACCAGCCATTTCTCGATCCTCGATCGTGATGGCAACCGGGTCGCGGCCACCTTGTCGATCAACTACCCGTTCGGTGCCGCCTTTGTTGCCCCCGGCACCGGGGTGGTGCTGAACGATGAGCTCGATGATTTCGTCATCCAGCCCGGCACCCGCATTGGCTATGGGCTGGGCGGCGGCGCGGCCAACCTGATCCAGGGTGGCAAGCGCCCGCTGTCGAGCATGACCCCGACCTTTGTCGAATCGGATCACCAACTGGCGATCCTCGGCACCCCGGGCGGCAGCCGCATCATCTCGATGGTGGTGCTGGCGACGCTGCAACTGGCCGCCGGGCAACAGGCAGCCGCCGTGGTAGCGGCCGGCCGCTACCATCATCAGTTTCTGCCGGACGTCATCAGCCATGAACCCGGGGCGATAGCGCCGGGTGTTGCTGCGACATTACAGGGTCTCGGACATCAGCTCGAGGCCACATCCCGGCCTTATGGTAACATGCAGCTGATCCTGTGGGACCGGCGGCAGCGGCGTGTCGAGGCCGCCAGCGACCCGCGCGGCATCGGTGCCGCGACGGTGATACCGGCCATTGCAGCGACTAAGCCGTGACGAAACTCCGGGTATTGCACCGTCCCGGCAAACCGGCTAGACTGCTTCGGTCTGGGGCTGCGTACCCCGAAGCTGATACTATAACTGGGAGAGGAGAATAATATGTTTCCGGGTATTCTGGTTCCAATCGTACTTTTCTTTGGTCTGGCCGTGGTCGTTGCCACGATGATGACCGGCAGCAGTCTGAGCAACATCAAGAAGTAAACGGTTCACTCCGCGTTACTGAAAAGCCCGGTGTTGCCGGGCTTTTTCATTCCGGGAAGGTCAAGCATGTCTGCACGCAACGAGTTGCGCTATCTGGTGAAATTTCCGTTCACGGCGGCGTTTTTCATGTTCGTCGGCACCATCCATGGCGTACTGCAGGTGCTGCCGCCGATCCGTCACTGGCTGGATTCGATCGGCAGTCCGTATGGCGGACCGGGCCACATGATCGATCCGCTGGCCCACGCCCACATCAATATCGTCGGCGGGGTCGTGATGATGACGATGGCCGCCGGTTATTACCTGATCCATGTCATCAGCGGCAAACCGGTATCGCTGCGGCTCGCCAATCATTCGTACTGGTGGCTGACACTCGGTGTGACCTCGTTCTACAGCACACTGCTGGTCTTCGGCTCATGGGAAGGGTATCACCTGCTGCACAATGATCCGCAGGCCATGGCCGAGGTTCACCACTATTACGGCATCTGCATCTCGATTGCATCGACGGTGATGGGCATGGGCTTCTGGACCTTCTTCGCCAACCTGTTCATCACCGGCCGTCGCATGTGGCGGGAGCGCCATGCTGCTTGACTGTGGCTGCCCGGGCGAATACCCGGACTGGCACCGGCAGGACATCGACCTCGGCAACCAGTGCGCGCACACGCTGCCGATCCCGATGCTGCTGAGCATGCCGCTGGCCTACACGGTCTACCTGCAGCGCCAGCAGCACAATATTGATCAGCTCGAACTCAAGGAAAGATGGCCGGGGCTGGTGCTGACCCGCAGCGGCCTGTTTCGTGGCAGCCTAACCCGGCTGCTGGAAGACAGCCAATCCATGTCGCGTTTTGTCCGCTACCTGCCGGCGCCGTTTCAGGTCCACGGCTTGCTGCACCACGGCAATGTCAGCACCAGCGCCAAACCGATCCGCGCGATACAGCAACAGCTGCTCGACAGCGGCCGCATGCCGCATGAACTGTATCTGTGTCATCTGACCTGTCCGCGCTGCAGCCCGCAACGCGGCGGCGACCAGATCCTGCTGCTGCGCCGCTGGTCGGCCCATGCCCGGCTGCAACGCCGCGCTGGACGCTGAACCGCGGCTTGGCGCTAGGCAAACATCACCGTCTTTGCCTTGCAGATCGCAGAGGCCATGGACGGCCTGCTCAACATCCTGTTAAGGATTTACCGCGGCTGGAAACTCAAACTGCAAACGCTGCTGCAACGCGCTGTCATGACGATTGCGCAGCGCCACTTGCAGATGCTGCGGCCCGTGATCACGCACTGCCAGCGCCTTGCGATAGACGCCGGTGTTGCCATCCTGTATCCCCTGGCCCCACGGTTGATCATCTGCCAGCCTCATCTCGACCACCAGGTCATAGGCCGGCATGCGGTGCGGCCGGGTGGCCAGCACCAGAAACTCGTTCATCCCGACCTGCAGTGGCGCCGGCCGGGTCTCGACGACGATCTGGATATCGCCCCACTGTTGCGGCGGGACCTGCGGGCCGCCTGCCGGTGCGCAGGCGCCGAGCAACAGTGTCAGCATGACCACCAGATAGTTCATCGCGCGGCACCAGCATGCTGCTGCAGATAATCACTGATCACGGCCAGCGCCGGTGCCGGCATCAGGCCCATCCCCTTGGACAGCCGCCGCTGCTGCATCCGTTCCAGTACCGCCGGCCAGTCACTGGCCTGATGGCTATCGGGTTGCGGCGCAGCATGGCACGCCGTGCAATATTCCAGATAGACCGCAACACTGTCCGGATCGCCGGGATACACGCGGCCGGACGGCGCCGGCGACGGTGAGCACGCACACAGCGTCAGCATCAGTACCAACAGGCTGCTATGTCTGGCTGTCATCCGGCCCCTGCCGCGTGTGGTCCTGCTCGTTGTGCTGGTCATGATCGAGCCGGCCGCCGATGTGTGAGCCATACAGATTCACCATGAAATAGACAAAGGCCCCGGCCACGGCGATATACAGCAGCGCGGCGGCAAACCCCCAGTTGACCCAGCTGCGTTCATACCCGGGCCGATCGCCCCAGAACGGGAAGCTGAGGCCGACCGCCACCAGCAGCACCACGGCGATCACCGCCAGAAACCACTTCGGCACGCCACGCTGCGACTCGGGGATCTTCTCCAGCAGCTCCCAGTCCTCAAGGCCGCGCTTGGCCAGCCGTTCCTCGTCCGAGGCATAGCCGAGATGCTGGTCATCGGTCTTGCCCCAGTGTGATTCAACGGCCCCGAGCTTGTTGTCGTCCGGCTTTGGCTCATTCATACCTGACCTCCTGCGACATAATGCTGCACCTGGAAACTGTCCTGCCAGCCATCGTGGGCCTTGATCCTGACATGGAAGCGGTACAACCCCTTGGGCAAGGTGTTGTTGAGATGCAGCGCAAGATCGCTGCGGCCGGTGGTGGCGAAATGCAGCGTGTTGTGATCGAGCCGGTAATCGGCCGCTGCCAGGCCGTCGATCTCGACCTGCAGGTCGGCGGGATGATAGCGCTTGTTGGCCACATTGATCCGGTATTCCAGCATCTGATTGCCCTGGGCGACATCCGCCCGGTAGACCGTCAGATGATACGGCTGATAATGCCACAACCCCCAGCCGAACATCACCAGGCCACCTGCCGCCAGCAGCGACGCCCAGCGCGCACGCCCCAGCAACGAGCCAATGTTGATGAATGACTGACGGTCCGCAACCCGCTGATCGTGACCAAGCTCGAAGCCCAGTAACGAATCCCCGCTGCCGCGTGCGCTACGCACCTGGCGGCAGGCATTGATGCACTCGCCGCAATTGATGCAGCTGTCGTAGGTCTCGGTCTGTCGCGGGTCGATGCCGATGAAACAGGCGGTGACGCAGAAGTTGCAGCGCGCGCATTCCTCGCCCTGCGACGAATCATAGGCGATGCGCAAGGTCTGACGGGTCTTGAACGAGTGCTGCCATACCTTGTAGATACACATGAAGCGGCACCAGAAGTGGCGGATGAAGGCGACATCCAGCAGCACGATCAGCACAAAGATGGTATAGATCCAGTACAGCGACGGCGCCAGCCGGGCGTCGTCACGGAACGAGACAAACGACCAGATCACATCCGCCGGATAGAAATACAACAAGGGTATCAGCGCCGCCAGCAATGACACCGCGATGAACATCGCACCGAGCACCAGCCAGTTGAGGACCTTGTCCTTGCCGCGCGACACCTGCATCCGCTGGCCCTCCAGCGACACGTCGGCGCGCCGGCCCAGCCATTTATGGGTCACCAGGTTGGCCCATTCCGACAAGGTGTTCTGCGGGCACACCCAGCCGCAGAAGGCAGTGCCCACCAGTGAATAGGTCATGACCAGCGCACACGACAGCGCCAGCCACAGACCGACGACGATGAAGAAATCGGAAAACCAGATCTGGCGATCGAGGACAACAAAGGCGCCGTCCACCGGATCGATGCGAAACAGCCCGGACAATGGCACCAGGATCGCCAGCACGATGGTCGCGCCCTGCAGCAGCCGGCGGTTGCGATGCAGGTGGCGCGGCGCAACACGCTGCTCCGCCATCACCGGCACACCCCCCAGGGAACCTGATTGCTTCATCATCCGCTTATCCGCCTATGCGCTGCGGCATCCTGCCGTAGGGGTCGAGCGCTTGCCAGCGCCGCTGATACTGCTGCGCGGCCGCAGTATTGCCGGCCTGCTGCTCCAGCTGCCACAAGGCACGCAACGCCTCGATATGGTCCGGTCGCACCTGCAACACCGCCTGCAGTGCCTGGCGCTCATTGATGCCTTGCCGGATCATCTGCGGCAGTGATTCCATCATATGATCCGCCAGCGTCACCGTCACCCAGCGATTACGGGGATCGGCGCTGTAGGCAAAACGTGCCAGCCGCGCCGCCTCGGCACCGCGCCCCTGCAGCATCAGCAGCCAGCTGCGCGCCGTCAGGTCCATGGCGATGTAACTGCGCTCAAACGGTGAACCTTCGCCCCCGTTCAGACCCAGCTGCTGTGCGGCGGCTGCCACCGGCGGACGCTGCGTCAGCAACCATTCCATTACCCTGACCATGTCGATGTCGCCACGATAGCGGGCGCGCGGCAGATCAAATTCCAGATGCGGTCGCCACTCATCCTCGACCCGGCCCGGATCATCGGCGATCTCACCCCAGTAGCGCCCCAGCCAGGGCATGACACCTTCACCGCCGGTCAACGCGGCGCGCTGTGTCTCGGGCCACTGCTGCAACACCGCCAGGGCCGGCGCGGCGGAGAAACCGGCGCCATTGACCCCAACCAGCGCCAGACGGAATCCGTCGAGAAACAGCAGTGAATGCGGGAAGGCGCGTCTGAAACTGCGCAGCACACTGCGCAAGGTCGCGACATCAAACTGGTTCAGCGCCAGCCATTGCACCATCACCCCGTCCGCGGCCAGCCGGGCGCGACAGCGCTGGAACTGCTGGACCGACAGCAGCGCACTGCGTCCGATCTGGTCCGGATGAAAGACATCCCCGATGATGACATCATAATGCCCGGCATCTGTCATCAAAAAGCGCCGCACATCGCCGCGGATGATCCTGGCCTGTTGTGTCACCTGGTCATTGACCCGCGGAAACCATGTGCCGGCGGCATCGATGGCACCCTGTGACAGCTCGACCGCAGTCAGGCGGGCCGGCATGGCCAGGCCGCCGGATGCGGTGATACCGGTTCCCAGGCCGAGCAACAGCACCTGACGGGCCTGCGGCTGCAATACCAGCGGCAATCGTGCCTGATTACGCTGCAATGCCACCGAGGTCGGATCAGACGAGGCGTCCATGCGCTGCAGATCCGACAACAGCACCCGCTGTCCGTCCGGGCGTTCAACGACATGGGTGATCGACAGCGCATCCTCGAAACGGTACAGATCGACAGAATCGGCCTGGGCCGCCGGCAACAGGGTGCGGGTGGCCGGCCAGTCGCGCACCGGCCAGGCCGCAGCCATCAGCACGAACGCCAGCAGCCACATCCGCTGCACCGTGACCCAGACCATGCCGCAGCCAAACAGCAACAGACTGGCCAGCACAATCGATGCCGGTGTCCCGAGCAACGGGATCAGCACCAGTCCGCACAGCAAGGCGCCGGCGGCCGCGCCGAGCGAATTGACTCCATATAACCAGGCGCCATTGGCCGCCTCGTTGCCGAGCTGCGCCGTCAGCAATGGCAACCAGGCGCCAAGCACCACGGTCAACGGCAGGGTCACCACTGCCAGCAGCGCCCCCTGCACCAGCAACGCCCGGCCCAGCCCGGTGAATTGCTGCTGCTCCAGCACTGCCGACAGCCAGGGCAACAGCCACAGACTGATGATGCCAAAGCCTGCCGCGATCACCGGCATCACCGTCAGCCAGTGCCGGGAACGCATACGTTGTGCCAGCAGGCTGCCCAGCGCAATCCCGGCGATGAAGATCGCCAGGATCAATGCCAGCACATATTCGGTACGCAGCATGATCATGCCGTACAACCGCGTCCAGCTGATCTCGATGATCAGTGAGGCCGCCCCGATCCCGGCATAGGGCAGCCAGTGTTGCCAGCTGATATCCGGGTTGGTCGCCGCCGGCTGACGCATGACCTCGGCCTCATTGGCCTGGTAACGCCAGGCCAATGAGGCCACTCCGGCAGCCACCAGCAGGCCCAGCGACGCGATGAACTGCACGGCTGCGATCCAGCCGATGGCCGGCAACAGCCACAACACGATCAACGCCCCCAGCACCCCGCCGGCGGCATTGCCACCATAGATCCATGCCAGCGCATTGCTGATGCCGTGCTGCTGGGCCGCGCGCAGCATCAGTGCAAAGCCCACGCCCATCAACACGGCGGGCAACAGCATGATCACCAGCAGCAACGTGCCCTGCAGCAGATACCATGGGAACAGACCAATACCGGCCGAGATCGTCGTCAGACCGTTACTAAACAGCTCCATCAGCCACGGCATCAGCAGGCCATAGCCGGCAATCGCTGCCTCCAGCGCGGCAAACAGCCACAGCGCTGGCCGGCGCGTACGCTGGATCAGCCGCACGCCGTACAGGCTGCCGGCCCCGAGCCCGGCCATGAAGGCCGCCACGGTCACCACCACGGCAAAGCTGCTGGTACCGAACTGCATCGAGATCAGGCGCGCCCACAACACCTCATAGGCCAGACTGACCGTGCCGGACAAGGCATACAGCGGGATCAGCAGGGCTGTGATCATCGTGATGCTCGCTGGCAGTGATTGCTGAACATGGGATCAGAACGGAAAGAACCACACCACCGCCACGACGGCATGGGCAATGGCCAGTGTTACCGTCAGCCCTGCCGCAACCATATGACCGATGAACAACGGCTTGTTATAGATGGCCATGGCCACACCCAGGCTTGCCGTCGCCAGTACCAGCATCAACAACGCCGCACCCATATAAAACAGGATGCGATGTTTCTGCTGATCACCGATCTTGACGGCCTCACCTTCCTGTACCTGGTAGCGGTTGAACTGACTCAACACCTGGGTATCATTGCCAGTGACGTTCTCGGCAGCGGCTGCCCATGCCGGCAGCACCGGGCCCAGCATCATAGTGAGCAGTACGATCACGCGCCCTAGCACCCTCATTCCCGCCCGCCCTCCTGGTCTTTGCCCGCCTGCTGCTCCGGGTTACGCCCGGCAAAGCGCCAGTACAATATTGCCATCAGGATGAACGGTGACAGCACAATCGGTAACAGCACCAGAAAGATCAGCCACGGGGTTTCGATCGAGACATGCAGAAATCGATAACTGTCCAGCGCCCAGCATGCCGGGGTCTGCACCACCATCATGAGTACCACAATGTATCTGAGTAACTGAATCATCATCCCGCCTCTACTTGAGATCCTGGCCACAGCGAAAGCCGAAGAAATCTGACGCATAATGTGGCCAGGCAAAATTCCGATGGTAGACCGCCGTCGAGAACGGATCACTCTTCCATGATCCGCCGCGCAATACCTTGTATTTTCCATCAACCGGGACCAGGTCAACGACCTTCATCGCCCGGTCCTGTGGCGAATTGGCCTGGGCAATCTTGCCGACAAACACCTCGGCAGGCGCATTACTGCCGCTATAGGCCGCAAAGTCATCGGCCACCCATTCAGTGATGTTGCCCGCCATGTCCATGACCCCAAACGGACTGGCGCCCAGCGGATAGCGTGTCACCTCGCTGGTTGAACCGACACTGTAATAGGTATTCAACCGCCCGGCATCCATCTGGTCGCCCCACGGCCAGCGCCGCTGATCGCGGCCGCGTGCCGCCTTTTCCCATTCCGCCTCGTGCAGCAGGCGCTTGCCGGCCCATTGCGCGTAACGGCTGGCGTCGTACCAGGACACCATCGTGACCGGATGCTGTTCCAGGCCACGCGGGATCCGCCCCTTGATCCAGTGCAGCGGCGCACGATAACCCGTCGCCGCGACAAACCGCGCATACTGGGCATTGGTTACCGGGTATTTGTCGATGCGGTATCTGCCAGTCGTCACTGTATGCGCAGGGCGGTCATACGCATCACTGCGCGCCCGTCCGGTGCCCATGATGAAGGCCCCGGCCGGGATCGCTATCATGCTGTCCAGCTCCTGCCACTGCTCGGCACTCAGCAGGGCCTGCGCCTCCTCGACCGTGTACCCACCCGCTGCCGGCAGCGCGCGGCGCTTGCCTTGCTCTTCATTGATACGGTTCAGCGTGATGTCTTCACCGGCGGCGCGGATATGGCGGCTCACCTGTTTGAGGTCATATGAAGAGCGGTCACGCATGTCTGCCATCCTGTTGGCGCCCAGCTTCAGTACATGCAAGGTCCCGCCCACCATCGCCAGTGCCATGCAGGTGATCAACGTTGCGTGTAAAAATCGCTTGCGCCTGAGGCGCTCGGCGTCAGTTACCGCTATCGAATATCTTTTATTCACAGGCTACTTGATCATGACTCAGGTTTGTCGCTGTCCGGGCGGCCTTGATCCTTGTGATACAGATGGCGCGGCATCCTGCCGTAGGTCTTTTTGATCATGATCTCGCCTGCCACCCCGCCAAAGGCGGCGGCCTCGATGGTCAGAATGACAAAAAATCCCCACCAGCCCATCGGCATCAAGGATGCGCCGTCAGGAATCACCGCAAACTTTGCCAGGTAGAAATAACTGAACAGACGCACAATCAACGGCGGGAAATAGCACAACCATTTGCCGCCCAGGCCAAAGATCAGACCCACCACCAGCCCGGCGATCAGCGGCACAACGAACATGTCGATGAACCACAGGGCGTCAAAGGTCTGCAGCCCCCAGAACAGCTCGATATTCACACCCAGCGCCATGTCACCGAAAAAATTGATCAGGCATCCGGCCAGGATGGCGACGGCCCCACGGGCGTATCTGGGCTTCTGTGCCATCAGCAATCACCGCCGGTCAGTTTGCTGCATTCGGCACGCCGGGTTTCGTCCAGATACCAGTCCTTGACCTTCAGGCTCGCCAGATAGGCCACCAGCGTGTCGCGTTCCTGCGCTGCCATGGCGGCATAGGAAGGCATGCGGTATTCCGGCTTCAGCCGGCTGGGCACGATCTGCTGCGGATTGGCGGCTGACAGGTAATCATTCAACCACTGCCGGGTCTTCAATGAGCCAATGCCGTCCAGCGCCGGCGCCGGCACCGACTGCAGCATATCACTCATGGTCCATAATTTGTGGCAGGCCTTGCAACCATACTTGTGATAGACAGCCATGCCGCCGGCATTCAGTTTGTTGTCAGCTGTGGTATAAAACGGCAGCTCGGTGGCCCCTTTGCCCGCATCCTGCTGCCGCATGCCGCTGTACAGCATCGCCGCACCCACCACCACGACGATCAGGATCAGGATCGCCTTCTCACCTTTTCTCATGACGCTGCTGCTTGATCCGCGCCTGCTCGGCCAGCCATTCCTCGCGGCGCTGCTCCTGCTGTTTATTGACCGCCTGGCTTTTCTTGAACTCGTCCGGCGTCATCTTGTCGCGGTCATTCTCGTCAAACACCAGATATTTGATATCTTCATCAAACTGCTCGTTGTGGTGCGCCCAGGCGATGCCGTAGATGGCCGCGGCGATGATCAAGCCCCCGGCAACCATCCACACATATATGGTCCAGCCATCGGGCAGTGATTGAAAGAACTCGGTCATGACTCACCTCTTTAGAACAGATAGCCCTGCAACAGTTGTAGCGCACCGAAGATCACGGCCGCCGTGGTGCCCAGTATAATCCAGATGAACATCACTTTCTCGCCCAGTTTCAGCTTGCTGCCCTTGCCATCCCCGCGCATGAAGCGATAGATGATGGCGGCAAACACCAGCACCCCGGCCATCATAAAGATGAAGATACCCACACTGAACTGTTGGCTGCGCATCCCTTCGATGGTCCAGTAATCGACCTCGGAGGCTGACGTGGCATCCTGCACCATCATCGCTGCCTGGCCGCTGGCCGGCTGGAGTGGCGGCGCACTATCGTGGGCTGTCTGTTGAATTTCGTCTGCCATAGTGATTCAGTCACTTCTCAAAAATGACAATGCCGCCCATCAGGGCGGCATTGTCTGTCCGGCTTTTCCAGTCAATCAATCACGGATCTGCGGCTTGCCCTTGTCGTAGTTATCTACAAAAAAGCTGTAGATAAACGGAAAGACAAACACGATCATGATCGGAATCAACAGTGCCAGTGGCGGGTTGTCTATATCAATCATTTGTTATCTCCTCTATCCGGTTACAGTCTCAATGACCTTTGTGATGATCAGGCTGCCATGCGAAGTTTGGCAGACGCTTGATGGCGATCAATACCGCCACACAGAAGTAGATCACGTAGAAGATATCGATGGTGTAGCCCTTGTCCCACCATGGCTGCTTGCGCTGCTTGGTGCCATCGGCCTTGATATTGCCTTCGAAGTTGGCCAGGACCACCCTGTTACCTACCACGGTGTACTCTTCCAGATCGACACCGGCATTCTGCAGCTCGATGACCTGATCCTTGATCATGCGCAGATCATCCATCTCCACCGGGTGACGCTCCTGCAGGGCCTCATACTGACCACCTTGCGCCTTCACCTTGTTGACGATGGCCTGGACACGCGCCTGATCATCGCTTGCCGCCGCCACCTCAGGTGAGTCCATCTCGGCGACATAGGCCTGGTAGATCGCAGCGCTCGGTCTCTGCCCCCACAACGGGAAGGTGATCAGAAACGCCGTGATGATCGTTAAACCCAACAACCACACCACTGCCTGTGGCAGGCGGTTGTTGTCCTCGGTGATGCCACCGAGGCTTTCAGCTTCCCACAACTGCCTCGCCTTCTGGTTCTGAGCATCGTCAGTCAGGCTGTGCAGTATCTTGTCAAATTTCCAAGCCATGATTGCTGCTCCTCTATTACTTCAGGCTAAGGACGAAGTCGATCAGGTAGCGAGCCTCGCTGTCCGCAGCAGGTTCTGGAACCTCTGGCGGATAGACGCGCGCGCCGCTGACATAGGCATTGTATTCATTCCGCCACTGGACGAAGTCGATCCGGTTGCCGGCAGCATCGTTGTCACCCCACAGATAATCGTACCGTGGCATGATCGAATGCGGCTGCACCAGGCGCGGATTGAAGAAATGCATCATCATCCATTCGCGTGATGAATTACGCGAGCCGACATGCAGCAGGTCCGGCGCCTTGCGGTCAGAACCAAAGGCGGTCGGAGACTCACTGTTATAGTCACCGAGGCGCGGCGGTACGCCAAACACCTGCCAGTCCTGGGTCTCTTCCGGTAGCAGCGTGTGACACCACCAGCACCCTTCACGGACAAACATGATCTTGCCCGAGCCGATGTAACGGGTGTTGGCATCGCCGGCAGCACTCAATACCGCATCCGGACTCCAGTTACGAGTCGCGGTTGCATTCTCGATGTAGCTGACGCTTTCGCCATTCCAGCTGCCCTCAGCAACGACGAACACCGCGCCACTGGCCTGGTTCGCCTCACCGATACGACCTTGCTCCAGACTCAGATCCTTGACGCCGGCGCCCAAGATGCGCGGATGGCGAATTGAGCTGGTGAACGGCGTACCTGCCTCATAGACATAGGCATAGACCGGTTCGATCGCCTGACCGGTGGACGGGTCCTGCGACAGCATGACCGTCTTCGGCTTACCTTCGCCCTGCAGGAACGGGTCCTCGACGCTAAAGCCACCTACACGACCGTAGGACAGGCCCTTGCGCAGACCGGTTTCAGTGGATGCCACCTCAACGATGTTGAGGCTAGGCATGTAAAGCGTGATCATCATTGATCCGCCGAGTGCCAACCCGAACAGGCGGGCACCAATTTTATATTCTCTGAATGCCACTTCTTAATCCTCCCTCTATTTATTCTTAAGGATTAACGCTCGTAGGCCAATTCATGCGGCAGACGACCCGCAGGAATCACCGTACCCGCACGCGCCGTCATCCACATGTTGTACAGCCATACGCAGTTACCAGTGAAGACCATCGTGCCACCGACCCAACGTGCGATCATGTACGGATGCTCTGCGATCACCACATCGATGTATGGCACTTCGTAGATCTTGCCCGCACCCTGGATCAGACCGGCGATGGTCATCGAGATCCAGTAGATCGAGAACCCGATCAGCAGGAACCAGAAGTGGAAGTTGGCCAGCGCCAGTGAATACAGTTTGCGACGCAGGATGGTCTGCAGACCGTAGTACACCGCGGCACCCTCGAGGAATGTCGAGAAGCCCAGCAGCGCCAGGTGAGCATGCGCCACGATCCAGCCGGTACCATGGATGTACCAGTTGATGGCGCGGGTCTGCTGGAAACCACCCTGCATGTTCAACGGGATTGCCAGCAGTACGCCGGTGATCGTGAACTTGGTTTCGACGTTATCGACGAAGTAGTGCCACTTGCCGGTCATCGTCAGCAGCAGGTTGGACACGAAGGCGATCGCCGGTACCAGGATCAACACCCCTTCTACCGAGGCGAAGGACTTCAACCACTCCGGCAGCGGTGCTGACATCAGGTGATGCGCAGCAGGTGTCGAGTAGAACACCACCACCGACCAGAAGTGCAGGTGACCGATACGATGTGAATACAGCGGGTTACCGGTAATCTTTGGAATCGTGTAATAGGCGATCGCCGCGGCCACCGGGGTGATCCACAGCCCCAGCACGTTGTGGGCAAACCACCACGTCAGATAGGCCTCGGTCAAACCGGTCAGCTGGAAGTATTCCGGCGTGTTACCGACCAGCAGCACGATGAATACCATGAAGGTACCGGCCAGGAAGAACCAGTTCGTCGTGTAGATCCCCTGGGTACGGCGCTTCAGCACCGTCATCCAGACGTTCAGACCCAGCGGGGCCACGATGCCGAACAGGATCACCAGGTCGATAAACCACGGGAAGTCTGAGTATTCGCGACCTGAGCTCATGCCCGCCCACAGCAGCGTCAGCGCCAGCGACAGGCCGAAGTTCCACAGGAAGCAGTTCCACACCCCGAGCTTTTCGGACCACAGCCGGGTGTTACCCAGCGCCGGCGTGATATACATCATCGCCATGGCAAACGCCATTGAGATCCAGCCGAAGATCACCGCCATGACGTGCACCTGACGCATGTGACCGAACGAGAACAGTTCGGAGCCGGTCACAAAGTCAGGAAACGCCAGCTTGGCGGCATTGAAGGAACCCAGTCCGGTTCCGATGACGAACCACATAATGGAAGATATCCCGAAATACACGGCAGACGTGCCGTGCGGGATATCCTCGTTGCGCGCGAACAGGTACTTAAGCATTACGACCTCCCCCTAACCTTTCCCGTTTCTTGAAATTAAAATTCTTCCTGACAAACCGTACCGATCCGATCAATGCTTGCCTGGCATCATCAGATACCATGCAAACCACATACTTGAGAATGCCAGCAGGATCCCGCAGATTGACGCAAACATAGCCATAGTGAAAACCCTCTCTTTATATCTATACCCTAAACCCGTGACCTCAGGATGCCTTGGCTTCCAGCTCACCATGGCGGTTCATTGAGACCAGGATGATGACGGTGAACATCAGACCGAAGATGATCATGCACCAGTCTATGAACCCCATAAAGGTTGATGGGTCGTAGGACTGGGCGCCCCAGCCGCCCCAATCTGCAAAGCGGCCGCGACCCAGCGCGCACATCAATGCGGCACCGAATACACTGCCATTCCCCATGCCGGTCGTCATACCGGCGATCAGGGCTGTCCAAAATGTCCTGGAATAAGTGAGTTTGTTCATGTTTTCCTCCACTCAAGCGCTTTTGATTCTGCCAGCAGCCCTTTGTAATCCGGCACTGCCATCCCCACGTCAAGCCGATAATGCCTGGGCATTTTCGTTGTTATTTCAACCCATTTTTGGCATGGGTTTAAAGGCATCGCTGATATTTACACAGCGCTTTTTCTCCGTCAAGCATTTTTGTTTTGTTGACCTTTGCCGTCAGATATTTAGCGCGTTTCTTAACCAGCACGCCACGAGCTGCTACAATGATTAATCCGGCCAACATTGCGATCCGCCATGAAAGAAACCCTGCTCTACAGCATCGCTGCGATCACCGCCTTGTTCATCCTCGGCTATTCCGTGCACATGATCGCGGGCGGCTTGGTCAGCCCCGCCACCGAAAGGCTGCTGATCACGCTGACCTGCCTGGTCGGCGCAGCCGTCATCGCGCTGATGGCCTGGGACGTCATCCGCCGGCGCCGCAACGGCACCTAGTATTTCGAGTCTTCGGTGCTACGGCCATGATGTTCATGGTTCGATACGCGGCTCGCGCCGCTACTCACCACGAACGGAACCCTCTCCGCTCGTCCTGAGTAGCAATGCGGAGCATTGCATATGGTTCGATACGGTGCTTGAGCCTGCCCTGAGTAGCGCGCAGCGCGTACCGATGGGCACCTACTCACCACATTCGGCATCCATCCTGCAAGCACCACGCTCAAAGGGCCTGTCCTGAGTAGCGGCGCGAGCCGCGTATCGAAGAGCCTGTCCTGAGTAGCGATGCAACGCATCGCGTATCGAAGGGCCTGTCCTGCATAGTGCACGGCTACACTCAAAGACCGTCATGGTTCGATACGCGGCTGACGCCGCTACTCACCACGAACGGAACCCTCGCCGTTCGTCCTGAGTAGCGATGCAACGCATCGCGTATCGAAGGAGCTACTTGAAGGCCGCCAGCCGGGCATTCAGGTCACGGTACTCGGCCAGATCGGCGAACTGACCGCGATACAGCACAAACTGGTGTCGCTTGCCCTCGCCATCGAGCCCCGCCAGGCCAAACGACTTGCCGGCATAATCCGGGTAATAGCGCAGATCCTTGACCAGCACCACCTTGCCGCGATTCAGTTCCAGCGTCATCTGCTGGCGGTCCAGCTGCAGCGCGCGCGGCGAGGATGGCAGCAACATCAGACGGCCGCCCAGGATACGGTTGGCGCCCACCAGCGCAAAGAAACTGGCCATGAAAAACAGCACATAGGCCCAGGTCTGATCAGCGCTGAACCAGATCTTGGCACCGATCGACAACAAGGCAATTACCGTAGGTATATATAACAGCGCATCCCAGGTCAGCCCGCGCCGATCCTGTACCAGCTGATATCGATGGATGTCTGCCATCAGCCGCGGGCCCCCATCATCACCTGGCTGATCACCGCATCCAGCTCGCCGTACAACATGCGGCCGGCCTGTTTGTAGCGAACCACACCGTTTTTATCGATGATAAAGGTCCACGGATCGCCGATGACCTTGAAGGCGCGGAAGGCCTCGGGGTTCTGGTACTGGTCCATGTGCAGGAAGATCACCTCGCTTTCATATTTGCTCAGCATTGCCTTCATCATCTGCAGCTGGTTGTCGCATACCGTACAATGTCCAGGCGTGGCAAACTCCAGCACCACCGGCTTGTGCAGCGCCAGCGCCTGATCCAGCGAGTACTGGTACATCCGGCCATCCGGGTAGCGATAGGTGGTGATGCGGCTGAAATCCCCGCCGACATCCTGCAAGGTCTTGGTCTTGATGGCCGGGGCGTTCATGCCCACCGTCACCGAGCTCTCGAAGTTGCAGCCGGCACTGATCAGCATCAACAACGACAGTGCGGCCAAGGTCCCAAACCGGGTCATTTGCCGGCCCAGCCCACACAGGTGCGAAATAGGTTGTAGGCCCAGATCAGGTTGGCCAGCAATACCAGCGAACCGAACATGCCCATCGTCGCCAGGAACGGCCGGATCGCCTGCTCAACCTCCTGCGGGGTGTGATCCATGCTGGCGCTGCCGCCGATGACCCCGGCCAGCGTAAACAGCACCACCATGCCGATCAGGCCGAAGTTATGGATCCAGAAATGGGCCTTCATCAAGCCGATGCTGTAGATCGGACGGTGGACGATGCGCGGGATGATGTAATAGACCGCAGCGAAGATCGCCATCTCGACCCAGCCCAGCAGATTGACGTGGGTGTGGGCGCGGACGATCAGGTTGCCATGCAGCCGATGATCAACGAAATGGCGAAAGTCGGCGATCCCGCCCATCATCGCGCCCCACGAGAAGCCGATGATGCTGTAGACGATGCAGGCATAGACAAACCACAGCACATAGCGCCGGTAATCCATGTCCTCCAGCCACTGTTCGTTATTGCTCACTGCCTGTCACCTCTTTTGGAATGGAAGCGGGTTGCTGCCCCGGGTCCCTGACATCGCTGTATTTGTCCTTCCAGTCGTCCGGGGCAAAGGTCTTGACCATGCTGTCGATGAACTCGGACTTGCCGGCCGGCGGCATCGGCGCCGAGGCCGAGCCCTGGTCCGATCTCAGTTCGGACAGGAAGGTGGCGATCGCCATCAGCTCGCCCTGGTCCATGTACATGACATGGGCGGCCTCCTTCGGCGCTGCGCCATGATCCACGGTCGCGGCACCGTAGGTCTTTTCCGGATCGGTCAGAAAGGCGTAGATCCATGCCACGTCGTGCCTGGAGCCCTCGGCATCCAGCGACAGGCCCATGTTGGTGCCATTGCGCATCGCGCGATGGCAGGAGGTGCAGCGTGAGGTACGAAACAGCTGCGAGCCACGCTGTCCGGCGGCCGACAGGTCGAAATGGGTGGTGACGGCATACATCGGCTTGGTGGAGCGATAGCGGATGACCTCCAGGATCACATAACTGACCACGGCCATCGCAACAAAGGCAATGACCATACCGAACAGAATCTTCTCACCCTGCCGCAGCGGCTGCTTGCCTGCCATGTCTGTGATCCAGTGCCCTTGATTGCAAAACGGACGTTATTATACAAACGACAAAGGGCGGGATAAACCCGCCCTTTGTTCGATCAGAACCAAAATCAGTGGAACGAAGAGGTCCTGTCGAACAGCATGTACGGATGCTGCTCCGGTGTCCGGCTGTTGCCGATGGTGGTGTTTTCCGCATTGGCAGCCAGATAGGCCGCGACATTGGCAATATCCGCATCAGACAGCTGCGCCGCAACCTTGCGCATCTGCGCCAGCGGGTCGTTGGCGCGCGAACCGTCACGCCACTTGTTCAGCTGATTGACCAGATAGACATACTTCTGGCCGTTCAGCTTCGGATAGATCGGGTCAACACCGCGGCCGTTGTAGCCATGGCAGGACATGCAGGCCGGTACACCCTTGGCGACGATGCCGTACTGGACGATCTCCTTGCCGAGATGGGTCTCGCCGACCACGGTGCCGGCAGCCTTCAGTTCAGCCAGATTCGAGCGATCGGCCGCTGGCATCTCTTCACCGAGGCTGCTCACATAGGCCGCAACGTCACGGCGATCCTGCTCGGCCAGCCCCTTGGCGTTGGCGTTCATGACAAACATCGTGCTGTCGATGCGCTTGTCGGTGGCGAAGTCTTCGAGCTGCTTGACGACAAACTGGGACATCTGGCCGGCCAGACGCGGCGTACCCATCATGTCGTTACCCATGCCCTTTTCGCCATGGCATGAGTTGCAGGCCGGGACACTGCCCTTGCCTTCCTTGAAGATCTTTTCACCGCTGGCCAGATTGGCCCTGACTTCACCGGCCGCCTGGACCGTCGCCGTGAACAGAACAGCCGCCCCGATTACCGAAGCCATTGCTGCAATACGTCGCATAAAACGCCCCCTCCCAGTTCTTCTGTTATTTATGGGTAGTGTCCCCATCATACGTAGGAGATGAACTTTGTCAACATCAAACACCGTCCACCCCGTCTTTCCAGCCGCGCCTACCTGCGGCGCGCTCAACACCGATACCGCGGATCACTCCGCCTGCATCAAGAACTCTTCTTCAACAGATATGCGGCCAAGCCAAACGCCAACACAAACCACACCGCATACAGAATCAGGATACTGCCTGAAGTAATCATCTCGAGATACCCTCCCAATTAAACGAAAATCCGTTGCCCGATTTGGAGGACTGAATATATATCATGCACTTTCCATACAGGCAAGAAAAAATAAATGCTTAGGAAAAGGCTCAGGATTTATGGCTTAGCCCCTGTTTAATTGCTAAGCAAATTTCTTCGCCCGCGACAATCGGCTAAGCTATGCCCTCTTTTGCAACCCCACAGGGCCTGACATGTCTATGCTTGCCAAGATCAAACCGCTGCACTGGGGACTGTTGACGCTGCTGGGCTGGGGCGCCGTTGTACTGGCCAGCGGCCTGCTGCGGCTCGACGACACCCAGCACATCAACGAGGGTGCCGCACGCGCACTGCTGCTGGTATGGTCGGTCGCCGACCGGGTCATCAGCCCGATCGTCACGCTCGGCATCCCCGATTTCCGCGCGGTGCTGTTCATCCCGCTGGGCCTGTACTGGCCCGGCAGCATCATCGCCGCCAAGGTGTTCACCTTGCTGCTGGCCTTTGCCGCCGCATGGCTGCTGCATCGCTGGAGCAGCCGCCGCCACGGCGCCGAGGCGGCGCTGATTGCCACCGGCCTGCTGCTGATCTCGCCGTTTGTGCTGACCCAGGTCGACACACTGGGGGCCGGGCCATTCCTGCTGCTGATGCTGGCGCTCGGCGCCTGGATGGATGAGCGTTACCGTCATAACACGCGGCCGCTCGGCGGCTGGTATTTCCTGCAGCTGATGCTGATCGTCATCGCACTGACGCTGCATCCGGCGGCGCTGGCCTACCCGGTGGCGCTGGCCTGGCACTGGTATCGTCAGCCGCTCGACACCCGCCAGCAGCGTCATTATTTCATCGGCATCGCGCTGGCCACGCTGTTTGCGCTGGTGATCAGGGGCGGCTGGGATCTGGTGCCGTGGTTCAACAACCTGCTGACGGCCTTTGCCGATTCGATCCTGACCTCGCCCGGCGACACCTCACGCTGGCTGATCGGGGCGCTGGTGCTGGTGCCTTTGCTGGCCGTGCTGGTGGCCGAGCGCCGGGCCATCCGCGACGACCTGATGACGCGCATCCTGGCGCTGGCGGTGCTGTGCGGCGCACTGGCCGCCGACGGCAGCTGGGTGCTGCTGTGCATCACGACCTTGCTGTATCTGGGCACACAACGCCTGATCCTGCTCAACCAGTTGCTCGGCGCACAGAACATGCTCGGGCAGCGCGGCCTGGTGCTGGCCATATTGCTGGTGGTGACGACGCTGTTCATGCAGAGCGACAAGGCGCACCGCACCGCCATCCTGGTCAATGATATCCCGCCCGATGACCTGCTGATCATGACGCTGGCGCAGGAACTGGCAGACCTGCCGGCTGAACAGCAGATCCTGATCATGAGTCAGTGGCCGGGACGCACAATGCTGGCGGTGCGCCGCCCGGTGGTATCCTTGCCACCCGCCTATCCGGATGCCGCAACGCTGCAGAAAAACACCCGCGCCGCGACCCACCTGATCTTTGATCCGCGCCATCCTGCCAGCCGGGCGCTGCGCGATCAGCTGCTGGAGATCCCGGACTACAGCCATCCGCTGTCGATCCAGCCCGGCGGCGTGATCCTGAAGCTGCGTGACGACAGCACGGCGCCAACACGGGGCTAGTATCCGGGCACTGCCGGCCCGTGACATTCATTTACATTCCTCTACACCGCCATGATTCGCAGCGGGCCAAGCCTGTCTTATTGTTGGTGCTGTCGGGATCTTCCCGATCCGGACAGGACAACATTACTCAGGAGTTACTATGAAAAAAGTCATCGCGTTTGCCTCTGCCGCCACCCTGCTCGCCGCCTTCTCGATACCCGGCATGGGCGGCTGAAGCCGTGGGTACTATAGCCGGTAAATCCTAACAGCCTGCTGAAATCACCCAGGCAACGCCTGTTGCATGAAACGCCATACTGGCCTGGGCTATTGCCGCACCGAAACGATGGCCGTTAAAGTGGCCACCTGTTAGACTGAGGCCGGCTTAAGACGCGTCGAGGCAACAGCCCGATATCAATTCCATGAACACTGAACTGTGGGTTACCGCCGAGCAGGTCACGCAGCATCTGGGCATCACATGAGCCAGGAAGGACAACTCCTCGACCAGAAGTCATTGCGGGCAGTGACCGGCAAGACGGCAGACTGGAACGAGATCGCCAAGGATTGCATTGCCTTTGCCAATGCAACGGGCGGTCGGCTGCTGCTGGGCGTCGAGGATGGGCAGGATGCGCCGCCGGCCGGTCAAACAATCCCCGCCGACCTGCCCGACACCGTTCGGCGCAAGCTGGCCGAGCGCACCGTCAACGTTGCCGCGCTGCCTGATATCGTCACCGCTCCCAATGGCGGCCAGTACATCGAATTGCGCATCCCGCGCGCCATGGCCGTAGCGTCCACCACCGATGGCCGGTACTTCCTGCGCGTGGCCGATCAGAGCAAGCCCGTCACAGGCGACGACGTGATGCGGCTGGCCAGCGAGCGTTCCGCGCTGCCATGGGAAACGCAGACCACCTTGCATATTCCTCGCGTCGAGGCGGATGCGGCCAAGCGCGACAAGCTGCTGCAGGCCTTGCGCGCATCCGACCGCGTCAAGGCTTCAGTCAAGGAAAAGACCGACGATGAGTTGCTCGATCACTATCAGCTCGCGCAAGGGCAGACTCTTACCAACTTGGGCGTGCTCTGCCTTGGCCGCCAGCATCACCGCGCCCAACTCACCACAGCACCGGTCATCCAGTTCATCAAGTACGACGAGCACGGCCAGAAGGTCAACAAGCTGGTGTGGGACGACCACACGCAAAGCCCGATGGAACTGATCGAGGCGATCTGGCTGGAGGTGCCTGACTTCCGCGAGCGCTACGAACTGCCCGATGGCCTGTACCGCCAGAACGTGCCGGCCTTCGATGAAATCGTGGTGCGCGAACTGTTGGTCAACGCGCTGGTGCATCGCCCCTACACCCAGCGCGGTGACATCTTCCTTAATCTGCATCCGGATCGGCTGGAGGTGGTCAACCCCGGCCCATTGCCACTGGGCGTCACGCCGCAGAATGTGCTGCACACCACCGTGCGCCGCAACGAGCACCTGGCCCGCCTGTTCCACGACCTGAAGCTGATGGAACGCGAAGGCAGTGGCTTCGACAAGATCTTCGAGGTGCTGCTGTCTCAAGGCCGCCCGGCGCCGGAGCTGATCGAAACCCACGATCGCGTGCAGGTGACCGTACGCCGCCGCATCCTGAAGCCCGAGGTCATCGAATTCATCGCCAAGGCAGATCAGACCTACCAGCTCACCCAGCGCGAACGTATTGCCCTGGGCCTCCTGGCCCAGCACGACGCACTGACCGCACGCGAGCTGGCAACCACCCTTGAGCTGCCATCGGTCGAAGCACTGCAGCCCTGGCTCAAGCGCCTGCTGGACTGGCATCTGGTGCAGAGCGCCGGCCGCACCCAGGCCACGCGCTATTTTGTTGATCCGGGCCTGCTGCGCAGTCTCAATTTCACCGGCGAAACCACCCTCAAGCGCATCGAACCACATCGACTGGCCGCGCTGGTGCTCGAGGACCTGCAGCGCTACCCCGAGTCCGCCATCGGCGACATCCACCGGCGCATCGGTGGCGAGATTCATTCCAAGCAAGTCAAGCGCGCATTGGAAGAGTTGATAGAGCGCGGCGCCGTGCGCTTTGAAGGCAACTACCGCTGGCGGCGGTACTGGGCGGTGTCATGAACAAGCTATCGGACAACTTGCGCCATATCGGCGATAGCTGGGCGATAGAGAGAGGGCGATACGCCGGCGCCGGCCCCATGAATCAAAGCGTTCTATCGCCCACCGACAGTGCGCTGTGGGCGATAGCCGCGCAACCGAACCTCACGTATTTCAGGACGCACCCATGAGCGCCAACTTCCAACAACTTGCCAACTTCATCTGGTCCGTCGCCGATCTGCTGCGTGGCCCCTACCGCCCGCCGCAATACGAGCGTGTAATGCTGCCGCTCACGGTACTGCGCCGCTTCGATGCCGTGCTGGCGCCGAGCAAGGAGACAGTACTCAAGCGCCATGCCGAATTGACCAGTAAGGGCATGGCCAACATCGATGCCATCCTCAACAACCTGGCCAAGGATGAAAACGGCACTCCGCTGGGCTTCCACAACCACAGTCACCTCGACTTCTACAAGCTCAAGGGCGATCCGGACAACATCGGCCGCCACCTGGCCGACTACATCAACGGCTTCTCCGAGAATATCCGCAAGATCTTCGAGCGCTTCGAGTTCGAGAAGGAGATCGAAAAGCTCGAAGAGTCGAACCGCCTCTACCAGGTGGTTTCCCAATTCGCGGAGATCGACCTGCATCCGCGCAAGGTCGACAACATCACCATGGGTCTGGTGTTCGAAGACCTGATCCGGCGCTTCAACGAATCCGCCAATGAAACCGCGGGCGATCACTTCACGCCGCGAGAAGTCATTCAGCTCATGGTCAATCTGTTGCTGGAGCCCGATACCAACGTGCTCACACAGGCAGGTGTCATCGTCACTATCTGCGACCCGGCCTGCGGCACGGGCGGCATGCTGGCCGAGGCGCAAAACTGGATACGCGCCCACAACGAACAAGCGACCGTGAAGGTGTACGGGCAGGATTACAACCCGCGCTCGTATGCCGTGGCTGCCTCCGACCTCTTGATCAAGGGCCAAAAGGACAGTCGCGTCGAGCTCGGCAACACGCTCACTGATGATCGCTTTGGCGACATGCACTGGTTCGATTACCTGCTGGCCAACCCGCCGTTTGGCGTGGACTGGAAAGCCGAGAAAAAGGAAATCGACCGCTGGCCAAACTTCCGTGGCTACACCGGCAAGCTACCACGCATCAACGACGGCGCCTTGCTCTTCCTGCTGCACATGATCAGCAAGTTTGCGGACTATCAGCCGGGCAACAAGGATTTGCCCGGCTCGCGCACCGCCGTGGTCTTCAACGGCTCGCCCCTGTTCGCCGGCAGCGCCGGCAGCGGAGAAAGCGACATCCGCCGCTGGATCATCGAACGCGACCAGCTCGAAGCCATCGTCGCCCTGCCCGAGCAGATGTTCTACAACACCGGCATCGGCACCTTCATCTGGGTGGTCACCAACCGCAAGGCCGAGCACCGCAGGGGCAAGATCCAGCTCATCGACGCCCGCGAGCGCTACACGCCGATGAAGCGAAGTCTGGGCAACAAGCGCCGCTACCTCGACCAGGCTGCGCTTGATGACATCACGCGCGAACACGGCGCCATGGAGAACAGTAAGACCAGTCGCGTGTTCGACAACACCGACTTCGGCTACCGCCGCATCACCGTGCTCCGCCCGTTGCGGCTGCGCTTCCAGATCACCGACGAAGCACGCGAGCGCTTCCTCAACACCTGTCCCGAGCTGTTCGATGCCCTTCAGGCCGTACAGGACGAACTCGGCACTGAGCCGCTGCTGGACTGGAACCAGGCGTGGAATTCGGTGCAGAAGGTGTTCAGGGATCTGCCGGACGACATCGAGGGCTGGGCCAAGGGGGCGAAGGGGGCCGCGCAGAAGAAGATCTTCCGCGACTGTTTCACCGTGGTCGACCCCGAGGCCGCGCCCGTCATCGACAAGCACCACAAGGTCGAGCCGCTCGAGCGCGCCGCACTATTCCCCGACCAGACGCTCCCCACCGACCTTGCGAAGGATGATCTCTACACGCTGCTGGGTCTGCACGCCGACGGCAAAGGCAAGCACATCGAGTACGAACCCGACCCGGCGCTCAAGGATGCCGAGAACATCCCGCTGAAAGAAGGCATCGCCAGTTACTTCCTGCGTGAAGTGCGGCCCTACGTGCCCGATGCTTGGATCGACCGCGAGACGCTGGACGAGCAGGACGACGGCATCGGCAAGGTGGGCTACGAGATCAACTTCAATCGCGTGTTCTTCCAGTACCAGCCACCGCGGCCGCTCCACGAGATCGATGCGGAGCTGGCCGGTGTCGAGCAGCGGATTCTGGAGTTGCTGCGCGAGGTGACGCAATGACGCCCACCATTCCTGTCGGCCCCGAAGCGCGGCGGCTTCGCTTTATTTTCGAAACCAAATCGGGTGCAACGCCTTCGAGTGGCGTTGAGGAGTACTGGGACGGTGATATCAACTGGGTGACGCCGGAAGACCTCGGCAAGCTCGGAGATCGCTATGTCCGAGAAACTCGCCGCCGCATTACCGAGGAGGGCTACAGGAACAGCGCAGTCAGCCTTGCTTTACCCGGTTCAATAGTCCTCTCGAAGCGAGCGCCGATCGGTCAAACCGCAATCCTTGCGGAGCCCTCCACTTGCAATCAGGGTTGTTTCCTGCTGACCCGCGTTAACCGCGTAGACGAGCGCTTCTACTACTACGCCTTGATTCACTTGCGTCCTGCTCTGGAGGCCTTGGGTCGAGGTTCGACCTTCATGGAGCTGTCCGCTGATGATCTGCGGTCAGTGCCGATGCCATTTCCGAGTCAAGTGGACCAGCAGCTCATCGCCGACTACCTCGACCGCGAACTCGCCCGCATCGACGGGCTGATTTCCGAGAAGGAACGGATGCTGGCGCTGCTGGAAGAAAAGCGCGCGGCCCTCATCAGCCGCACAGTGACCCGCGGCCTTGACCCCAAAGTGCCACTCAAGCCCTCTGGCCAAGATTGGCTCGGTGAGATCCCGGTGCATTGGGAAGTTCGTACGCTGAAGCGGTCTAGTTCGAGAATCGACACGGGAACAACTCCCTCCGCGTCATTCATGGATGGGTCGCTGCCTTCAGATTTCACGTGGTTCACGCCAAGCGATTTTAAACATGGTGGCGTGATTACTGAATCAAATAGGAAAATTCCACAACAGGCAGTGGATGAAGGAGAGGCAAAGGTCTTTCCTGCGCACTCGCTTATGGTTATAGGGATTGGCGCGACGCTAGGCAAGGTGGCTAGTTCTATTGCTGAGTTTTCGGCGAATCAGCAGATCAATGTGATCACGCCATCAGATTCAATTCGTTGGGATTACCTGCTCTATGTCCTGCAGGGGTACGAGAATGTATTCAGTGCACATGCAAACTCAGCCACGTTACCGATCCTCAATCAGGAGCGACTGGGCTTCATTCGAGTTCCTGTGCCGCCGCCTGCCGAACAAGACGCGATCGTCAGGAAGCTAAATGAGTCGCGCGCAGCCTACACAGAGGTCTATCGATCGCTTGGCGACTCAACCTCCTTGCTCAAGGAACGCCGCGCCGCGCTTATCTCCGCGGCTGTCACCGGCCAGATCCCACGGGAGGAGATAACTGGATGAAGCTTGAAACCCTTTCCCTGGCGCACTGCGGCGGGTTCGAGCAGCTCGACATCGCCTTCGAGCCGGATGTGACACTGATCGCCGGTGTCAACGGCGTGGGCAAGTCCACAGTGCTGCACGCGCTGACGGTTCTGCTGTCACGGGCAATGCCGGAGTTCACACCCTCGCGCTCGGTGCCGCTGTACTTCACCGATGACGACATCCACGGTGACAAGGACTCGTTGGAGGTGTCCGCGCGCATCCGGATCGATGGGCAGACCATCAATGCCGGGGTGCAGCGCTTGCGCGCGGCGGACGAGAAGGGCGACCGCTTCATGCTGCTGCGGCAGGCCGAATATGCCACCGGCGCCACCGATTTCGCCCAGGCGCTGAGCGCCCGCACGCTGACCGGTGAGCTGGAAGCGGGCATGAAGGAGACCCGCGCCGCGCTGGCGACCCTGAAGAGCACGGCCCATCCGCCGCTGGCAGTGTATTTCTCGCCCAAGCGCCAGTTGCCCGGGCAGCCGCGCAGCCTGCCAGAGGCCAAGCCCTTCGAACCGTCCATCGCCTACGGCCGCGCTCTGCACGATCGCGAGGTGGAACTGCGCGAGTTCATGCACTGGTTCCGCACCCAGGAGAAGCTGGGCGCGGCCAGCGAGCCACGCCGACTCAAGGTGCTGGACGCGCTGTGTACCGTGGTCAGCGACCTCGTGCCCGAGTTCAGCAACCTGCGCATCCAGGAGCAACCGCGCCTCGGCTTCGTGGTGGACAAGCGCGGCCAGCCCTTCTACCTGCATCAGCTGTCCGACGGTGAGCGCGGCCTGCTGGCCCTGGTGTTCGACCTCACCCGGCGCCTGGCCATCGCCAACCCGGACAGCGACAACCCCATCGCCGACGGCGTGGCGCTGGTGCTGATCGATGAGATCGAGCTACACCTGCATCCCAAGTGGCAGCGCGATGTCATCAAGCGACTTCCGGCCATTTTCAAGAGCTGCCAGTTCGTCATTACAACACACTCACCCCAGGTGATCGGTGAGACGGAAGCGAGCTGCGTCAGACTTCTTTCCTGGTGTAATGGGAAAGTGGTTGTCGACACGCCTGCCATGGCCTATGGCACAGACTCGAATTGGATTCTCAATGTGCTTATGGGCGCAGACGAGATGAATGAGGATGTGGAGGCCGCATTGGAAACCGTCTCCCGACATATTGCTGAGCGCAGTCTCGATAAAGCGAGAGCACTGATTGAAACGCTGCGAAAGAATGTCGGCAACACGGAAGCCATTCAGCGACTGGCTTCAATGATCGAACGCGTCGAGCGGCTGGGAAAATGAGACAAGTTGCCAAAGGAAATACACCCAATTGCCTGCAAGCATTTATTGATGCGCAGTTGGCCATAAAACCGGAACCCGTCAATCTCACCTACCGAGACTTCCCTTATAAATCTGCCCTGTGCGAGACTCTGACCCGAGAGCAGTACGGTCTTTGCGGATACACCGGCGCTCCAGTCGACGAGCGGATAACACAACTCCAACCGGCAGTTGCCGGCCCCAGCTTCAGAAACCATATCGAACACCTGAAATGTCAGCAGGCCTGTCGTGACGAGGTGACGGGCCGAGACGAAGAGTACGGCCGAGTTGTGGGCGACGATCTAAACTACCGAAACATGATCGCCGCATTGGAAGTGCGCGGAGCGGAAGTGGAACATTTTGGAGCGGTCGCCAAGGCCGCCCGCACTCTGCCTGTGCTGCCGACCCACGAGGACTGCGAAGAACGCTTTGTATTTCGTGAAGGGGATGGCAGCGTTGATGGACTGGGCGATACCGCGCGCACCTCGATTTCTGTGCTTGCACTGAATCACGACACATTGAAAGGCTGGCGCTTATCAGCTCTTTCGACATGGCTGGACCCGTTAATCGTCCAGACTCGGGAGGACTTCATGGATGTACTTCAGGCCGTAACCACGCCGAATAATGAACGGCTGCCAGAGTACGCATTTGTAATAGAGTCCGTAGCAAAGGGGTACATAAATGAAAATGACCTCTGAGGTGGCATTTGAAACCGCCATCGAGTCAGTCTTGCTGGCCGAGGGGTACACGCCCTTCAGCGCCAAGGGCTTCGACCGCGAGCGGGCGATCTTTCCTGATGAGGCGCTGGAGTTCATCCGTGCCACCCAGGCCAAGGTGTGGGAGAAGTTGGAGGCGCAGCACGGGGAGCACACGGGCGCGCGGGTGATGGAATCCCTGTGCAAGTGGCTGGACACCCACGGCACGCTGGCCACGCTGCGTCACGGCTTCAAGTGTTTCGGCAAAACGCTGCGGATCGCCTTCTTCCGCCCGGCCCACGGCCTGAACCCGGAGCTGGAGGCGCGCTATCAGGCCAATCGGCTTGGGCTGACCCGCCAATTGCACTTCAGCCCGAAGTCGGAGAAGTCGCTGGATGTGGTGCTGTCGGTCAACGGTATTCCGGTGGTGACGCTGGAACTCAAGAACCCGTTGAGCGGCCAGACGGCGGCGAATGCCATCCACCAGTACCGCCACGACCGCGATCCGCGTGAACCGATCTTCGTGTTCACCAAGCGCGCGCTGGTGCACTTCGCGGTGGACACCGAAGAGGCGCACATGGCCACGCGCCTGGCCGGTTCATCCACCTACTTTCTGCCCTTCAACCGGGGCATGGACGGTGGCGCTGGTAACCCGCCCGACCGTGGGGGGCGCAACTACAAGACAGCCTACGTCTGGGAAGAGGTCTTGCAACGCGACAGCCTGCTCGACTTGCTCGCCCGCTTTCTGCATCTCGATGTGGAAGAGAAGACCACGGACGACGGCAAGAAGCTGCGCAAGGAGAGCCTGATCTTTCCGCGCTATCACCAGTTGCAGGCGGTGCGCCAGATAGTGGCGGCCGCCGCGAGCGAAGGCGTGGGGCACAACTATCTGGTGGAACATTCGGCCGGCAGCGGCAAGAGCAACACCATTGCCTGGCTGGCGCATCGTCTGTCCAGCCTGCACAACGAGCGCGACGAGCGGCTGTTCGACAGCGTGGTCGTCATCACCGACCGCGTGGTGCTGGACCGCCAGTTGCAGAACACAATCTACCAGTTCGACCACCGCCAGGGTGTGGTGCAGAAGATCGACGAGGACTCGCGCCAGCTGGCTGAGGCGCTGGAAGCCGGTGTGCCGATCATCATCACCACGCTGCAGAAGTTTCCGTTCGTCTCCGGACAGCTGGCCAAGCTGAGCGAGGAGCGCGGCGAAGGGGGAAAGAGCCACCTACCGACGCGCAAGTACGCAGTGATCATCGACGAGGCGCACAGCTCGCAGTCGGGCGAGACGGCGACCGAGCTCAAGGGTGTGCTGGGCGGCGCCGAGCTGCGCCGCAAGGCGCAGGAGATGGCCGAGGAGGAGGGCGAAGTCGAGCTGGAACGACTGTTCCGTTCCATGGCCAAGCGGGGCCATCAGCCGAACATGAGCTTCTTCGCCTTCACCGCCACGCCCAAGCACAAGACGCTGGCGATCTTCGGCCGCAACGGCGAACCCTTCCACCGTTACACCATGCGCCAGGCCATCGAGGAGGGCTTCATCGAGGACGTGCTGAAGAGCTACGTCACCTACAAGACCTACTACAAGCTGATCAAGAAGGCCGAGGACGACCCCAACGTCGAACGCAAGAAAGCCGCCAAGGCGCTGGCCCGCTTCATGCGCCTGCATCCGCACAACATCGGCCAGAAGACCGAGGTGATGGTCGAACACTTCCAACACTTCACCCGACACAAGATTGGCGGGCATGCCAAGGCGATGGTGGTGACCGGCTCGCGGCTGGAGGCAGTACGCTACAAGCAGGAGTTCGACCGCTACATCCAGGAGAAGGGCTACCCGATCAAGAGCCTGGTGGCGTTTTCGGGCAGCGTTGAAGACGACAAGATTCCTTCGATCAGCTACACCGAAGTGGAGATGAATGGCGGACTGAAGGAGAAGGAGTTGCCGGACACCTTCGCCAAGCCGGATTTCCGCGTGCTGCTGGTGGCCGAGAAATACCAGACCGGCTTTGACCAGCCGCTGCTGCACACGATGTACGTGGACAAGCGCCTTGGGGGTATTCAGGCGGTGCAGACACTGTCGCGCTTGAACCGCACCCACCCGCTCAAGGACGACACCTTCGTGCTCGACTTCGTCAACGAACCCGGCGAGATTCAGGAGGCCTTCCGCCAGTACTACGAAGGCTCGGTGATGGGCGAGCAAGTGGACCCGGACAAGCTCTACGAGGTGAAAGCGGAACTCGATGCCTCGGGCATCTACCTGCAGACCGAGGTCGCCGAGTTCGCGCGCGTATTTTTCGCACCAAAGCGCCGCCAGAGCCCCGGCGACCACAAGACGATGAACGCGATTCTAGATCAGGCAGTCGCCCGCTTTGCGCAATTGCAGAATAAGGAAGAGGAGGAGGCTGAGCTGTGGCGCGGCAAGCTACAGGCCTTCCGCAATCTGTACAGCTTTCTGAGTCAAGTGATTCCTTATCAGGACAGCGATCTGGAAAAGCTGTTCACGTATCTGCGGCACCTCGCGTTGAAGCTGCCCAAGCGCAAGAGCGGGCCGGGATACCAGTTTGATGCGGAGATCGAGCTCGACTACTACCGGTTGCAGAAAATCAGTGAAGGCTCGATCAGCCTCAATGAGGGCTATGCTAAACCGCTGGATGGCCCGCATGAGGTGGGGTCGGGCATGGTGCGCGAGGAGCATGTTTCGCTATCGCGCCTTATCGACATCATCAACCAGCGCTTCGGCGGCGAACTCAACGAGGCAGATCAGCTGTTCTTCGACCAGATCGCCGAGGCGGCCAGCCAAAGCGAAGCGCTGCAGAAGGCAGCCGAGGTCAACTCCCTCGACAAGTTCCAGCTGGTGTTCCGGCAGGTGCTCGAGTCCCTGTTCATCGAACGCATGGAACTAAATGAGGAGCTATTCACCGACTACATGGGAAAGCCGGAGATGCAGGAGCTGGTATCAAAGTGGCTCGGAAGCCAAGTCTATGATCGTCTTTCGGTGGCAAAGAGGAGCAGCCCGTAGTGTGTGCGTATTTTGCGTCGAGGCTAGCTTTCCGGAATTTCCGGAGAGTTGATTAGGCGGCCCGCAGAGGCCAGCGCGCGTGCTCGCAAGCTCAGGAAACCAGTCAGCGCATGGTCAACCATCCGCAACCAATATTGAAAGCCCCAACCGTTCTCGGTTGAACCAAAAGGTCATTTACTATCGTATAGACTGTGCCCCGCTGCGCGTCTGGTCTGGTATCCGCCGCTGCGTTCTCCGGCAGTGGCTGAACTATAGGCCCTTACTGCTGGCAATGCGGACAGTAATAACTCGCGCGCTGGCCCTGCCGCAGCGTTGCTATCGGCGTGTGACAGCGCGTACACGGCTCACCGCCGCGGCCGTAGACCTTCAGGTGCTGGCGGAAATAACCCGGCCGGCCGTCGCTGGCGGTGAAGTCACGCAAGGTGGTGCCGCCCTGGCGGATCGCGGCCTGCAACACCTTTCTGATCGCGGTCACCAGCCGCCGGCACTCGTTGCGCGTGAGCGTTGCCGCCTGCCGGCGTGGATCGATACCGGCACCAAACAAGGCCTCGCTGGCGTAGATGTTGCCGACGCCAACGACGACATGGCCATCCATGGTCAGCTGCTTGACGGCGACACGGCGACGCTGCGCCTGCTGCCATAACACCTCCGCGGTAAAGCCTGCCTCCAGCGGTTCCGGACCCAGCCCTTGCAGCAGCCGATGTTCAAGCGGATCACGCTGCGTCCACAGCAGCAGGCCGAAGCGCCGCGGGTCGCGCAGCCGCAACACGCTGCCATTGGTCAGCACGATATCGACATGATCATGGGCGGTGGGCTTCTCTGCGGCCGTGGTCAGCCGCAGGCTGCCGGACATGCCCAGATGCAGCAGCGCCGTGCCGGCGGTGGTGCGCAGCAGGATATATTTGGCGCGACGCTCGATCGCGGTGATCGTCGCGCCGCGCATCTGCTGTGGCAGCCGCGCCGGGATCGGCTGGCGCAAGCGGCGCTGGCGCACGATGACGCCGGCGATGCGCTGGCCCTGCAGCAGCGGACGGATCCCGCTGCAGGTCGTCTCGACCTCCGGCAGTTCAGGCATCCGGCCGCATCACTGTACCGGCCGGGACCCCGACGGGGGTACCAGCGGCTCGGCGGCGTAATCGCGCGGCTTCAGCGCAAACATCTGTTCCCGCTGCACATCGGACAGGTGATAACCGACACCAAGATCCGGCCGGACCAGCACCAGCTCACCGCCGTCCTCGATCATGACGAACTGCAGTATCTGCCCGCCCTCCAGCTGCACCGCGACACGGCCCGCGGGTTTGCGCAGCTCATCGCTACCGTAGGCGGTGACCTGGACCCCCTGCGCCTGACGCCAGGCCGTGATGACATCGTTGATCTGGTCGGCGGACAGCGTGCGGCCGCTGGCCTGCCAGCCGCCGGACGCCTGGCGCACCAGCTTGAGGCCGGGCAGCGTGACCGCCAGCGGCTTTTGATCCGGGGGCAACAATTCCAGCGCCAGCAGCGCCGGCACATCGGTGAAGACCTGATAGAACGCGTCGTCGATCAGCGCCACCTCGCCACCGACCTGCACATAGCGATAATTATTCAGCGTCTCGGTGCCGCCGAACTGGACCGTCACATCATCGACCCGCAACCAGGCCAGCGGTGGGGCGAGCTGATAACGGGCCAGATCACCCGCCACGGCCGGAAAGCGGCTGTGGGCCTGGGCCTGCAACAGGCGCAGTATCGCATCGACACGAAATGGATTGGCGCGACTGTCGACCGGCCGCACCACCCACCAGTAACCGCCGCGCCGCTGCAGGACGACCTCGGGCTTGCCGGGCTGTTGCAGTGTCACGGTTGAGGGCGTGGCCGGGGGCTGCGCCAACAGCGGCGCGGCCTGACCCGGCTGTTGTTGTGTGCTGCCGGGTCGGAAATAGACCAGCGCCGCCAGCACAGCGACCAGGACCAGCAACAACAGATTGATGATGGCACGGGAGCTCATCAGCG
The DNA here is from genome assembly GCA_016218365.1 of Gammaproteobacteria bacterium. Lineage (GTDB taxonomy): Bacteria > Pseudomonadota > Gammaproteobacteria > SZUA-140 > SZUA-140 > JACREF01. Next base: position 49,667 of record JACREF010000015.1, read on the forward strand.
GCATCTCCTGTGATCAGTTGCGGCGACGACGCCACCACCAGGTCAACCCACCGCCCAGCAGCAACAGCGGCAGCACCAGCATGAAGCCGACGAAGATCGCGATCTTCTTGCCGTCGGACAGCTCCAGCGTCGGATCGACCGTCACATGCACCGGTACATTGATCAGCTGTTCATCGCTGCCAAGCCAGTTGACCAGGTTCATCGCCAGCTGCATGTTGCCGCCGATACCGAGAAAACCATTGGACAGGAAGTCGCCGTCGGCGATCACCACCACACGCTGCGTGCGCTCAGCGCCGAGCTTGCGCTCCAGCGCCACGCCGAGCGTCACCGGCCCGAGGGTATCACGCCCCTCGTCATACCCGATCTTGCCGGTCGTCGGACCGGTCTCCAGCCAGGTATTGGTCATGGTCTGCAGCACCGGCTCGCTGTCCCATTGCGCATCCTCATCGACCACGATGCCGCCGGCGAGCGGGAACAGCGTGTTGAACTGGAAGTTGCGTGTCACCGCGTGCTGGCCGTAGCGCGCCACCAGCGCCACCCGCGGGTCGTCGGTGCCAAACAGCTGCATGCCGACCTGCGAGACGTTGGGATCGATGACGATGCCGGGCAATAGCTGCAGTTTCAGCTGCCGGGCCAGCGGCTCCAGACCATACAGCGGGCCGGGGTCGGTCAGCCACAACAATGCACCGCCGCGCTCGATGAACTCGCCGATCTGTTTCATCTCACCCGGCAGCACCGTGGCCTGCGGGCTGGCGATCACCAGCATGCTGACGTCCGCCGGGATCGCGCCACTGTGTCCCAGGTTCAGCTCCTCGGCCTTGAAGCCCTTGCTGCGCAGCTGGGTCGCCCAGCCGCTGAGATCATAACCGGCAGCGGCGGTGATGCTGCGCTCGCCGTGGCCGCCGAGAAACACAATGCGCCGCTCACCGCCCCGCACCAGACCCTGCAACAGGTTGCTGAGGCCGCGCTCGGTGATCTCCTGCAGCTTCTGCTGCCGGCCCTGGTACTCGACCACCATCTCGCCATCGACGGTGATGCCCATCTCGCGCACCCGCTGCGGATCGCGATCCGGATTGACGATGGTCAGCTCGATATCCTGCTTGTGACGCCGGTAGTGACCAATCAGGTCGCTGATGTGCTGGTGCAACACCCGGTTGTCGCGGGCAAAGGCGGTGATATGCACCGGCCCCTTCATCTGTTTCAACACCGCAACACTGGCCGCCGACAGCGTGTTGCGTCCGGTGGCCGTCCAGTCCGCCTGATAGTTGTACAGGCTGCTGACCCAGGCCAGCAGGCCCAGCAGCGCGGCAAACAATGCCACGAACACAACGTTCTGGATCCTGATCAGGCGCCGTGATCGCCGGGTCACCTTCATGCGTGCTACTCCTTGATTGATCAGCAGTGGTGATGGATCAATGCTGCAACCGGTCGGCATCGAGGCGGCGGATCGCCAGCACCAGGAAGCCGACGATGATCAGCAGGTAATACACCACATCGGCGCTGTTGAAGCTGCCTTGCAGCAACGCCTCGTAATGACGGGTCATCGACAGGTAGCCGAGCAGGCCACTGCCGTCACCGTCACCGGCCGGGGCCCGGTTCCAGTCCACGATCCACAACAGCAACAGCACCCCGAAGGTGCTGATCGCGGCGATGGTCGGCTGGGTCGTCAGCGATGACATGAACAGGCCGATCGCGGCAAAGCTGCCGAGCAGCAGCAGCAGACCGAGCAGGCATCCCGCCAGCATGCCAAAATCAAGGCCGCCCCCCAGCAGCAACGCCAGCGGCATCAGCGCCAGCAGCAGCAACATCAGCGCCAGAAAGCCGATCACACCGAGGTACTTGCCGAGCACGATCTGCGTCATCGACACCGGCGCCGACAGCAACAATGGCATCGTCAGGTTGCGGCGTTCGTCGCTGAGCAGCCGCATCGTCACCATCGGCACCACCAGCAGCATCACCATCGCGGCGTTGCCGAACAGCGGCGACACCACCACCTCGGTCACCCCCGGCGCATTCTCCAGCCCGGCCAGCCGGGGCTGGATCTGCAGGAAGAAATCGACCTGGCCGAGAAACAGATAGGCCAGCAGCGCCTCGACGATGGCCAGGATCGTCCAGGCCAATGGCGACACAAACAGACTGCGCAGGTCCCGCGCGGCGATCAGCGGGATCATGCTGCCTCCCCGTGCGCCAGCGGCGCTGTACTGTCACGGGTCGTGATCTCGACGAAGATCTGCTCCAGCGAGATCCGTTCCGCGGTCAGTTCGAACAAGCGCCAGCCGCGCTGCACCGACAACATCACCAGCTCCTCGGCCAGCTGCATGCCGGCGGCCACATGCAGGCGGAAGCGTCCCGGTGCAATCTGTTCGACGCGCTCGACCCCCGGCATCCCTTCGAGGTCCACGACGGCCGGCGGGGCATGAAAACTGGCCAGCAGATTGGCGGCCTGCATCCGCCGTTGCAGGCCCTCGAGGGTATCGTTCAACACCAGCGCGCCGCGGTGGATGATCTGCACCCGGCTGCACACCGCCTGGATCTCGGGCAGGATATGCGTCGACAGGATGACACTGTGCGCGGTGGCCAGCTCCGAGATCAAGGTGCGGATCTCGCGGATCTGGATCGGATCAAGTCCGACCGTCGGTTCATCGAGGATCACGATCTCCGGTTCATGGATGATCGCCTGGGCAATGCCGACCCGCTGCTGAAAACCCTTGGATAGATTGCCGATGACACGACGCCCGGCCTCTTGCAGGCCGCAGCGTTCCTTGGCGCGGCTCACCGCCGCCGCGCAGGCCTTGCGCGTCACGCCACTGAGCCGGGCGCAGAACAGCAGGTATTCATCGACCGTCAGCTCGCGGTACAGCGGCGGCTGATCGGGCAGGTAACCGAGCGCCGCCTTGGCCTGGCGCGGCTGATCGAGGATGTCGTGACCGGCGATCCAGATCCGGCCGGCACTGGGCGCCAGATTGCCGCTCAGCATCCGCATCGTCGTCGACTTGCCGGCACCGTTGGCGCCGAGCAGCCCCAGCACCTCGCCGCGCTTCAGCTCGAAACTGAGATCATTGACGGCACAGAAATCGCCATAATAGCGATACAGGTTCTCGACCCGAACCAGACTTTCCCCGCTCATGCTATTCCTTTCCGCTGTCACGACCCATCCGTACCCGGGCCTATGGTCACACAACCGGGCCGACGCTGTCATTGAAAACGTTTCTGCCACCGCCCTATCCAGGCGCAGCACCATCGCAAACACTACAACAGAAACAGCGTCGCCAGCCCTAAAAACGCCATAAATCCTACCACGTCGGTCACGGTGGTCAACAGCACGCTGCCGCCCAGCGCCGGATCATGCCCGAAGCGCTTCAGCAGCATCGGCAGCAATGTCCCGGCCAGCGCGGCAAACAGCAGATTGATGACAATCGCTGCGCCGAGGATCACACCGATCTGCGGGTTGTCGAACCACAACACCACGATGGCGGCGATGACCAGCGCCCACAGCAGGCCATTGAACAACCCGACCAGCAGCTCCTTCTGCAGCAGTTTGCGGGCATTACTCTCACCGACCTGGCCCAGCGCGATGCCGCGGATCACCAGTGTCAGCGTCTGGCTGCCGGCGATACCGCCCATGCTGGCGACGATCGGCATCAGGATCGCCAGGATGACGATCTTGTCCAGCGCCCCCTGGAACAGGCCGATCACCCACGAGGCAACGATCGCCGTCAGCAGGTTGATGCCCAGCCACACCGCACGATGCCGCGCACTGACCAGCACCGGCGCGAACATATCGTCTTCCTCACCGATACCGGTCAGGCTCATCATCGAATGTTCGGCCTCGCCCCTGATGACATCGACGACATCGTCGATGGTGATACGGCCCAGCAGCCGCCGCTGGTCATCGATCACCGGCGCCGACACCAGGTCATGCATCTCGAACAGGTTGGCCACATCGCTGGCCTGCATATTGGCATTGATGCTTTCAATACCGGTCTTCATCACCTCGGCCACCGTCAGCGCCGGTGACTGGGTGATCAGCCTGCTCAGCGACAGCATGCCCAGGTAACGGTCATCACGATCGACGACGAACAATGTATCGGTGGTCTCCGGCAGTGCGCCGCGCAGCCGCAGGTAGCGCAGCACCACATCCAGCGTCACGTCGGGGCGCACCGTGACGGTATCGGTGTTCATCAGGCCGCCGGCCGTGTCCTCGGGATAGGACATCACGGTCTCCAGGCGATGGCGGTTCTGCTCATCCATCGACTGCAGCACCTCCCTGATCACGGTGTCAGGCAGGTCACTGATGAAATCGGCGAGGTCGTCGGTCTCCAGCCCCTCGGTCGCCGCCACCAGCTCGGCGATATCCATGTTGCGGATCAGGTTGGCACGCAATTCGTCGTTGACATGCAGCAGCACGTCGCCGTCCAGCGCCGGATCGACCAGCTCCCACAGCAATTCACGCTCGACCGGCGGCAGCGATTCCAGCAGATGGGCGATCTCGGCCGGGTGCAGCCCGTTGAGCATGCGCCGCACATTGAAAAATGTCCCGCTCTCCAGGGCGCTGGAGAAACTGCGCAGGCGTTCATTGTAGTTTTCGTTAGCCATCGGCCGCAGCCTGCCTCGGGAAAGGGACACGAAGCGGGCGAACACATCCAGCAATCACCCGGCAGCTATCTTAACAGGATTTGACGCCGATCAAATGCCCACGTTGAGATTGTCGACCCCGACCGCAATCTCGTCGCTGTCGACCTTCTGCCACAGCTCCTGTACCCGCCGCTCGGTGTCGGCCAGCCTCGTGGTGAGGATGATCTGCTTGATCCGCGGCAGCATCGCCGGTGTCATGCTGAACTCGCGCAGCCCCATGCCCAGCAACAACCGGGTGTAACGCGGGTCGCCGGCCATCTCGCCACACAGCGCCACCGGGACCCCGGCCTCGGCCCCGGCCTGGATCGTCAACGCGATCAGGCGCAGGATCGCGGGCTGCAGCGGATCACACAGATAATTGACCTCCTCATCGAGCCGGTCTGCGGCCAGTGTGTACTGGATCAGATCATTGGTGCCGATCGACAGAAAATCCAGGTGCCGGGCAAAGACATCGGCCAGCAACGCCGCGGCCGGCACCTCGATCATGCCGCCGATCGCGAGCCGGGCATCAAAATCGATCCCCGCGCGCTGCAGCATGTCCTGCTGCGCGCGGATCAGGGCGCGGATCTGTATCACCTCGCCCAGGGTAGTCAGCATCGGCAACAACAGCCGCACCGGACCCAGCGCCGAGGCGCGCAGAATGGCCCGCACCTGGCACTGGAAGATCTCCGGCTCCTGCAGATACCAGCGCACTGCCCGCAGGCCCAGCGCCGGATTGATGGCCGCCGCGCCAGCGCGTGGTGTCTGCGCACCGCCCAGCGGTTTGTCGGCGCCAACATCCAGCGTCCGGAAGGTCACCGGCCGGCCGGCCATCTCCTCCACCACCCGCCGGTAGAGCGCAAACTGTTCCTGCTCGCCCGGTGGCTCCCGGCGTCCCAGAAACATCATCTCGGTACGGTACAGACCGATGCCATCGGCATTGACACCGGCAATCATCTCGACATCCTCGGCCAGCTCGACGTTGGCACGCAACATGATCAGCTGGCCATCAACGGTACGGGCCGGCAGATCCCGCAACTGGCGCAGTGCCGCGAGTTCACGCTGTTGCTGCTGGCGACGCTGCTGATAATAGGACGACAGTGACTGATCCGGCGCGACATAGATGATACCGGCGCCGCCATCCACGATCAGGTCATCGCCGTGGTGGATGCGCTGGCCTGCCTCATGCACCCCGAACACGGCACTGATGCCCAGACCGCGTGCCAGGATTGCCGAATGCGAATTCAGTCCGCCGGACTCACAGATCACTGCGATTACCCCCTGCTGATGCAGCGCCAGCAGATCGGTCGGCGAGATGTCCTCAACCACCACGACCGATGCGGCGCCTGCCGGCAGTGTTACGGCATCCGGCGCGGCGCCAAGGCCCAGCAGATTGCGCAATACCCGCTCGACCACATGCTCGACATCATCCTTGCGCGCCCGCAGGTAGGGGTCGGCAATACCCTCAAAGGCCGTCAGCAGCCTCTCGCGTTGCAGGTGCAGCGCCCATTCGGCATTGCACTGCCGCTCCTTGATGATGTCAGCCGGCGCGGAGGCCAGCGCCGAGTCCTTCAGCATCAGCAGATGGGCATCGAGAAAATCGGCGATCCCGGCTGAATTGTCGGCGCGAATACGGCGCCGGATCTCCTTCAGTTCGCCGCGCGTCCTGCGCAACGCATCCTTGTAGCGATCGATCTCGCGTCCGAGCTGCGCCTTCGGGATGAAATCCTCGCGCACCCGGATCCGGTCGCGCCGGATCACGTGAGCCTGTCCCAGCACCACCCCGGCCGCTACCGCCATGCCGCGCAATGTCTCGGTCATAACACGCTATCCCTGTGCTGTGCGCTGCTTACGCTGCCTCGCCGAATCGCGCGGCCACCAGTTTGGCGATCTCGTCGATCGCCTGTTGTTCATCGCCACCCTCGGCGATGATGTCAAGCCGGGTACCCGGCACCGCTGCCAGCATCATCAATCCCATGATGCTCTTGGCATTGACGGTGCGCTCGCCATGCCGGACATGGATCTGGGCATCGAACCGTGCCGCCAGTGTCGCCAGCTTGGCCGCCGCACGGGCATGCAACCCCAGCCGGTTGATGATCTCAACCCGCCGACTCAGCACGCCCTGCCCTCCGTCACATCCTGGCACAACAGCACCCCGTCCGCGCCACCGCTCAAGGCCTTGTGCACCAATTGCTCCAGGCCCAGGTCGGGGTAATTCAGCACCCGGATCAACATCGGCAGGTTGACACCGGCCACCACCGCGAGACGCTGCGGTGCATCGGCCAGCGCCAGCGCAATGTTGCACGGCGTCGCACCATACAGGTCCGTCACCACCAGCACCCCGGCCCCATCATCGAGCCTGGCCAGCAGGCCGCGCGCGCGGCTGATCATGATCTCCGGCGCCACGTCAAACGGCACCGCCAGCGCCGCGGCCTGCAACGGACACATCCCCAGCAGGCGACTGGCCGCCTCCAGCAGCACCTGCCCCACCTGCTCATGCCCGATGACGAGCAGGCCTGTCCTCATGACAGTTCCCGGTGCCTGATGACCAGATCCTGATACTGGCTGGCAAACTGTTCGGCCAGCCGTTCAACGATATACACCGAGCGATGGCGGCCGCCGGTACAGCCGACGGCAACGGTCAGATAACTGCGCCCGCCGCTGGCAATGCGCTCCAGCCAGCGCTGCAGGTATTGGCGCAGATCGGCCACCATCTCCGCCACCATGTCCTCACGCTGCAAAAAATGGATCACCTGGGGGTCCTTGCCGGTATACACCCGCAACTCGGGATCCCAGTACGGATTGGGCAGGCAACGCACATCAAAGACAAAATCCGCGTCGGCCGGCACGCCTTTCTTGAAACCGAATGACATGAACTGCAATGACAGATTCTGCTGCTTGCCGATCACCCGGCTGTTGATCAGACCACGCAGCTGATGCACATTCAGGTGGCTGGTCTCCAGACGCAGATCAGCGACGTCGGCCACCGGCGCCAGCAATTCCCGTTCCTGGATGATCGCCTCGACCAGCGGCACACCGCCCCGGGCCAGCGGATGACGGCGCCGGGTCTCGCTGAAGCGCTTGATCAGCACCTCGTTACTGGCCTCAAGAAACACGGTCTCATACGGGATGCCATGGCGCGCCACCTGCTGCAGGATGGCACTGATCCGCGGCAGGTCACCCAGAAAATTGCGGGCATCGATGCCGACGGCAAAGCCGCCGCCATCCTGACCACCGGTCATCCGCGCCATCTGTTCGGCAAACTGCGCCAGCAACGCCAGCGGCAGGTTATCGACACAGTAGTAACCCTGGTCCTCGAGCACCTGCAACGCAATACTCTTGCCGGCTCCGGACAGGCCGCTGATCACGATCAGTTTCATGATTGCTCACTCCGCCATGTAACGCTTCTGCCGCGACACAAAATCCCGCGCCGCATCATAACCCTTCATCACCAGAATGTGATTCAGCGCCGCGCTTTCTGTCAACACCGCCAGATTACGTCCCGGGGCTACCGGCAAGGTCAGCTGCGGCACACCGACATCGAGGATGGTCCGGGTCTCGCGACAACCGTGCAGCAGATCGATACTGGCGTACTGCTCGGCATTCATACGCTGCAGATGGATAATCAGTCGCAGGTATTTGTTGCGCTTGACGGCGCGATCGCCAAACATCGCACCGATGTTCAGCACCCCGAGCCCCCGTACCTCGAGAAATCCTTCCAGTAACGGCGGGCAGATGCCATTCAGGGTATCGGGCGCAATGCGATGAAATTCCGGCGCATCATCGGCAATCAGCCGGTGACCACGACTGATCAGCTCCAGCGCCAGCTCGCTCTTGCCGATGCCGCTGTCGCCGGTCAGCAACACACCGATCCCCATCACCTCGATGAATACCCCATGCACCACCGCCCGCTCCGCCAGCATCGCCGACAGGTAATAATCAAGATTGCCCACCACCTTGTAACCGGGTAACAGCGAACGCAGCAGCGGTGTGGCGCTGGCCTCGGCCGCGCTCAGCACCTGCGGCGGCGGCTGTTCGCCATCGGCGATGATGACCATGGCCGGCGCTGCGGCAAACAGCCGCTGAATGGCCTGCTGCTGGCCCTCGTCATCGAGGGCGGCCAGATAGTCCAGCTCGGTCAATCCAATGATCTGGATCAGGTTGGGATGGCTGAGGTTCATGTAACCGACACGCGAGGCCTGCTGCTGATCGGCATCCTGGGTGGGTGCAAGCAACGAACGCCCGGCACCGGCGCGTCCGGCCAGCCAGCTCAGGGCCAATTGGGTGCGGTATTTCTCAAACAGCTCGGCAGTGGTGTGCAGGGCTGCCATCGCGGCATCGTCAGCTCTGGACGGCCGGTTGCGCCGCCGATGACTGCCAGGTGGTAAGCAAGCTGTAAACGTCCGCTTCATTGTTCGCCGCATGCAAGCGGGCGCACAGCGTGGCGTCGTTGAACATCTCGGCCAGCTGCGCCAGCAGCACCAGGTGATCGGTCACGGCGCGGTCCGGGACCAGCAGCGCGAGGATCAGCGCGACCGGACGGCCGTCCACGGCATCGTAGGGCACACCCTGGCGCAGATGCAGAAAGGATGCAATCGGCTGCTCCAGATTCCTGATCCGGCCGTGCGGGATCGCCACGCCATGCCCGAGACCGGTACTGCCAAGGCGTTCGCGATCAAACAGACTTTCCAGCGCCTCGACCTGCGTCAGACCGCTGCCCGCTGCCGCCATACGCTCACTGAGCAGTTCCAGCGCCCGTTTCTTGCTCGACACCTGGGGTCGGCACACGACGCGCTGCGGCACCAGGATATCATTCAGTCTGATAGTCATAATCCAGTATTACCTCGCCACGGCCGTGCCCCGCTCTGATCCTGCTGCGCAACGCGGCCTAGATGATGCCGTTGCGGTGACTGCCCTGTTTTTCCTTGAACTTGACGACCTGGCGATCCAGCTTGTCGACCAGGGCATCAATCGCGGCATACATATTTTCAGACTCGGCATCGGCAAACAGGTCCTGGCCCCGGACATGGATCGTGGCCTCGGCACGGTGCACCAGCTTGCTGACTGTCAATACCACATGTACCTGGCCCAGATGATCAAAATGACGGGTCAATTTTTCGATCTTCCCGGTTACGTAATCGCGCAGCGCAGGGGTGATGTCTACATGGTGCCCGGTCAGGTTTATCTGCATGGTCGTTCCTCTTGAAAGGTTAAATCAATCTCTTGCGATCACTGGAGGATGCCACCCCCAGCGCCTCGCGGTATTTTGCCACGGTGCGGCGGGCCACATTGATGCCCTGTTTTTTCAGCAACAGCGCCAGCTTGCTGTCACTGAGCGGTTTGCGTACATCTTCCTCGGCGATCAGTTTCTTGATCAACGCCCGGATCGCGGTTGCCGAACACTCCCCGCCACTGTCAGTGCCGACATGGCTGGAGAAGAAATATTTTAACTCATAGATGCCACGCGGGGTATGCATGAACTTCTGGGTGGTAACCCGCGAGATCGTCGATTCGTGCATATTGATCGCGGCCGCGACGTCATGCAACACCATCGGCTTCATCGCCTCTTCGCCACGCTCGAGAAACTCCCGCTGCTGATCGACGATGCAACTCGCCACCTTCAGCAGCGTCTCATTGCGGCTCTGCAGACTCTTCAGGAACCAGCGCGCCTCCTGCAGGTGATTTTTCAGATAGACATTATCCGCGCTGTTGTCAGCACGGCGCACCATCCCGGCATAACCGCGATTGATCCGCAGCCGGGGCAGGGCCTCGGCATTCAGATCGATGCGCCAGCGCCCGCCAATCTTACGCACCACAACATCCGGGACGACATATTCGGCGGCCTTGCCGGCCACCTGGCCGCCGGGCCGCGGATTGAGGGACTGGATCAGACGCAGTGCCTGCTCAAGGTCGGGCTGGGTGCAGCGGGCAGCACGCAGCAGCTGAACCAGATCCCGCTTGCCCAGCAACTCGAAATGATACTGCAGGATGCGGCGCGCCAGCTCCAGGCCATGCTGAGCCGGCAGTGACTGCATCTGGATCAGCAGGCATTCGCGCAGGTCGCGGGCCGCGATGCCCGGCGGGTCAAAATTCTGGATCCGGTGCAGGACTGCCTCGACCTCGTCGAGTTCGCACTCGGTATCCTGTATCGCCGCCGCCTGGAGGATCTCTTCCAGTGGCAGGGACAGATAACCGTCATCGTTGATAGCATCAATGATCGCCATGGCGATCGCCCGATCACGCTCGGAAAACGGGGTCAGCTCCATCTGCCACAGCAGGTGATCGCGCAGCGTCTCGACCGAGGAATCGCGGCTGTCGAAATCAAAGGCCTCGCCTTCGCCGGTGGCACCGGTGATCGGCACCATGCTGTCGTAGGTGTCTTCCCAGCTGCTGTCGATCGGCAGGTCTTCGGGGATGTCCGCATCGTGGCCACTGTCACCGCTCAATTCCTGCAAGCCCTCGTCCCGCGAGGCCGGCTCGGTGGATGGATAGTCCGTCCCGTCGTCCGTGCCGCCGGCGCTTGCCTCGGCGGCTGCCGGGAGCGGCAGATCCGGCTGCTCGTGCTGCCAGTCATCTTCGGCCTCGACGGAGGCGTCCTCGACCTGCTCCAGCAGTGGATTGGACTCCAGCGTCTGCTGGATCTCGGTGCGCAGCTCCAGCGTCGACAGCTGCAGCAGGCGGATCGCCTGCTGCAATTGCGGGGTCATGGCCAGATGCTGCCCGATGCGTAGCTGCAGGGATTGTTTCATAACCGCATCAAACCCGGATCACGAATATACATGGTACATGGTTCATTCTACCGCAATCCGGTGGCCAGCCATACGTCAGGCATGAAAATCCCGCCCCAGATAGACGGTCCTGACCTGTTCATTGGCCAGCACCGCCTGCGGCGGACCTTCGGCAATCACCTCGCCGCTGTTCATGATATAGGCCCGGTCGCAGATCCCCAGCGTCTCCCGGACATTGTGGTCGGTGATCAGCACCCCGATCCCCTTGTCACGCAGATAACTGATAATGCGCTGGATATCAATCACCGAGATCGGATCCACACCGGCAAAGGGTTCATCCAGCAATACGAACTTGGGACGCATCGCCAGCGTTCGCGCCACCTCGACCCGCCGCCGTTCGCCGCCCGACAGGCTCATGCCCTGGACATCGCGCAGGTGCCCGATATGAAACTCTTCCAGCAGCTGCTCCAGCTGCTGCTGCCGCTGCATACGGTCCAGCCCCGAGGTAAGCTGCAGGATCGCCATGATATTGTCGGCCACCGACAGCTTGCGAAAGATCGATGCCTCCTGCGGCAGATAGCCGATACCGAGCCGGGCCCGGCCATCCATCGGGTGCCGGGTCACATCACGGTCATTGAGGCTGATCTCGCCCTTGTCACAGGAGATCAGCCCGACGATCATATAGAAACAGGTGGTCTTGCCGGCGCCATTCGGACCCAGCAGGCCCACCACCTCGCCGCTGTTGACATGCAACGACACGTCACGTACCACATGGCGCGCCTTGAAACGCTTGGCGATATGGCGCGCTGCCAGTTGATTGGCAGCCGGGACAGCCGCTGCCGTGCTCATGGTTTGGCGCGCTCCGGATCGATGACGATACGCACCCGGCCCTTGTCCTCGCTGCCCTTGCGGGCCTGTACCACCTCACGACCCACATCATATTCCAGCACCTCGCCGCTGAACTGGTGTCGCCCGTGTTTCAGAAAGGCATCCCCTTCCAGCAACAGCCATTTGCGCTCGGTCCAGTATTCCATATGCCGGGCGCGGGCCTCGGTCTGACCCTTGCCCTTGTCAATGTTCTGATGAAAGGTCGATGGCGCACCCTCGGCGATGATCTGCTGCACCTGATCAGTCCCGCCGGTGACCAGCACCAGCCTGTCGGCCTTCAGCACGATGCTGCCCTGGGTCATCGTCACCGCACCGATATACACGGCTCGACCGCGCTTTTCGTCCAGCTCCAGACGGTCAGATACGATATTGATCGGCTGCTGGCTGTCCTGTTTCAGCGCCCAGGCCAGCGCCGGCTGGACCAGCAGTACACATACCAGCGCCAGCCTGTTAGCAGGCTGTTGAAAAACAGCCTGTGTGCGGCGCAAGGATGCACCGCCATTTTTCAAGCCAGGTTTGTCTGCTTGAAAAATGGCGCACAGCAAACATCGCTTTTTTTGCTGTGCGGGTTGAAAAAGGCCATGGACGGCCTTTTTTAACATCCTGTTAACGTGTAATAAATGATTCATATTCACTGTGCACCCTGGGTTGCAACGCCATCATCTTGGCAGACAAATCGGCGGTCAGACCGGCGGCCGTGGTCTGGCCATTGAAATGCCGGACCAGCACCGGGACCGCACTCTCCAGCCGCGAGTCGTTCGGATACAGCGTCATCTGCTCAGCGCTGATCTCGATCTGCTGTTGACGTTGCGCCGCACCGCGTTTCACGACCACCCTCCCACGCAGGTCTACCCGCGCGCCATTGCCGGTCATCTCGGCACGGTCGGCCCGCAGATCCCAGTCAAACCCGTCCGCGGTGTCCAGCAACTGCAGCCGTGGCTGCTGCAACTCGGCGCGCTGCTCTGCAACATACTGCCGCAACAACGATGCACTCAGCCGGTAACGCACGCCCTTGTCGGTCGACAGCATCTTCAACCGCACGCCTTCTATATAGTAGTCCGGCACCTGGGAAGGTTGGGTACGCCCCTGCGGCAGAACCGGCCCCTCCTGCTGCAATACCCACACGGTCAGCAATACCCCGAGGATCAGCAGGCCGGCCAACACCAGGCGCGAACGCGTCGCCTGCTGGCCATCCGCGGTCCGGCGGTTTGGTAGGCGCGCCTCCAGGCTCATCCTTCCAGGTAATGCGCCATCTGTGTCGCCAGCGTCCCCTGCGCCTCCATGATCAGGTCACACAGATCACGGGCTGCGCCCTGGCCACCCGATTGCGGGGTCTGCCAGTGGGCATGCCGTGTCACCAGCGGATGGGCATCCTGCACGGCCACGGCCAGACCCACCCGGCGCATGATCGGCAGGTCAACGACATCATCGCCGACATAGGCCACCTGTTGCGGCTGCAACCCCAGCCGTGCCAGCAGCCCGAGATAGGCCGGCAATTTTTCCTTCTGGCCCTGATAGACATGCTCGATGCCCAGACTGGCCATGCGGTGGGTCACGGTCTCCGAGCTGCGTCCGGTGATGATGGCGATGCGCACCCCGCTGTCCTGCAGCATCTTCATGCCGTGGCCATCGCGGGAATGAAAGGCCTTCAGTTCCCGGCCGTCGGCATCGATATACAGGCTGCCATCGGTCAGCACCCCGTCGACATCGAAGATCACCAAGCGAATCTGCGCTGCACGCGCCAGGATATCCTGCATACCATCCCCTTTAGATCACACCGGCGCGCAACAGATCGTGCATGTTCAGGGCCCCCACCAGCCGTCGCTCTGTATCAACCACCAGCAACGCGCCAATCTTGTATTGTTCCATCTGCTGCAACGCCTCGGCCGCCAGCATATCACCCGAGATCGTGCGACAGTTGGCGGTCATCACCTCACTGATCGGGGTGTCATGAATATCGATGCGGCGATCCAGCACCCGCCGCAGATCACCGTCGGTGAAGACCCCCAGCAGCTGGTCGCCGGCGTCGACGATCGCGGTCATCCCCAGCCCCTTGCGGCTCATCTCCAGCAGCGCATCCCGCAACGTCGTCCCGGCCATGACCTTGGGTATCTGGGCGCCGGTGTGCATGATGTCGCGGATCAGCAGCAGCAGGCGCCGCCCCAGCCGCCCTCCCGGATGTGATAACGCGAAATCCTCGGCGGTGAAGCCACGGGCATCCAGCAACGAGACCGCCAGCGCATCACCCATCGCCAGTGTCGCCGTCGTCGACGAGGTCGGCGCCAGCCCCAGCGGGCAGGCCTCCTTGGCGACACTGATATCAATATTCACCGTGGCGGCGCGCGCCAGGGTCGACTGCGGATTGCCGGTCATCGCGATCAGTGGCACGTTGCGGCGCTTGATCAGCGGCATGATGGTCAGGATCTCGTCGGTCTCGCCGGAATTGGAGATCGCCAGCACCACATCGTGGCCGGTGATCATGCCCAGATCGCCATGGCTGGCCTCGCCCGGATGGACGAAGAAGGACGGGCTGCCGGTGCTGGCAAAGGTCGCGGCGATCTTGCCGCCGATATGACCCGATTTACCCATGCCAACAACAATGATGCGACCGCTGCAGGCCAGCATCAGATGACAGGCCTGAACAAAACCGGCATCAATGCGCTGTGTCAGGGCCTGTACCGCCTCGGCCTCGATCTCCAGCACGGCCCGCGCCAGGTCCTGGATACGTTGCTGTTCGTTACGCGTGTCCTGTCTGGACATGTCTTTGATCACCGAAGGCTGCTCTCTACCGCTCAAAATGACTGCTCCTGCCCGCCGCTGTCAGGCCTCGGGATAACCCAGCTCGGCCAGCCGCCTGACCAGATCCTGGCGGGACAGCGCCTCCCCCTGCACCTCGACACGGCCGGCGCCTATGTCCACCTCAACCGCGGTGACGCCGGCGATCTGCAGCAGGTTGCCCTTGATTGTCGCGGCACAACCACCGCACTTGATATTCTTCGCCGTGATCTGCACTGTTGTCATGACGCGCCCCGTACCTTAAGCCTGTAGCGTTATACGATACAGGAACAACAGATATCCCGCATAGATCGCCAGCACACCCAGTCCTCCGATGCGGCTGATCCGTCCGGCCCCGGCGCCGCGGCCGCCGCTGGCCATCAGCCACACTACCGCTGCCAGGCTCATCATCACCGGGTAATAATATGTCACCAGGTCGGGATCAACATCCGCCGGGCCCGCCATGCCCGGCACCGCCAGCACTGCCAACAGGTTGAACATCGTGGCGGTCAACACATTGCCGACGACGATATCATACTCTTTACGCAGCACCCCAGTGATCGAAATCACCAGCAGCGGCAGACAGCTGCCGAACGCGATCACCGTCAGTCCCAGCACGGTGTCACTGATCACGGCCATCCTGGCCAGCTCAATCCCGCTCCAGACCACCAGCACCGCGGCGGTCAGCGCCATCACCAGCCCCCCGGCCAGCCAGGCCAGCGCCCGCGCCACCGGCATGGCCGGCGGCATCTCGGCAGCAAACTCGCGGGTCATCGGCTCGTCTGCCGTCGTACTGTGATGACCCACTGACAACAGGCACGCCATGATCAGCAGCAGGCCGGACCACAACATCAGGCCATCACTCAGATCGAGACTGAAGTCGATCATCAGCATCAGGCTGATCAGCATCGCCACCAGCAGCAGCGGCATCTCCCAGCGCAACAACCGGGAGTTGACCTCCAGCGGCCGTACCAGCGCCGCAGCACCCAGCACCAGGGCAATGTTGGTGATGCTGGAACCCACTGCAGTCCCCAGCGCCAGCGCGGCATTGCCGTGCCAGCTGGCCACCACCGCCACCAGCAGTACCGGAGATGCGCTGCCCAGGCCCACGACCGACAGGCCGATCAGCAGCGGCGGGACCCCGAGGGCGCGCGCAACGGCCGAGGCGCCAAACACCAGACGGTTGGCGCCCCAGGCCAGCAAGATAAAACCACCGCACAGTGCCGCAACCGCAGGCCACATCGTAGTAATCTCCCGGGGATGTCAGGCGTAGTTCATGGCCAGGCCGGCAAACACCGCGGCCCCGAACCAGTTGTTATTGACGAAGGCACGCAGACACTGCGCCGGTTGGCGGTCCCGGATCAACCACTGCTGGTAAAGCGCCAGCGCCCCGGCCAGCAGCAACCCGCCATAATAATATCCGCCGGCATCGATCTGCCGTCCGATCAGCACCAGCACCAGCAGTGTCAGCAGCTGTAACATCCCGATCAGCAGCCGGTCCAGTTCACCGAACAGGATCGCCGTCGACTTGACGCCGATCTTCAGATCCTCACGGCGATCAACCATGCCATACATCGTGTCATAGGCGGTGGTCCACAGCAGCACAGCCAGATACAGCAGCCAGGCGAGACGGGGCAGCTGACCGGTCTGCGCGACAAAGGCCATCGGTATCGCCCAGCCGAAGGCAGCGCCCAGCACCAGCTGCGGCAAATGGGTATACCGTTTCATGAACGGATAGACGA
Organism: Gammaproteobacteria bacterium; assembly: GCA_016218365.1. Lineage (GTDB taxonomy): Bacteria > Pseudomonadota > Gammaproteobacteria > SZUA-140 > SZUA-140 > JACREF01. The sequence goes on from JACREF010000015.1 coordinate 66,414, forward strand.
TGGCCAGCACCAGGCCGCCACAGGCCAGCAACACGGTCTGCCTGCTCATCGTCAGCACCAGCAACAACGCCAGCAAACACAATACAAAGAACAGCCGCAGCGCCTCACGTGCGGTCACCTGGCCGCTGGCCAGCGGCCGGTCCCGGGTGCGACTGATATGGGGATCAAAACGCCGGTCGGCATAATCATTGATGACACAACCGGCCGAGCGCATCACCACGACACCGAGCGTGAACACCAGCCAGACCGTGGTGTCGGGTATGCCGCCGGCTGCGATCCATAACGCCCACCACGTCGGCCACAACAACAGCAGGATACCGATCGGCCGGTGCAAGCGCATCAACAATGCATACTGCCATAACCGACCCAACAGCGATGTCCCGGCCATGACCCGGATCATGCTGCGGCCTCGCTGCGCACCGGGACACCCACCCCGAGCGCCGTGCCAAACCATTCACTGACCAGCAGGGGCTGGCCAGCGAAATAAAACCGTGCGCGGCGCCCCCAGATTGCGGCAGCGGACTCCAGCAACGCGGCGGCCACCTGTCGATACTGGTCCTGCCGCCGCGTCACACAGGCAATCTCCGGTGTGTCACGCACCACGTCACGATGGGTGAACAGCAGCTCGCCGAGCGGACGGTTGCCGAGCCGTGCCAGGCAGCTGCCATGACCACGCACTGTCTGCCGTGGCAGCACCGTGCGCGCAAACACCCATGGCCGATCACCGCAACTCAGCACCACCTGCCTGACCAGCGCGAACTCCGTCTCGGCCAGACCGAGGGCCAGCCGCTCGCTGCGCAGCGGGCGCTGCCAGCGCTGGCTGCGCACCGACACCGTCAACGGGCCAGCGCAGACCCGACGCAACCGTGCAGTCAGCGAGGCGTCATGCAACAGCCATGGCCGCAACGCGGCCGGGACCCGGGCGTAGTGCGTGGACCAGCGGGTCACCGTCACGCCGAGATCATTCGCCCTGTGTTTTCTCAACCCTGCCACCTGTGATCAGATCCCGGCCGCTGTCCGGATGCCCTGACATGATAACGGCTCCGCGCCCTGACCAACAGCCTGCCAGTGGCTGTTTCATACGCTTGTCACAATATGCTGCCATGATCTGTCCATCGGGTCCTCACTATCGGAGGTATCATGAGATCAAGACCACACTGCCCAACAGGCAAGTTTATCAATCGGGACAAATGGGGCGGCAGCCGTCGGATCTCCGCGCCCTCATCGCTTAGCCGCTGCGTCGACCGGACCGTCATCAGGTCAGTCATCATTGAAATGGCCGATGGCAGCAACTATGCGCTGAGCGCGGAGCAGGCGCGCCAGTTGATGCGCCTGCTGCAGTGAGAGCTGCGCCTGCACCACCTCACACCTCAGCATAACGCGAGGCCTCACCGAGCCAGCGCCTGATGACCGGCGTGACCCGCTCCGGATATTCGTGCAGCAAGCGCTCGGCCAGCCGCGCCGCCTCGGGGATCAGGTCCTGATCACGCAGCAGATCGGCGACCCGGAACATCTGCTCGCCGGTCTGGCGGGTGCCGAGGATCTCGCCAGGGCCGCGCAGCTCCAGATCGCGACGCGCCACCTCAAATCCATCCCGGGTGTCACGCATCACCGCCAGCCGCTCGCGGCCGCGCTGTGACAACGGCGCCTGATACATCAGCACACAACTGCTCTGGGACTGGCCACGGCCGACGCGGCCGCGCAACTGATGCAACTGCGCCAGACCCAGCCGGTCGGCATCCTCGATGATCATCAAGGTCGCATTCGGCACATCGACACCGACCTCGATGACGGTGGTCGCCACCAGCAGGTCCAGCTCACGCTGCTTGAAGGCGCGCATGATCGCCTCCTTGTCCGCCGGCTTCATCCGGCCATGCAGCAGTCCAACCTTCAGGCCGGGCAGCGCCTCCGCCAGCCGCTGCGCGCTCTGCTGCGCCGCCTGGCATTGCAGCACATCAGACTCCTCGATCAGTGTGCATACCCAATAGGCCTGCTGACCGAGGCCGCAGGCAGCACGCACCCGCTCCAGCACCTGGTCGCGCCGCTGATCGGCAACCACGACCGTATTGACCGGCAGCCGGCCCGGTGGCAACTCGTCGATGACGGAACAATCGAGATCGGCATAGGCCGTCATCACCATGGTGCGCGGGATTGGTGTCGCCGTCATGATCAGCTGATGCGGTACCTGGTCGCCGCTGACCCCCTTGTTGCGCAAGGCCAGCCGTTGATGCACGCCAAAGCGATGCTGTTCATCGATGATGACCAGCCCCAGTTGTGCAAACTCGACCCCCTGCTGAAACAGCGCGTGGGTGCCGACCACGACCTGGATCACCCCGGCGGCCAGTTGTTGTCGGGTGTCACGGCGCTCGCCGGCGCGCAGCCGCCCCGCCAACCAGCCAACCTCGATGCCCAGCGGCTGCAAGGCCGCGCGGAAGGAATGAAAATGCTGTTCGGCCAGGATCTCGGTCGGCGCCATCACCGCCGCCTGACAGCCGCTGGCCACGGCCTGCACCACCGCCAGCATCGCCACCACGGTCTTGCCGGAGCCGACATCCCCTTGCACCAGGCGCTGCATCGGCCGGGTCTGCGCCAGATCGCTGATGATCTCGGTGATCACCCGCTGCTGGGCACCGGTCAGCGCAAACGGCAACGCCGCCAGCAGAGACTCGCGCAAGGCCTGTGGTCCATCCAGCACCGGCGCATGATGCTGCGCGGCATGATGCTGACGCACGCGCCGGACCGCCAGCTGCTGCACCAGTAGCTCCTCCAGCGCCAGCCGACGCTGGATCGGGTGCTGTCCGCTCAGCAAGGCCCTGGCATCACTGCGCGACGGCGGCTGATGGATGATCTGCAAGGCCGTCGGCAAGTCTGGCAGACCCAGCGGTGACAGCCACTGCGGGGGCAGCCATTCAATGCGGGCATGGGCATCGGTCATCGGTGTCTGCACCAGACAACGCACTGCCTGCGCGACCAGACGGCGCAGCAATGGCTGGCCGATGCCATCGCCGGCCGGATAGATCGCCGTCAACACCGCCGCCGCCTCGGCCGACAGCGGCTCATCGGGCATGATCACCCGGTATTCGGGATGCACCACCTCAAGCTTGCCGGACTGCGGCACCCGCGGCAGCATATCCTGCACCCGCGCTGCCGCGGCACGCGGACGGACCTCGCCATAACAGCGCAGCCAGGTGCCTGGCGCCAGCGTCGCCTGTTGTGGTGCCGAGAAATGAAAAAAGCGCAGCAGGATCTCACCGCTGCCATCCGCCAGCGTCACCAGCAACATGCGACGGCGGCCAAAGCGCACCTCGCTGCGTAACACCTCACCCTGAAACAGCGCCTCGCTGCCGATCTGCAGTTCTGCCAATGCTGTCAGGTGACTGCGGTCCTGATAGCGCAACGGGATCTGCCACAGCAGATCGATGACGCGGTGAATGCCGAGCCTGGCCAGCCGCTGCGCCATCCGCTCGCCGACACCGCGCAGCGCCGTCAGCGGCGACTGCAGCGACAACGCCGGGCTGCGCAGCAGCGGCCCTGTCATGATGACGAATGCCCCGGCCGGCCGCGCATCGGCCTACTACAGATGCATGATGGCATCCATCTCGACCTGGGCGCCGCGTGGCAAGGCCGCCACGCCGATCGCGGCCCGTGCCGGATACGGTGCCTGGAAATAACGCGCCATGATGTCATTGACCACCGGAAAGTGTTTCAGGTCGGTCAGAAAGACATTCAGCTTGACGACATCACGCAGTGAACCGCCGCTCGCCGCGGCGACGGCGGCGAGGTTATCAAACACCCGGGTGATCTGGGCGGCGATATCGCCACCCACCAGCTCCATGGTCGCCGGGTCCAGCGGGATCTGGCCCGACAGGTACACCGTCTGCCCGACCTTGACCGCCTGCGAATAGGTGCCGATGGCGCGCGGCGCCTGGTCGGTCTCAATGATCTGTCTGCTCATCACCTCTCCCTTGTTTATTTCCAACCAAACGCTGGCAGGATGTTGCGCCTTCCGCGCCCCGGCCATCCCAGGATGGAATGCCCAGGGCCTGCATCAGTTGCGGCGCCGGCTGATGCGGACCACCGACTCCAGCGCCTTGACCCGTCGCATCACCGCCGCCAGATGCTGACGATTGCGGACCTCCAGCGTCAGCGTCAGCATCGAGTACTTGCCATCGCGATCCTCGATGACCACGTTGCCGATATTGGCATCCATCTCCGACACCGCGGCCGCCACCGTCGCCAGCACCCCCATGCGGTTGACGACCTCGACGCGGATCTCCACCGGATATTCACCACTGACCTCCTCGGCCCACTGCACATCGATCCAGCGCTCGCTGCGCGCCCGGTCCTCGGTGACATTCTTGCAGGATTCGACATGGATGACGATGCCGCGCCCGGACGAGATGAAGCCCTTGATCGGGTCACCGGGGATCGGCCGGCAGCATTTGGCGAACGACATCACCATGCCCTCGGTGCCC
>JACREF010000016.1 GCA_016218365.1 Gammaproteobacteria bacterium
ACTGTGCAGCAGCAAACCCGGTCACGTCCGCAGCCTGGGCCACAGATACACCACCGGTTACAGCAGCGGCCACGGCCAGTGCGATCAGTTTTTTATTCATCATTTTGAGTTTCTCCCTCATTATGTTTAGGACTCGAGCTCAGCTAAAGCTCCGTTGTCAGTGTTTAAGCTTAAACAACAACAGCGATGTTTTATCGCACCGCTATCAAAAACGCAACAATTTTTCGACCCAGAAACACGAATTTGCAATCTATGTCGCATAAATACGACACTCTGGAGGGTGTTTTGGATACTATATATACATTCACTGCCCACCGGCACCGAGGGCTGCACCCGGACCCGTCCGCCCGTCTACATAAAGAAAAAACCCATCCTGCCTCCATGGCCAGGATGGGCAAAATACCCGTCACGGGTATAGAGGGTAATACCTCAGCTGCACGCGCTCCCAGTACACTGTCTTCCGTGAGTGCGGGATTCCTCCATGGGTCGTCAGACGCGAGCACAAGGCACGATAGCGCAATTCCAGGACCGGAAATATCCCCCAAAAGGATTAGCGCGCCACTGAATACACGTGGAGGGGCCGCACGGGCAGTGGTAGCGCAAACCGTCCACCATCAGACAGAAAGGCAACAACCCCGAGTTTTCTACTGCAAGCCGGTCACCGAAAAGGAAAACCCGGATGGGTGCGCCGCGTTGGCCATAACCGGCATGCGCCGCCGTTGAACAAACTCGTTATGTCCTCTATAGTTCAGCTATGGAACAAAACTCGCCTCAACAACGCATCACACTTGAATCGGGCAAGCGCGGTGGGCGTCCTTGCATCCGCGGCCTGCGCATCAGTGTTTATGATGTATTGGAGATGCTTGCCGAAGGCATGAACGAGGCGGACATCCTGGGCGACTTCCCGGAACTTGAGGTTGCCGACATCCGCGCCTGCCTCGCCTATGCGGCTGACCGCGAGCATAACCTCTATACCCTGGCGGTATAATGAAGTTGCTGCTCGACGAAAATCTGTCGAGGCGTATTGTCCCGCTGCTCCAAACAACCTTCCCCGACTCATCACACGTTGCCCTGCTGGGACTCGAACGCGCCAGCGACCTTGAAATCTGGCAATACGCAAAAGACAACGGGTTTGTGATCGTCAGCTGCGATTCTGACTTTCATGAGCGGTCACTGATTGAAGGCCATCCTCCACACGTGGTTTGGCTGAAAATCCCCAACCAGTCCAAAACGGTTGTCCTTAACATTCTGCTGGAACACAGCACAGAAATCGAACAGGCACTCAATCGGGAGAATAGGGCCTGCGTTGAGATCAGCGCTCTTGCTTAATGAAGCTCTGAATAATTCCATCCTGGAATTCTCAGGGCACGGAAAGCGGAAAACGTGGTTTTCACTTTCCTTCACTACCATGACCTGCTGTCATGGTAGTGGCGGCACATCCGTGGGCCGCAGGAACCTCTGAATTGATCAGAGGTTCCTTAACAGTTATATTTTGCGACCAGCGCCCTACCCGGAACCCCTTGACCCTCCATGCAGCTACGGCCTTTACCCTCTACCATCCCGGTCCTGCTGACCTCGTTGTGGCTGCTGCTGGCGTGCAATCTGCCGTTCTGGGCTGCGCTGATCGAGGCCGACGCCGGCCTGACCGCCCAGCGGCTGCCGTTCCTGTTCGCAGCCGGGATCGCGCTGTGGGCCTATTTCAACCTGGTGCTGACGCTGCTGGCCTGGCGCTGGATCGGCAAACCGCTCATCGTCATCCTGCTGCTGGTCTCCGCGGTTGCCACCCATTTCATCCAGCAATACGGCGTCCACATCGACGTCGACATGATGCGCAATATCATGCGCACGACCCCGGGCGAGGTCAGCGAACTGCTGGGTCCACAACTGCTGCTGAGTGTGCTGGTGCTGGGCGTGCTGCCGGCCACCGTGGTGGCGCGCTGGCCGATCGCCTGGCGGCCGTGGCCGCGCGAGGCACTGAGCAAGCTGATGGTGTCAACGGCATCGCTGCTCATCATCGGCGCCATCGTCTATCTCTATCAGCAGGATTTTGCCCGGGTCCGCCAGAATCATCCGCTGCTGACGCCGGTCAATGTCGCGTTCGCCGCCGACCGCTATCTGAACGAACAGTCCCATATCAACGGCGAGCTGCTGGCCATTGGGCAGGATGCCCATCTGGCAGCAAATGCGCAGCACCAGCCAACGCCCACCTTGCTGGTCGTGGTCATCGGCGAATCGGCGCGCGCCGATCATTTCGGGCTCAATGGCTATAGCCGCGACACGACACCGCAGCTGGCCCGCGCGGGACTGCTCAACTTTCCGGATGTCAGCGCCTGCGGCACCTCGACCGCGATCTCGCTGCCGTGCATGTTCTCGAACCTGACCCGCGACCACTACTCGGCTGCAGCGGCCGCCAACCGGCAGAACCTGCTCGATGTGCTGTCCCATGCCGGCATCGCTGTGCAGTGGCGGATCAACACCAATGATTGCGAAGGGGTATGCGCCCGCGTCGCCCAGGAAGATATGCCCAGCCTCGGCGACCGCACGCTGTGTCAGCACGACAGCTGTCTGGATGAGATGCTGCTGCATCGTCTGCCGGAGCGGATCGCCGCCATCAAGGAAAACACCGTGCTGGTGCTGCATCAGCGCGGCAGCCATGGCCCGGGTTATTTCCTGCGCTATCCGCCCGCGGCGGCGCGCTTCCTCCCTGACTGCCAGCACCAGGAATTGAAGCAGTGCTCACAGCAGGAAATCATCAACGCCTATGACAACAGCATCGCCTACACCGACCAGATACTGGCCAGCATCATTACCATGCTGAAGACCGACAACCACCCGCTCAACAGCGCGCTATTGTATGTCTCGGACCATGGTGAATCGCTGGGCGAATACGGCCTGTATCTGCACGGCACGCCCTATGCCATCGCGCCCGCAGCGCAGAAACAGGTGCCGATGCTGGCCTGGCTGTCGCCAAACTTGCTGCGTGATACCGGCATCAACAGCCGCTGCACGCAGCGGGTCGCCACCCAGTCCTATTCCCATGATAATTTCTTTCATACCGTGCTCGGCATGATGCAGGTCGAGACCACGGCCTATGATCGGGGGCTGGATATCTTTGCCGCATGCCGGTAGCAGGGTGCCACCTTGCGCCCTTGGCGCCTCACCACCAGCCGCAATGGGTAGGGCAATAACCAACCGCCATTGCCCTCCCCCAACCCCTCCCCCATAAATGGGAAAGGGGGCGTCGAAAAGGCTGCTCAGGACGAGCGGGGCGGAAGAAAACCGTTCGTGGTGAGTAGGCGCAGAGCGCCGTATCGAACCATGGACGGTCCTTCGATACGTGCTGCGACGCAGCACTGCTCAGGACGAACGGGGAAGTCGCTCTTGAAAATCCAACCCGCGAGCAGGGAAATAACCAACGGGCATTGCGCCGCATGGATGCCGCACCTCCGGTGCAATTCGCTGCGCTTATTGCCCTACATCGATGCTGGACCCCACGATCTCGGTAGCCGATTGAGGCGGCGCAAGGCTGGATTCCGGATCGCCGCGGCAAGCGGCGTCCGGAATGACGGTGCATACGGGCGTTATCCCCCGGCGTGCGCGTGGCGCCGCGCAAGAAAACGCTGCCAGCGCATCAGGCCATCATCGAGTAACGAATACACCGCCGGCACCACCACCAGCGTCAGCAAGGTGGAGGTCACCATGCCGCCGATGACGGTGATCGACAGCGGCATATTGCTCTCGGCGCCGGCACCGGCGCCGATCGCGGCCGGCAACATCGCCAGGATGATGGTCAACGATGTCATCAGCACCGGCCGCATGCGGATCGGACAGGCCTCGAGCAGGGCCTGCCTAACCCCGTGGCCGTCGGCGCGCAGCTGATTGGTCATATCGACGAGCAGGATCGAGTTCTTCGCCACCAGCCCGACCAGCAGCACCATGCCGATCATCGAATAGATGTTCAGCGTGTTGCCGGTGACGTATAACGCGACGACGCCGCCGATGATCGCCAGCGGCTGCGCCACCATGATGATCAGCGGCTGCATGAACGAATTGAACTGACTGGCCAGCACCATATACAGCAGCAGCAGCGCCATGCCAAAGGCAAACATCATGTAACCAGCAGTCTTGGCCATCTCCTCGGCCTCGCCGGCCGTCTTCAGTTCATAACCCAGCGGCAGCAGCTCAGCGCCGAGCTGCCGGACCTTGGCGGCCGCCTCGCCGAGCGGCATCGTCGGGGTCGAGAAGAAGTTGGCCGCATAACGCAGATCCTTGCGGGCAATGATCGCCGGCCCGGTGCTGGAGGTCAGCTCGGCCACCGAATCGAGCCGCACCCGCTGGCCGTCACGGCCACGCAGGAAGATCCGCGAGAAATCGCTCACCATCTGCAGCTGCTCCTCACTGGCGCGCAACCTGATCTCATAACGTTCACCATCGCCGGGGACATCGTTATAACGTGCAACATTGACGCCGCCGCCAAGCAGACTGACCGCATAGGCGATATCCTGCGGCGTCAGCCCCAGCGACGCGGCGCGCACCCGGTCGATGTGCAGGTCGAGCTGCGGCAGGTTCAGCTGCAGATCGAGGTCGACGCGCCCCAGTTCCGGCAGCGTCGCCAGCCTGCCCTTCATCTGCTCGGCCAGCGCGCCGACCCGGTTCAGCTCCGGCCCGGTGATGCTGAACTGCAGCGGCTCACCGCGCTGACCGCCGACGATCGGCACCTTGCCGGGAAAGGCGCGGACGCCCGGGATCGTCGCCAGCTCATCGCGCAGCGCCGCCATGATCTCGAATTGTTTCAGCGTGCGCTGGTCCTTGCCGACCAGCCGGACGAAGGCGATGCCCTGATTGACCTGCCCGGCCTGGCCGAGGCCGATGGCGGTGAAATAGCTCCTGATCTCGCGATGACCCGCCAGCTTCTGTTCGACCAGATGCAACCGCCCCTCGGTATAATCGATATTCGAGCCCAGCGGTGTCTTGATGAACACCATAAAGCGGCCCTCGTCTTCCTCGGGCACAAACCCCTTGCCGACCTTGGCAAAGAACAGGCCGCTGGACAGCACGATGGCCAGCGCCGTCAGCACCACCTGCCAGCGGTGGTCGAGGCTCCACGCCAGCGCCCGGCGATAGGACTCATCGAGCCGGCGGAACGCCTCATCAAGAAAACGGTAGACCGGCCCGTGGCGCGGCGCCACCTGCAGATAACGCGAGCACAGCATCGGCGTCAGGCTCATCGCGACAAACCACGACGTCAGCACCCCGACCGTCACGACCACGGCGAAGGATTCGAAAAATCTTCCGATGATGCCCTGCATGAAGATCACCGGGGCAAAGATCGACACCAGCGTCAGCGTCGAGGCCAGTACCGCGAACACCACCTGCCGCGAACCGTTGATGGCCGCGCTTTGCGGGTCGGGGTCGAGGTACTGGCGATGGCGAAAGATGTTCTCCAGCACCACGATCGCATCGTCGACGACGACGCCGATCAGCAGCAGCAGCGCCAGCAGGGTCATGGTGTTGAAGGTGTAGCCCGAGAAATACATCGCCGCGACCGCCGCCAGCAATGACACCGGGATCGCCACGGCAATGATCAGCATCGAGCGCAGGCTCTTCAGGAACAGGAACACCACCAGCGCCGCCAGCACCGTGGCCTCGACGATGTGTTCCTTCAAGGTCGCCACCATCTCGCGGATGAAGATGGAGTTATCGGATGACACGGTGATCTTCATGCCCGGCGGCAGCTGCGGGATGATCTCGCTGTCGAGACGCTGGTAGACCGCGTCGATCATCGCCACGGCATTGGCATCGCGCACCATGACCACACCAAGACCGACGGTCGGTGCGCCATTGAAACGTGCCACCTGGCGGAAATCGGCCAGGCCATCGACGATCTGCGCCACATCCTGCAGCAGGATCGGCGCCCCGGCACGGTAGGTCACGACCAGATGACGCAAGGCATCGAGGTCATGGGCCTCGGCATCGAGATTCAGGATGGTCTCGACCTGCTTGCCGACCAGAAAACCGCCCGGCAGCTTGACATGTCCCTCGGCGAAGGCGCGCTGCAGATCCTGCGGCGCGATGTCGAGCGCCGCCATGCGATTGATGTCGAGATTGACGCGGATCTGGCGCCGCCGCTCGCCGCCGATGATGATGCCGCCCACGCCGTCGATGTTCTCCAGCCGCTTCTTGACGACATTGCGCGCATACAGGTTCAGCTGTTGCAAGGTGCGGTCGCCCTGCAGCGACAGCCACAGCACCGGTGAGGCGCCGGTCTCCATCTTCGACACCACCGGCACATCGGCGTCTTCCGGCAACAGGCGCACACTCTGGTTGATCTTGGCCTGTACCTCATTGAAGGCGACATCGAGATCCTTGCCGAGCTCGAACTCGATGCCGACCACCGACACCCCCGGCGATGACGAGGACTGGACACTCTTGATACCCGGCACCGAGTTGATGGCCGATTCGATGATACTGGTGACGCTGGCATCAATGATGTCGGGGTTGCCGCCCTTCAGCGTCGTCGTCACCGAGACAAACGGGAATTCCACCTGCGGGAAACGGTCCATGCCGATGCGCAGATAGGCAATCAGGCCGAACAGCACCAGCACGCCGCTCAACATCCATGCCAGCACATGGCGCTTGATCGATAATTCTGGCAGCGTCATCGCCGTCCCCCGGTTACGGCTGCTTGACCTGGATCGGCGCACCGTCGGTCAGGAAACCGGCGCCATCCAGCACCACGGCCTCGCCCTGCGTGACGCCGCTGAGGATCTCGACCTTGCCCTGCTGATGCAGGCCAGTGCTGACCAGCCGTGCCACTGCCTTGCCGCCGCTGGCGATATAGACAACCACGCCATCCGGTCGCTGCACCAGACACTGCTCGGGCACCACCACGGCATCGTTGTGCACCGCCGTCACGACCTCGGCAGTGACGCTGGCGCCGGCCGGCCAGCCCAGGGATTCCGGGCTGTCGACGATGACATCCAGCGCGCGGTTGCTGGCGGTGATCATCGGCCGGATATCGGTGATCTGTCCGGTATAGGAACGGTCGGGATCGACCGGGCTGCGCATCCTGACCGGCTGCCCCAGCTGCAGACTGGCGGCCAGCGTCTCCGGAAACGGCAGGTGGACACGGGTCGGCAGGCTGCCGACGATCAGGAACAGCGGCTTGCCAACGCTGACATAATCCCCGGCCGACACCAGCCGGCCCTGGATCATGCCGGCCACCGGCGAGGTGATGCGGGTCTTGTCGAGATTGCGCCGGGCGATATCGAGCTGGGCGGCGGCCGCCGCCCGCTGCTCGTTCAGTGATGACAGCACTGTCGAGGCCTCGTCGACCTGGCTGCCGGTGACAAAGCCCTGCGCCTGCAACGATTCCAGTCGTTTCAAGGTGCGCTGCTGGTTGTCGGCCTGTGACTGCAGACGGCGCAGCTCGGCGTCACTGGCCTTCAGCGCCAGCTTTTGATCCTTGTTCTCCAGCATCGCCAGCGTCTGGCCCACCTTGACCTTGCTGCCAATGTCCACCAGCACCTGGTCCACCTGGCCGGCGACCTCGGCGGTGATCTGCGGCGTGCTCTGCGAGTCGACCTGGCCGATCGCCTGCTGCACGGCCTCCATCACCATCAGCTGCGCCGTGACCACGGTCACTGGCGAGGCGCGCATCCCGCCACCGTCCTTCTTGCCACCGGCCTGTTCCTTGCTGCAGGCCAGCAGTGACAGCACCACCACGCCCATCATCAGACCGCACCATAGGCCACGCATCATGTTCCCTCTTCATATCCCGTTACGGCACACTGAAGTCTGCCAGACAGTTCAACCGGCCAATGTGATCGTCAGATAGGTCACGTACAACACGCCATTACACAGCAGCGCCCACACCGGCAGGCCATGGGCCCGGGCCTGCAACCGCAGCCAGCCGGCCGCCAGCAATGTGATCACCACGCCGGTCAGGACCTCGATCCGTGGCTCCCACGGTGTCAGCATGATGCCGATCGCCGGCAACAAGGTGCCCTGAAAGACCATGGCACCGGTGATGTTGCCAAAGGCCAGCGTATCCTTGCCGCGGCGGATCCACAGGATGCTGTTGACCTTCTCCGGCAGTTCGGTCGCGATCGGGATGATCAGCAGCGACAGCAACAGCACCGAGATGCCAAGCAGATGCGACACCCCTTCGATGCCGTGGATAAAGCCCTTGGCGCCCATGACCAGCAACACCAGACCGAGCGTCAGTTGCAACAGTATCGTCAGCATGGTGGTCGGCAGGCCGAGGCGCGACAATAACATCTTCTCGTCGGCCTCCGTGCCATGACCGTCCTGGACCAGCTTTTCCGAGGCATGCAGCGTCATCAGGATATAGACGAAATAGGTCAGCACCAGGCCAAAACTCAGGGCGCCGCGCAGATAACGCGCCTCCGGCGGGATATACATCGCGATCGCCGCCAGCGTGAAGGCCAGCAGGAAGAAATTCAGATCACGGACGAAACCGCTGCGCTCCGGCACCACCAGCCCCGAGACGCCACGCCGGCGCAATATTGCCACCGCCATCAGACAGGTCGACAAGGTCGACAACATCAGTGGCGCCCCGAGGATCGCGCCGACACCGATCTCCTCATTGACCTGGGCATTGGTGGTGCCGGCAAAGATCGCCAGCACCGGCACCAGCGTCTCCGGCAACGCGGTGCCGACAGCGGCAAACAGCGATCCGGTCACCCCCTCCGAGATCTTCAGCCGTTCGCCCAGGTGTTCCAGGGCGTTGGTAAATATCTCAGCCGCCACCAGGATGACGACCAGCATCAGTACGAGTTCGAGCAGTAGTGTTGCCATAATCCAGCCAACCTTAATTCATCACTATGAGCCCGGGATGATAGCAAATTCCGGTATGTGACAAAGGGTGTCAGAGAAATAATAACGGCCTGGCAGCAGGGCCTCCCCAGCAGCCTGCCTGCTCACGGAGGAAGCAGCGCCAGCCCCGGGACCGGCTCACCCCCAACGGCGGTGAAGAGGCCGCCGGCATACACCGCATTACCGACGACCGCGAGCGCATTGACGGTATTGTTGGCATCCGGGTCCCAGGATGTGAGCGCCCCGGCGGCATCGACAGCGGCCAGGTGACTGCGCGTCACACCGCCGATCGCTGTAAAGGCCCCGCCTGCATATACGGCACCGCCTGAGACGGCGAGCGCATTGACGGCGCCGTTGGCAACCGGGCTCCAAGTTGTAATCGTGTTGCCGCGGGCCAAATCGAGCGCTGCGAGGTATTGGCGAGTCAGGCCACCGATGTTGGTGAAAACACCACCGGCGTAAACGGTGCTACCCGAGATCACCAAGGTGTTGACAGCAGCATTGGCCCCGTAGATCCCCCAGCCGGGGGTCGGCGCTCCATTGAATGCATCGAGGGCAACCAGGCGCTGGTACGATGGATCGCCATTAATCGTTGTGAAGTTTCCACCGGCGTACACCGTCGCGCCCGATGCAGCAAGCGTGTAGACATGATTACTGGCGGACGGGCTCCAGGCCGAATCCAGTGTGCCGGTGGCGGTATCAACTGCGGCCAGGTAGCTGCGCGGCACACCGCTCACAGACGTAAACATCCCGCCCGCGTACACCCTGCCGCCCAAGGCAGTGAGCGCAAAAACAGTTCCATTGGCGTCCGGATTCCACGCCGCATCCGGCGCACCGCTGACGGCATCGATCGCCGCCAGACGATTGTAGGGGGCGCCACTCATGAACGTGAAGGCGCCCCCGGCGTACACCCTGCCATTTGACAGCGCGAGCGCATGGACGGTGCTGCCGGCATTCGGATCCCAGGCCGTGACGATCCCGTGATTGCTGTTGAGCGCCGCCAGGCGATTTCGCGTCACACCACGGACGGCCGTGAAACCGCCCCCTGCATACAGTGTGTTGCCCGCGACCGCAAGGGCGTAGACAGCGGCGTTGGCATTCGGGTACCACGTTGTCAGCGCTCCGCTGCCCGCATCGACCGCTGCGAGATAATTGCGCTCCACATTTTGCAGCGTCGTGAAGTTGCCGCCCACATACACCGTTCCACCCGATATCGCGAGTGCGTTGACGGCCGGATTGGAGCCGATAATGCCGACCGCATTCGGATCCCAGCCTGTATCCAGTGCACCGGTGCCGGCATTGAAGGCGGCGAGATGATTGCGCGGACTGCCACCGGCATTGGCGAAGTAGCCGCCGGCATAGACCCGTCCTGCAGCGACGGCCAGCGCCGACACTGTGTTGTCGGCCCCAGGGTTCCATCCGAGCAGCGTCCCTGCGGTAATGTCGAAGGCGGCCAGGCGGCTGCGGCCAACAACATCCACCGATGTAAAATTGCCACCTGCGTACACGATATTAGCCGAGACCGCCAGCGCATAGACCGCCGGCGTGGTGTTGATGTTGCCGCCACTGATAGTCGGCCCCCATATCGGGGCCCCGGCATTATCAAGCGCAGCAAGTCCGGCATAGGCTGCGCCGCCTATGCTGGTAAATGCCCCGCCGGCATACACGGTGGCGCCGGACACCGCGAGGGCGTAGACGGCGGCATTGGCATTAGGTGCCCAGGGAGTGGCCAAGCCGGCACTATCGAGCGCAGCGATGTTGCTGCGTGCCACTCCGCCTATTGTGGTGAATGCGCCGCCCGCATACACGGTATTGCCCGAGACCGCGAGCGCAAACACCACACCGTTGGCATTCGGATTCCACGACATATCCAGCGCGCCATTGGCCAGCACATGGGCCAGATTGTTGCGAACTACGCCTCCCGCCGCCGTGAACGTCCCGCCGATATACCAGCCGCCGCTGCCATCGGCCGCCACGGCGTTGACGGTCCCGTTCACCAGCGGGAAGGCGCCGATATCACCATTCATGGCATCGATCGGCACCCCGCCGCCGCTGCGCACACCGATATGGGTGAAATTACCGCCGAGATAGGTCATGCCGTTCGCATCGGCAACGATGGCGCGGACATCCTTGTTGGTCACCAGCCGGTCAGGGCGTGCGCCGATCTCGGCAGAGATCGCCGACCCGCCACTGACGACCGCTTCGACCCTGAACCAGTACGGCTGGCCATTGCTCAACCCGGTCAGCAGATACGGCGATGAGACGCCGGTCTTCATCATGCCGCCCAGACACGAGGCATAGTTGTGCGGGTCACAGCCCGGCGCGGTGGAATAATACAGATTATAGCGGGCCGCGTTGGTCGCGCCCCAGCTCAGCGTCACCGAACCGGAATTGGCCTGCGACCTCGGCAGCGGGATATCGACACATACCACGCTGATGGCAGTGAGATGGAAATTCAAACCCTTGCCGATCCCCGAACCATTATTCACGGTACAGCTCTGCCCGGCCGGCTGGGTCAGTACCGTGGCATCAAACGTATCGCCGTAGCTGATAAGTCTGGAAAAATCAAAACTGCCATCGGCGGCAATGACAAGCTCATCGGTTCCGTTATTCCGCAAGAGGGCCTGTTTGCCGACACCCAGGCCCGACACTGCGCCACCGATGGTATAGGTGTGCGTGACACAGCTCACCGTAATATCGCTGATGCCGACGGCATCCACGGTGCCGGCCGCATTGCTGACCGTGCAGGTCTGCCCCTCCGGCTGGGTGCGCACTGCAATATGGTAATCCGTCCCGCTATCTACCGGCTTGCTGAAGGAGAAACGGCCATTGCCCGGGATCATCAGGTCATCAGCGCCGTTGTTTTGCAGCACAACATTCCAGCCGTCGCCCAGTCCGGTGACGGCGCCCCCCACCGGGTAGCTGTTGGTGATGCAGGTCACGGTGATATCACCGACAATCGCAGCCGCAACGACCCCGGAGCCGTTGGTCACGGTACAGGTCTGCCGCTCCGGCTGGATCTCGATCGTGACATTGTACGCGCCACCGCTGGCAACAGGCTTGCTGAAGGCAAAGCCGCCATTGTCGACGACCGTGACATCATTGCCGCCGTTATTGCGTAACGTGACGGTCTTGCCGCTGGTCAGCCCGTTCACCGCACCCGCGATCGAATAGCTGGCCGGCGGCGGGACCGCCGCCGTCATGAAGCCGGAAGAAAAGGCGTAATCCATGCCTCTGTCATCACTGTCCCGGACATCGGCGCTGACCGTCAGCGTATAGCGGGTGCTGTAGTCCAGCGGGCGCGCCGGCGTGAAGGTGGCGCTGCTGCCCGAGCAGGCGATCGTCCCTGCCACCGCGCCAGCATCAGCGGCCAGTACGACATTGGCCAGGGTGATGGCAGAACACTTGACCGCCCGGGAGAAGTTCGCCGACACCGTGGTGCTGATCGCGATATCCGTTGCACCGTCTGGCGGCGTGATGCCTGTCACTGTCAGCGGGGTGGTGTCGCGTTGTCCATCATCATGACTGGACGATCCGCCACCACAGCCGGTGAGCAGCGCGGCCAATATCAGACTTATGATCCATCTCTCTTGTATCTTCATGGGCAGTAGGTGCTCGTTGATGACTGGACAGGCAAGCCTTGCGTCGCGACACCCGTGAGCGCCGCCACAAAAACAAATCACACCGCGCCGGACAGCGGGCTGCCGGCTGGCCCTATGACTGCATGGCTGGACGCTTGATAATTTACCAGACTGAAGGATGGTACGAGATAGGTTTCCGGGGATATACCCCGGAAACCCCTGTGTCAGAGCGTCGGATTAAGCTCTGCTTAAGGAAACCCTGATTAAGGAAGCTCTGAATAATTCCATCCTGGAATTCTCAGAGCACGGAAAGCGGAAAACGTGGTTTTCACTTTCCTTCACTACCATGACCTACTGTCATGGTAGTGGCGGCACATCCGTGTGCCGCAGGAACCTCTGAATTGATCAGAGGTTCCTTAATTCAAAAATTACCGCGGCCGCCATTCCCGCCCCCCGATTGGGTCGAGGGCAGGCTGCAGCGGGAATTCATCATTGAGTCTCTGGTCTATCAAATATGGATTCCGGGTCGCAGCGTGGCTGCACCCGGAATGACAGTCAAGGAGATTTTGCGGGTTGTGTGCCGTGGACGGGCCTATGCAACAGCTTGTCAGTTCACTGCATTATCTGGCCGCTGCACAAAATTCCCATAGATATAATCAAAGCCATTCTTCCATAACAGGCTGTAGGTTTCTGCATCCTGCACAAAGGGGACAATCAGCTTCTTGCCAGACTCGCGAGCGATCCTGGCACAGTCGAGCAATTTCGCGAGCCTTCCAGGATCGATGGCAATATTATGAATCAGCGACCTGTCGAACTTGACATAATCCACCGGGATCGATTTTAACAGGGCCGCCGGGTTGTCATGCACACCGAAGTTCTCGATCAACGTCAAACAGCTCAACTTGCGCAACATATCCACAATTTTTGTCACTTGCTCCGGATGAGAAACAGCGTCCCGTTCCCGAATCTGGAACACGATATTGATCTTGCGTGTCTTCGATATCCTCAGATAGTCGACCAGCCAGGGCATAAACGTGTCATCCAGGATGGATTGACAGGATATCTTGACGAACAACCTTGCCCCGGTACTGATAAACATGTTCTGATGAATATACTCGAGCGCACGTACGACAACCCAGCGATCGATGTCGTGCATCATCCGCAGCTGCTCCGCCACCGGAATGAAATGTGCAGGGGAGATCTCCGCATTATCTTCGCCGGTCAAACGCAACAATACTTCATAATCGCTGAAGGTATCTGCCACCGCGCTGCTGGCTATCGGCTGCAACCGCATCCTGAAACGGTTATTTTTCAGCGCATCTATCAACACTGTCTTGATCTGCTCCCCGGCATCTGCCGCGCCATGCTCGCCAGCATCAGTCGCCGGATCGTAGACATGGATGGCCCCGGCCTTGCCGGCCAGCGCCCGCCGTGCCGCGACATGTGCCTCGGCGATCACCCGGCGCAGGTCCACATCCCGGCGTAATGTTTCAGCATCCGGTCGTATCAGCCTGACACCCAATGCCATCGATGGCAGCAGACCGCCACGGACCCCGATCGGCAGCGCCGCCGTCACTTGAGCCATGACCTGGCCGGCCACACCGATCAGGCCCTCACCACCCGGATCAGCGGCCAGTGCGACGACCTGTCCTTCATCCACCTCGGTGACAGCCAGCAGTGACAGGTCAGCACCCCTGAGTCGCTGCAGCAGCAATTTCTTCAGCCGCTGATAACCCTGGACACCATGGGCCTCGACGATGGACGCCGTGTCTTCAATGATCAAACTCAGGATGGCCAGCTTTCTACTGCCGGGTTCATCAATCGCCTGGTGTACAAACCTCAGGAATGGCTCCAGGCTCAGCATCCCGGCCCATTGATTATCCTGTACAGCATCGTGAAGCAACAGATCTGCGGCCGGGATCTCTTGCTCGCCACCTGCCCGCTTGTCCCGGGCATCCGCCGCGGCCTGCGGCCTGCTCCGTACCTCGCTGGTGACCGGAGCGGATGACGCGATGCGGTCGCTGACAGCCGGTGCCTTGTTTTTTCGCGTCAGAAGCTCCAACTGTCGTTGCAAACTGATTTCCTTAACCACATTACCAATCTTTGCCAGCAGAATAATGGCTTCGTCGGACACGACATCCACCGCGCCGACATGCAGCGCATGCATGAGGCCGCGTTCTGTGACTGTTTTTACCAGAGCAAAGATATAGGTTGATTTTGCCGCCATCTTCGACAGCGGCGCAAAGGTGTTCAGCTCGGCCAGCTGTTCGGCCTGGCACAGGATGATATTCCAGCTCTGGTTACTCAGCTCGTATAACGCCTCCTTCAGCGAAACCGCGCGGATGATGCGCCATTCCGGATAACGCTGGAGTATCGTATCGCTGATCGCCTCGGTCCGTGAGCGCGATTCATCAATGATCAGCACTGATAATCGCTTCATATGTACAGGATGTCTCCATGCCAGGGTTCGCTGCGACACACAACGCCGCCAGCATTAATTATCGCCCAAGCCGTGGAATTATTTACATAGTATTCATGCCCATATCAGAAACGAACGCGCTTCGGGCCCGCACCCGGGACGTACCATTCCCGCCTCTGATGACCGTCTATCATCTTCCTCATGCCATACCGGGTGGGTGCCGATAAATTGGATGTCAGGTTTTACAGATCAAATGGTTATACGGGCGGGGCGACAAGATGAAAAGGATTTTAGTGATTGATGACTGTGAAACGATGCGGCTGACGCTGCGGCTTGTCCTCGAAAATGCCGGGTTTGCGATCACCGAGGCGAGCGATGGCCAGGACGGCCTGGCCAAGGCCGACGCTGGCGGCTATGACGCCATCATCGCTGATATCAACATGCCGGTGATGGACGGTCTGACCTTCCTGAAGCAGATCCGGAACCGGGCCCTCTACAAGGCCACGCCGATACTGATGCTGACCACCGAAGCCAGGGAAGAACGCAAGGATCAAGGCCGGAGTTCCGGCGCCACCGGCTGGATCATCAAGCCGTTCCACGGCGATAAACTGATCACCGCACTCCGACAGCTGCTCGACACACCACAGGCCTGACGTAACACCCACACCCATTGACATCCCCGGGTTTCGCAACTGCGCTCAACCCATATACGATTTCTCTCCTTGCCGGCGGTCTCCAGACGGTAGGTTGGGCCGAATGCAATGAGGCCCAACGTCCACACCCGTTGACATCCCCGGGCGTCGCACACACCGCTCAATCCAGGCTACGATCTCTTACAAAGGTTTCAATAATCCTTCCAGCGCCGCTATCTGGCCATCAATCTGTTGCCAGATACCTTCCTTGCAGGCGGTCTCCAGCGCCTGGCAGATCTCTGCCAGCTCCGCTGCCCCGACCAACCTGGCAGCTGATTTGAGCTGATGGGCCGCCGAGGCCATCTGTTGCGAATCATCGCTGCTGTGACCCTGATGTATCCCGTCGATACATTCCCGCACCGTCTGCAGGAACAGCTCAATGAAATGGCGCTGGGTCGCGGGATCATCCCCGACAAACTCCTGCAGTGTGGCCTGATCCACCAGCTGCTCTGCAGCGTTTGCGACCGGAGTCTCTGCAGGTGGCGCCGGCGGTGCCGCACTGACCGCTGCTGCGGGTGCGGCACCTGATGCCTGCGACAGCCAGCGGGCCAGCACGCTGCCCAACTGCTGGATGTCGATCGGCTTGGCAAGATAATCATCCATGCCGGAGGCCAGGCAACGCTCGGCCTCGCCACTCAAGGCATTGGCGGTGATGGCAACGATCGGGACATGCCCGCCCTGCGTACGCTCGATGTCGCGAATGGCCGCTGCCAGTGTGTAACCATCCATCTCCGGCATATTGCAATCGGTCAGGATGACATCATAATGACCGGCCTGCCAGGCCTGCAGCGCCTGTTTGCCATTGGCAACAATCTCTGCCTCGCACCCCAGCGTATTCATCTGGTGACTGATCAGCTGCTGGTTCAGCAGGTTGTCTTCCGCCACCAGCACCGTGCCGGACAACCGGGACAGCGGGGCCACTGCCCCCGCCGCTGGCCGGGCGGCCGCCCGCACGGCGCCCGGCGGGCAGTGCGGCAGTTCCACCCAGAAGGTCGTCCCCTCACCGACAGTACTGACCAGCCCCAGCTGTCCGCCCATGCTCTCGACCAGCCGCTTGGTCAGCACCAGGCCGATGCCGGTCCCCTCGATGTTGCTGCGCTCCTTGCCCATCCTGTTAAAGGGCTGAAACAGCTGGGTCTGCTGCTGCGCGCTGATGCCATTGCCGGTATCCCTGACATTGACCCTGATCCGGCCCGCCGCAGCAGGGCTGCAATAAACATGCACTGCGCCCTGTTCACGATTGTATTTGATGGCGTTGGACAGCAGGTTCAGCAGCACCTGCTTGAGCCGCAGCGGATCGGCGCTCACCCATGCGTCATCACACCCGGACAGCTCAAAATGCAGCGTGACGCGGTATTTTCCGGCCACCGGGACAGCCAGCGTATGGCAGGACTCAATGACCTCGGGCAATGATACCGGCCCGATCTGCAAGGCCAGGTGGCCGCTGTCAACGCGCCCCAGATCGATGATATCGTCAATCAGCCCGAGCAGATGTTTGCCGCCACTGTAGATCTTGCGGGCAGTATCCCGGTGCACCTCGCTGAGATCAGCGGCATATTCAAAGAGCTGGGCAAAGCCCATGATGGCATTCAATGGCGTGCGCAATTCATGACTCATCGAGGACATGAAACCCGATTTGGCCTTGTTGGCCTGTTCGGCGTCCACCTTGGCGGCCTCCAGCTCGCTGTCATGGCGCTGGCGCTCGGTGATGTCACGGATCACGCCGGTGAACAGCACCTTGTTGCTGATATTCGTGCGGGTAATGGAGATCTCGATCGGGAAGGTCTCACCATCCTTTCTTCGCCCGTTGAACTCCCGCACCCGGCCCAGCACATGGGTCGTGCCGAACTGCAGGTAGTTGCGCAGGCTGTCATCATGGGTGCTGTGATAGGGCTCCGGCATCAGCAGGCTGACATTGCGGCCGATCACCTCGGCGCGGGCATAGCCAAAGATCTGCTCGGCCGCCGGATTGAAGGATTCAATGATGCCTTGTCCATCTATCGTGACGATGGCATCGGCGACCGTCTGCAGTATCGAGCGGTTCTTGGCCTCGCTCTCCTCCAGCGCCGCCGTCCGCGCCCTGACCTGCTCCTCCAGCAGCAATGAAGTGTCCTGGATCTTGGACGTCATGTCGTTGAATACCTGGATCACACTTCCCAGCTCATCGTTTTCCGCTTCTTCGATCCGGTAGCCAAGATTACCCGACCTGATCTTCTCCGCCGCATTTTTCAGATTCGTGACTGGGGCCAGCAGGCGGCGCCCCATGTAGCGGCCCAGCAGCAGTGCCAGCAGCAGCGACGCCGTCAGGACGGCGACGGTGGAATAGACCAGCAGATCTTCCGAGGCCGTGACATCCTCGGCCGTCATATCGATGCCCAGCACCGCCTCCAGGCTGCCGTCGCTGCGGTAGATCGGCGCATAGGCCGACATAAACTCGCCCCACTTGTCGGTATACGGCGCCTGATCGCTGAACGGCGCCTTGATAGTGCGCAGCGCGGCCGGGAGAAATGCCGGGGCAGAATCATAGACATCGCCCAGATTGCTGATGTCTTTGGGATCCGAGCCATCGACGACGAAGATGATCTGCCCGGCGGCATTGACCCGCATCGTGTAAATGAAATGCAGCTTGGGATTGGCCTGCATGATCGCCCGCAAGCGGTCGCGGATCCGGTGGTAATCAGCGCCAGATTGCTGCGAGGGCTCGGTCAGCCGGCTGTGCAGGTCGCCATCGACCTGCAGCGCCGCGGTCGCGGCAAAGCTGGTCAGATAGCCGCGCAGCTTTTCGGCATCAATATGCTTTTCGACGACATAATACGCCGCGGACAGTGCCACCGAGGTAAACACCGACACCGCGATCAGATACAGGCTGAAGCGCGCCCGGATCGTCAACGGCCCGGCAAACATATGCGGCATCCTGATGCTGATCGCCATGCTCAGCCCCCGGTGTCCTTGCCCGGCGCTGCTGCCGCCTGCCGTGCCGCCAGATATTTGTCCAGCACCGCCTCGATCCGGCTGCCCTTGTACGGCTTGACGACAAAGTCGCGGGCGCCGGACTGCAGAGCGGCCTGGACATTCTTGCCGGTGCCGTCACCGCTGACGATGACGACAAAGGCCTGCGGGTTGATGGCCAGGATCTCCGCCAGCACGACAAAACCGTTCTTCTTCGGCATGTTGATATCGAGCATGACGATATCGGGGCGCTTGTCGCGGTAGCGCTCTGCCACATGCTCGCCATTGAATTCCGCATGCACCTCCCGGCAGCCGAAACCGGCCAGCAGATGTTTCATCAGATCGAGCATCATGCCGCTGTCTTCGGCCAGCAGTATCCGCAGCTCACCAAACCTGTTTATCACCGTCATGACACCATACCTCCCCGTTCAACCTTCACGCTGCGTGCCGGCCCCGGCCGCAAACAGATAACCCAGTTCCGCCAGCCGATCGGCGATGCTGTACGGAACATCCTTGGCAAACAGATCAAGCAGTACCACCGCATTGACCGCCGCGTCCTGGCCACAGGCCGCCTTCAGCCGACCGGCAAACGCCCGGTTGACGGCCTGCAGCCCCTGATAGCTGTCGCCCAGCCCGGACAGATCGAGGGCGGGCACGCCGTCCGCGTCAGCGGCGAAATAGCGCGACAACAACCAGGTGGACACGGCGCGGAAGATGGTCTCCTCTTCGGAGGCGAACGGCAGATGAAATTTCGCCATCGGCCGCAGAAAGCGCATGTGCGGGCAGGCGCTGGTCGCCATCACCAGTCCGAGCAGCGAGCTCAGGCCACGCTGTACTGTGGTGTCCCGGCTGTAGCTGCGCTCCGCGGTCGTCACGACGACCCTGGCCTGCTGGTATGACAGCAGCCCGCCGCATTCGCTGATCAGCGGCATCAGATTGACCGCCACCGGACACCACGGCGTATCCTGCGCGGTGAGCGGACAGTTGGCACACTGGTGAAACCCCAGCCGCGTCCACTCCGGCAGCGCCGTGTCCTGGTTGCCGGCGTGCTGCAGCAGGCTGCGGGCATCCACACGCACATCGAAGCTGGAGCGGCGGTCGCCGAAGTCAAAGCAATAGTTGATGGTCAGCTCTGTCATCGCCAGCGGCCGCCTACATCACCACCTGCGGCCCGAGCACCCGCAGCACCTCTTCCACCGTCGTCAGCCCGGCATTGACCTTGTCGCGGGCATCCTCGATCAGGCTGGTGATCCCCTGTTGCTGGGCCAGTTTCGCGATCTCGATAAACCCGGCGCCCGAGGCGATCAGCTCCTTCATCTCGGCGCTGGGGATCAGGATCTCATACAGCGCGACGCGGCCGGCATAACCGCTCTTGTTGCAGCGCGGACACCCTTCCCCCTTGTAGAACTTGATCTCCGGCGCCTGGAAATGCTCGCCGAGCTTGTGACGCAGCTCGGCGGCGATCGCCACCGGCCGGCGGCAGCTGCTGCAGATCTTGCGTGCCAGCCGCTGGGCGATGATGGCCTCGATTGCCGAGGCCAGCACATAGGGTTTCAGCCCGAGATCGAGCAGCCGGGCAATGGTGGCGATGCTGGAGTTGGTGTGCAATGTCGAATACACCAGATGACCGGTCAGCGCCGCATGAAACGCCACCTCGGCGGTCTCGAAATCGCGGATCTCGCCCAGCAGGATGACATCCGGGTCCTGGCGCAGGATCGCGCGCAGCACGGTGGAGAAATCCAGGCCGATCTTCTCCTTGATCATCACCTGCCCGGCCATGTCGAGATAATATTCCACCGGGTCCTCGATGGTCACATAGTTGCGTTCCGGCGTCGCGTTGTGCTGCAGCATCGAATACAGCGTCGTGGTCTTGCCGCTGCCGGTCGGGCCGGTGGCCAGGATGATGCCCTGCGGTTTGCTGACGACGTTCTCCACCTTGATGATGTTCTCGGCCGACAGGCCGAGGTCGCTGATCTTCTGCACACTGGCATTGCGGTCCAGCAGCCGCATCACCACCTTCTCGCCGTTGATCGTCGGCAAGGTGCTGATGCGCAGGTCGATGATGCGCAGCGGCGTCTTGACGGTGATGCGGCCATCCTGCGGCCGCCGCCGCTCGGTCAGATCCAGCTCCGCCATCACCTTGATCCGCGACACCAGCGCCAGATGGATGTTGTGCGGGAACTGGATCTTGTCCTGCAGCACGCCGTCGATACGGTAACGGACCACGACGCTCTTGGTGCGCGGATGGATATGGATGTCGCTGGCACCAAGCCGCACCGCCTCCAGCATGATGACATTGGCGAGGCGGATCGCCGGCGGCTCTTCGGTGCCATGCAGCAGCTCCTCGAGACCGATATCGTCATCATCCTCGATGACAATCTCGATACCGTCCGCGGGGTCATCGCCGCCCAGTACCGTCTCCAGGTCCTCGAACGACAGCGTCTCGCCATGGATCGCCGCGATCTTTTCCTTGATGTCACGGATGTTGGCCATCACCGGCTGGATCTCCATGCCGGCGGAGAACTTCAGGTCGTCGATCAGGCCCAGGTCCATCGGGTCTGCCATCACCAGTACCAGTCGCCGCTGCTCCAGCCGCAATGGCAGCACCAGCTGTTTGTCGCAGAATGACCGTGGCAGCAGTGCCGTGACGACCGGCTCGATGTTCATCTCCGCCAGGTTGACCTCCTCGATCAGCAGGTCTTTTTTCAGCACCTCGCGGATCTGCTGTTCGCTGACCCAGCCGCTTTTCAGAATGAGCTGGATCACCGGCTCCTTACGCTGCTGTTGCTGGGTGTAGATCTGCTGCACCTGCTGCTGATTCAGCAGGCCCTTGCGGTGCAGCAGGATCGCCAGCTGACTGCGGTTGGTGACCGTCAGTTTTGACAGCGCCTTGATCTCCCGGCTCTTGCTGTCGTTCTGCTGCCGCAGCGCCCGGTTCTTCCGCAACAGGTCATGCTGTTCCAGCGCCAGCGCCACCGACACCCGCAGATCATCATCATTCCACGGCTTGAGGATGAACTTGTAGACCGCGCCATCCTTGATCGCCCCCATCACCGCCTCGGTGTTGGCCTGGCCGGTCAGCATGATGCGCATGACGCCGGGATATTTGTCCCGGACCTGGCGCAACAACTCGACGCCATTCATCGTTGGCATCATGAAGTCCGCAATCATCAACTGGCAGGGCTGCCGCTCCAGCAGTGCCAGCGCCGCCGCGCCGCTCGCGACACTGTGGATCTGGTAATTCTCGTTACGAAACACCCGGCGCAGCGCATTGACGATATTCTCCTCGTCATCGACCAGCAGCAGATGATAGGGCACGGTCTTGCCGGGCCCGGGCACCCCCCCCGGCGTTGCGGCGCCGTCTGAAAACAATGAGCCGAATCGGTTCATGACATTGCCCTAGTCCCGCACCGGCAGCAGGATCGTGAACACCGTCCCCTGTCCCGGCGTGCTGTGCACGGTGATGTCGCCGCCATGCGCGGTAATGATGTCGCGGCTCACCGTCAGGCCGAGGCCGGTACCGCTGCCGACATCCGCGGTGGTGAAGAACGGATCAAAGATGCGCGGCAGGACCTCGGCGCTGATGCCGACACCGCTGTCGGCAATCTGCAGCCGCAGCCGGCCATCATCCAGCGCGGTGGTTACGGTGATCGTGCCCTGTCCGGTGATCGCCTTGCCGGCGTTCAACAGCATGTTCAGCAGCGCCTGGCCCAGATGCGCCGGCCGGCAGCGCGTGGCCGGCAGGCCGTCGGCCAGTTGCAGCTGCAGCCCGGCATGGCGGGTGATCTCGCGCAATACGATATTGCACACACCGCGGACGATGCCATTGAGGTCGGCGACCTCCTCGTCACTGCCATCGATATTGGCAAAGCCCTTCAGGTTCCTGACGATGGCCGCGATCCGCTGCGCCCCGCTGCTGCTCTCGGTCAATAACTTCTGGAAATCATTGAGCACGAAGACCAGGTCCTTGCGCTGCATCACTGCGCTGATGTCCGCCGCCGCGGCGCCCTGGGCGATGCACTCCACCACCTCGGCCAGATCGCTGACATAGGACTGCGCCGTCACCAGATTGCTGTTGATGAAACCGATCGGATTATTGATCTCATGGGCCACGCCGGCGGCCAGCTGCCCGACCGCGGCCATCTTCTCCGCCTGATACAGCTGCAGCCGGGTGTGCTCGATCGTCCTGAGCTGCTCCGCGACCCGCTGCTCCAGCGTCGCGGCCAGCTCCTTGTAGCGCGCCTCCGATTCCAGCAATGCGCTGTGCTGCGCCTGCAGCCGCGCATAGTCATCGTTGACGGCATGCAGATGCAGCGTCGAGGCCATCTGGTAACGCGCCGCGCCCTGCAGCAGCAGCTCGATCAGTGTGGCGGCGGCCGGCGCGTCATCCTCTTGCTGCACCAGCAGATAACCGACGGTCTCCAGCTCGGCGCGCAGCGGCACGCGGCATATTGCAGTGTCCAGCGCCTCGCCGACCAGGCATTCCCCGTTGACTGCGCACAGCGCAAACGGTGCGCCCAGCAACTGGCGCAGCGCGGCCGCCAGTCTTTCTGTATTGATGCCGGCCAGCAGCTCGCGCAGCTCCAGCGCGCGGTCAAAGGCCGGCAGCGGCAGTGTGTCCTGCGCATTACTGGCCATGCGACCCTCCGAGCAGGCCGGTGATAAACTGCTGCTGATCCAGTCCATGATCCTTGCCCAGAGCCAGCCGCGGATCGACTGCCTGATACACCCGGCCCAACAGCTCGGCCAGTGTCTCGATGACACCACGACCCTGCAAGGCACAGGCAAACAGCACCGGCCACGGCGTGCCACGCCATTGCTCCATGATCTGCTGCTCGCTGAGGATCTCCGGCAGGTCGCGCTTGTTGAATTGCGCCACCAGCGGCAGCGTCGCCGGATCCTGGCCGACCCGGCCGATATTGTCGATCAGGTTCTCGAATGACCCGGCATTGTTGATAGCCTGGTTGCGCTGCGAATCGGCGACAAAGACCACGCCGTCGGCACCCGACAGCACCGCCTTGCGTGTGCTGTCATGCGCCACCTGCCCCGGTACCGTGAACAGCCTGAGCTTGATCAGCAGGCCGGATGGCGCGCTCAGCCCGAGCGGCAGCAGGTCAAAAAACAGCGTGCGGTCGTTTTTGGTCTCCAGCACCATCATCTCGCCCTTGAGCTCCGGCGCCAGCAGGTCATGCAGCCGCACCAGATTGGTGGTCTTGCCGCTCAGCGCCGGCCCGTAATAGACCAGCTTCAGCGTCAGCCGGTGTGCCTGTTCATCAAGATCCGCCATCGACCCTCTCCGCTGCCAAGCCATCCATTTTTCTACCCGTCAACCCCTTTGATCTGCTTCATCAGCACATAGATCTCCAGCTGCTCTGCTGACGACTTGGCGAACAGCGCGATCTTGTCAATCAGCATCCGGTCGAGGATATGGCCCTCGGCCAGCACCAGGATGCCCTCCTTGGTGATCAGGTCGCGCGCCAGCACCATGCCCGGCCGCAGCTCGGCCTCGCCGATCCGGATCGGCGGGATTGTCACCGCCCTCTTTTCCGTCACCACGTTGTCGTCAAGGAAGGCGTCGACGACCCGCGGGTCATACAGCCGGCCCTTGTTGATGATCAGGTATTCACGGGCCTCAGCCGGCAGCAGCCGCTTCGGCACCAGCAGGCCCTGTTGCAGCGCATCATAATCATTGACCACCGCCAGGATCCGCGCCCCAAGCGGGATCGCCTCGCCGCTGATGCCAGCCGGATATCCCGAGCCATCCAGATATTCATGGTGACTGCGGATCATCCTTGCGGCCTCGTTCAGCGGGCCGAAACCCAGCAGCAGCACCTCACCGAGTGCCGGGTGCCGCGCCACCGCCTGCTTCTCGGCGCCCCCCAGCGCCGCGAACGGTTTTCTGGCCAGCTCATCGGGCAGGCTGATCTTGCCGATGTCGTGCAGCAGCGCGGCAAAGAAGATCTGCTGGATCTGTTCCTTGTCGAGGCCGAGCCGCAGCGCCACCTTCTGCGCCCCTTCGGCGACCCGCTTCGAATGGCCGGCCCCGGTGCCCTCGCGCAGCCCGATCAGGTTCGAGAAGGTCTTGATCGATGAAAAATAACTCTTGCGCAGCGACTCGTGCGCGGCGCGCAGCTCCCGGGTCCGCTCCTCGACCTTTTTTTCCAGATTCGCGTTCAGATCCTTGAGCTGATCATTCTGCTGTCGTGTCAGCGCCAGCAGCCGGTCGCGCTCGGCCTGCAGATGTTTGGCCTCCAGCGCATGCTGCACCGTCAGCCTGATGTCATTGTCTTCCCACGGCTTGCTGATGTATTTATAGATGCTGCCTTCATTGACGGCGCGGATCGTCGAGCCGATGTCGGCATAACCAGTCAGCAATATCCGCACCGTCTGCGGCCAGCGCTGCGCCACCTGGGCCAGCAGCTCGGCGCCGTCCATCTCCGGCATCCGCATGTCGGAGATCAACAGATCAACCGGCTGCTGCTCCAGCAGCGCCAGCGCCTCGCGGCCCGAGCCGGCGGTCAGGATCTGGTGGCCGGTGGCGCGAAACAGCCGCTTCAACGACGACAGGATGTTCTGTTCGTCATCAACAAACAGCAGCGTCGATTTCAGGGTGTCCTGGCTCTCGGTCGGCACGGTCCATGCTCCTGGAAGAATGATCTGGTCAATGGTCGGCCTTCGGTATCGCCTGCTTCACCGGCAGCGTGATGGTGAAGGTCGTGCCCTTGCCGACCTCGCTGTGCACGTCGATCGAGCCGGCATGGCGTTCGATGATGCCATAGGACAGCGACAGGCCGAGGCCGGTGCCCTTGCCGACCGGTTTGGTGGTGAAGAACGGGTCGAAGATCTTGCGCAGGTTCTGCTCCGGGATGCCCTTGCCGGTGTCGCTGATCTTGATCCACACCTTGTCACCGCTGACGCCGGTGCTGAGGGTGATGGTGCCGCGCTGCTCGATGGCCTGCGCGGCGTTGACCAGCAGGTTCATGATGACCTGGTTGATCTGCGAGGCGATGCACTCGACCAAGGGCAGCGTGCCGTAGTTCTTGATCACCTCGGCCTTGTACTTGATCTCGTTGTGGA
This sequence comes from Gammaproteobacteria bacterium, assembly GCA_016218365.1. Classification (GTDB taxonomy): domain Bacteria; phylum Pseudomonadota; class Gammaproteobacteria; order SZUA-140; family SZUA-140; genus JACREF01. Next base: position 25,557 of record JACREF010000016.1, read on the forward strand.
CGATGTTCAGCGTGCTGTCGATGCCCTTGTGCAGGTCGGTCCACTGCCATTCGGCCTCGTCGACGCGCGAGAAATCCTTCAGGTCCTGGACGATCTGCCGCACCCGGGTCACCCCCTCGCGTGATTCCTTCAGCAGATCGGTGATGTCCTGCTTCAGAAAGCCCAGATCGGTCTGCTGCTTCAGCGTCGCGACCTCGGCCTTGGCCGGGTTGCCGTCGGCGATACTGGCCTCCATACGCTCATAGGCCTCGAGGATCCGGAACAGCTCATCGATATAACCCTGCAGCGCGCCGATGTTTGAGGTGATATACCCGACCGGATTGTTGATCTCGTGCGCAACACCGGCCGCCAGCTGGCCGATCGCCGCCATCTTCTCTGACTGCAACAGCTGCCCCTGCGCCTCTTCCAGCTTGCGGTAGGTGCGCGCCGACTCGGCATGGGCCTCGCGGTTCCTGATCGCCAGCTTGAGCTTCTCGTGCAGCTCGGGAAACTGCACCGGCTTGACCAGATAATCGCTGCCGCCGGCCTTGTAGCCGATGATCTTTTCCTCGGCGGAATTGTTGGCGGAGATGAACAGCACATCGATGTCACGCAGCTCCGGGTGCTGCTTGAGCCGGCGGCAGGTCTCGTAGCCATCGATGCCCGGCATCATCACATCCATCAGGATCACATCCGGCCGCGGGTTGCGCGCCGCCAGCTCCAGCGCCTTGGCGCCGCTGGTCGCCGCCAGCACCGCGTAGTCCTGCTTCAGGTTCTCCATCAGGATCTGGATGTCGTTGGCCGAATCGTCGACGATCAGCACCCGCTTCTTTTCAGCCGTCACCCGCCATTCCTCCCGTTGCCGCTGCGGCTGCGCCGCATCGAACTATATATCCATAGCTCATTAACGGCACTGCGGCTGGAAAATTGACTGGCCGGCGCGACACAGCACGGCGCGGTGTTATGCGGAGAAATCTGACTGAAAAATGACCGCCAGTGACCCCTGGTTCGGATCCTTCGATATGCGGCTTACGCCGCTACTCAGGACAGGCCCTTCGATCCTTCGATACGCGCTGCGCGCTACTCAGGATGAACGGGGGGGCCGAATGTGGTGAGTAGGCCCTTCGATACGCGGCTGTGCCGCTACTCAGGACAGGCCCTTCGATACGCGCTACGCGCTACTCAGGATGAACGGGGAGGTCCGAATGTGGTGAGTAGGCGCCCTTCGGTACGCAGCTAGCGCTGCTACTCAGGACGGGCTCGAGCGCCGTATCGAACCATACGCGGCTGCGCCGCTACTCAGGATGAACGGGGCCCTTCGGTATGCGGCTTACGCCGCTACTCAGGGCGGAGGGAGAAAGCCGTTCGTGGTGAGTAGCGCTGCGTAGCAGCGCGTATCGAACCATGGACGGCGGGTCGTCTGGATTCCGGGTCGCAGCAAGCGCTGCGCCCGGAATGACAGCTTATTCAGACCACGGCGTGTATGTCAGTCACTGCAGCTGTCAGGCCAGCAACTCCGCCAGCGCGCGTTTGGCCTCGACATCGGCCAGCCACGTTCGCAAGGCCGTGGCGTCGAGCCCGAGCCGGTGCACACTGGCCCCCGGCAGTGCCTGCAGCGGGTCTTCACCCGGCAGCGGCGCGGTGGACAGCGCAGCGGCCAGCTGCACGATATCGACGATCGGGTCCGGCGCAGTCTCTTGCGTGTCATCCGGACCGGCAATCGCCTGCCGGATCACGGCCGGCAGCGCCCACTGCTGCGCCACCCGCAGGCCGAGCAGGCGGTGATCGATGCCGAACACCGCCTGCTCGGCCTGCTGCCGCGTCCCGTGGTGCAGGCCCTGCCAGGCCTCGACCTGTTGCAGCGCGTCGCTGAAACAGCAGGCCATGACCATCGTGCCCAGATCATGCAGCATGCCGGCGGTGAAGGCGGTCTCACCGTCGCGGTGACAGCGCTGCGCCAGCGCCTGCGCCGCGATCGCCCGTTCCATCGCCTGGCGCCACAACGGCCCGAGTCGCGACGCCTCACCCATACTGAAGCAGTCGCGGATGCCGATGGCCGCGGCCAGATTGCGCACGGCATTGTTGCCGAGCACGACGCAGGCCTGCCTGATCGACGTGACCTGTCCGGCCAGCCCGAAGAACGGCGAGTTGGCCAGCCGCAGGATGCGCGCGGTCAGTCCCGGATCCTGGGCCAGTACCCGCGACACCTTGCCGATGTCGACGTCCTGCTGCTGCGTCAGCCCCAGCACCTGGGTCACCGTCGTCGACAGCGCCGGCAGCCGTTTCAGTCCACGTTCGATGTCCCCCGGTGTCAGCACCTGCATGCCTCCTGCTGCCTTTCCCATGTGTTCAACATTGCTCATCATAGATCATCATCAGCATCCGCCCCTACCGTTTGTCCTGAGCAGTGCTGCGCAGCAGCACGTATGGTTCGATACGCGCTGCTATGCAGCGCTACTCACCACGAACGGCCTCATTCACCGCCTGTCCTGAGTAGCGGCCGCAGGCCGCATATCGAAGGGCCTGTCCTGAGTAGCGGCGACAGCCGCATACCGAAGGGCCCCGTTCATCCTGAGTAGCGGCGCAGCCGCGTATGGTTCGATACGGCGCTGCCGCGCCTACTCACCACATTCGGACCATTCCCCGGTCGCCCTGTCCCACAACGTTGGGCCTTGTGCCTCGGCCCAACCGATCACAAACTACCTGTGTTCCTGCGGCACCAGCATCAACACGGTGCCATGCCCCTGCGATGACCGGCCAATCCGGCTGCGCAACACCTGCAGCGCCGTGCTGCCGGTCTGCAGGGTACAGCCCGCTGCACCGTCCCCCGGCGGACGCGCCAGGCAGTCGAGCAGCGGCGCCGGTAACACATCCTGCGCCAGATCGCCGATCAGCAGTGGCCCGTGCTGCCCCAGCAGCTGCTGCGCCGCCTGGTTGGCGACGACCAGCATGCCCTGATCATCGACGCCGATGACGCCGAGCGGCAGGTTGTCGAGGATCTCCTGCTCCATCTGCAGCACCGTCAGCCGGCGCTGCGCCTTGCCCGACTCCTCGGCCACCTGGTGCTGCAGGCCCTGGTTGACGGCGCTGAGCCGTTCGTTGGCCTGACGCAGCTCTTCGGTCAGCCGGGCATTCTCTTTTTTCAGTTCAAAGCGGTGGAAGGCCTCGCCGACGTTCTTGCGCAGCAGCTCGTCATCCCACGGCTTGGTCAGAAACTTGTAGACCGCGCCACGGTTGATGGCATCGGTCACTGAATTGAGGTCGGTGTAGCCGCTGAGCACGATGCGCACCGTGTCGGGATGGCGCTCCTTGACCTGACTCAGAAACTCGACCCCGCTCATCTCCGGCATCCGCTGGTCGGAGATGATGACGCCGACCTCGTGCTGCGCCAGCAGCGCCAGCCCGGCCGCGCCGCCAGTGGCGCTGAGGATCCGGTAGCCGTCGCGGCGCAACAGCCGGGTCAACGCCGCCAGGATGTTTTCCTCGTCATCAACCAATAATAAGGTCCGTTCCGTCATGGCGCACTCCCTGTGTTGTTCTTTGGAACCTGATTAATTAAGGGAACTCTGATTAATTCAAAAATTACCACGGCCGTCATGCCCGCGAAAGCGGGAATCCAGGTATCACAGGCATTCATGGACGCCCGCTGGAGCCTGCCCTCGCCCCCGATCGGGGGCGGGCATGACGATAATACGAATTAATCAGCCCCCTGATGTCCGGGCTTGCCGGAAAACTGTTGCAGCCGCTCAATGATGCCGCGCAGCTGTTGGTCGATCTCGATCCCCTTCTCGAAATTGTCCAGCGATTTGTCGATGCCGGTCTGCACCACCTGCATCAGCTTTTCCTCCTGGTCATCGGTCAGACCGTAACTGAGGAACGAGGCCTGCAGCTGGATCATCACATTGTCCATGATCGACAGCGCCGTCTGCTTCTGTTCCTTCTGCAGCGATTCGATCTGTTGCAGTGTGTGATTGGAATCCACGACCAGCCGGGCCAGTTGCTGTTCCATATCCAGCGCGTGCAGCCGGGCCTCGGCGCCCTCGATCAGGATCGCCAGATGGTCGCGCAAGCGTCCGCATTTGTCGGGATTGTCCACCGGCATGTTCTTGATCAGCTGCGACACCGCGCCGAAATTCAGCACCAGCCGGGCACCGTTTTCCCTGATCCGGCCGACGGTCGCCAGTTTTGACAGCAGCTCCTGCTCCAGCGGCGACACCATGCCGGTGCTGCTGGCATGCACCAGCTCGCGCGAGCCACGCAGCTGCACGCTGTTCTCCAGCATATAACTGCCGGTCGCCTCGACGATCAGATCGGCCAGGCCCTGGACGCTGTCCACCAGGAAACTGCGGCGCATGAAGCTGAGCACCACACCCTGCTCGCCGGCGCTGGACATCGCGGTCATCGCCGCCTGCATCGCCATGGTCTTTTCGGCGGCGGTGGCCAGGTAAGTCTCGCGATTCTTGATCGCCACCTTGATCTTCTGCAGCAGCTCGACCGGCTGCACCGGCTTGATGACATAATCACTGCCGCCGGCATCATAGCCGGCGAGTTTTTCCTCGGTGCTGTCATGGGCCGAGACAAAGATCACATCGATGTCTCTGGTGTCCGGGTTGTCCTTCAGCCGGCGGCAGGCCTGATAGCCGTCCATCTCCGGCATCATCACATCCATCAGGATGACATCGGGATGAGGCGTCTTCGCGGCCAGCTCCAGCGCCCGCGCGCCGCTGGTCGCGACCAGCACCGCGTAGTCCTGTTTCAGGTTCTCCATCAGGATCTGGATGTCGTTGGCCGAATCGTCAACGATCAGGATCTGTTTCTTGCCGTCACTCATCACCGCATACCCCTCACCGTTTGTCACTGTCCCTATTCCGCAGCGCGCCATACCTATTGGTTATTGCGCCCTGCTACTGCTGCCCCGGCAATGTTGGGCCTCGTGCCTCGGCCCAACCTACTACCCTCTCCTCCGCATGACAACCCGCGTAGGTTGGGCTGAGCGGTTTCCGCGAAGCCCAACATGGCGCTGTCGTGCAGCCGGCTGATATCAGGCCGCGCGCAGCCGCTCGATGATCGCCTTGGCCGCGTCGATATCAAAACCGTTCAGCGCCTGTTCCAGTTCACCGGCCCCGGCGGCATAGCCGCTGCCGGCCACCTGCTGCTGCAAGGCCGCCAGCCGATCCTGCGCCTGGCCCAGGTCACTGTCCAGACATTCCAGCACCTGGTCGAGCAACGTCTGCCAGGTCTGCGGATCGACAGCGCGCGCCGCGCCCGCGGCAACACCGGCATTATTATTCAGCGCCTGCAGGCCGGCCATGACCTCGGTCAGGCTGGCACGCAGCGCCTCGAAGGTCGCGTCACCGACCGTCACCTCGCGCCTGCGGCAGGCCTGCTCCAGCGCCGCAGCGCTGTGGTACAACCCGGTGGCGCCGAGGTTGCCGCCACTGCCCTTCAGCGTATGCGCCAGCCGCGTCGCCTCGTCCCACTCGCCGGCACGCAGCTGCTGCTCGAGCCGCGCCGCCGCATCGGCCTGCTGCTTGTGAAAGCCCTGCAGGATCCGTTTATAGCTGGCCCAGTTGCCGTTCAGCCGCGCCAGGCCATCGGCAAGATCGATGCCGGGCAGCGCGGACGGCGGACCGTCATCGACAGCGGACGGCGCAGTGACGGCTGTGGCCTGCGGCGGTTTCTCGCCCGGCGTGATCCAGCGCGCCAATTCACGGAACACCGCCTCGGGATCGATCGGCTTGGTCAAATGACCGTTCATGCCGGCCGCGAAGCTCTTGTCCGACTCGCCATCCAGCGCATGGGCGGTCATCGCGAGGATCGGCAGCGTCGCAAACCGGCCGCCGAGGGCGCGGATCTGCCGCGTCGCCTCCAGCCCGTCCATCACCGGCATCTGGATGTCCATCAACACCACGGCATAATCGTGCTGCTGCACCGCCTGCAGCGCCTCGGCGCCGTTCTCCCGGACCTCGACAGTCAGGCCGGCCTCGCCAAGGATCTCACTGGCCACCTGCTGATTGACGAGGTTGTCCTCGACCAGCAGCAGCCGGCTGCCGTTGAACCACCAGCCGCCGGCGGGGCTGCTGGCGGGCGCCAGCTCGGTGCTCACCGGCGACTGCCCGCCAATCAATTGCACCAGCGTGTTGTACAGCTCGGAACGCCGCAACGGCTTGGCCAACCAGCCATTGACGGCCGGTTCCGGCCCGGGCTGCTCAACGGCGCTGACCATGACCAGCAACATCCCGTTCAATGCCGGCTCGCTGCGTATGCGGCGCGCCAGCTCCAGACCGTTGATGTCCGGCATCACGACATCCAGCAATGCGATGTCATACGGCACACCCGCCGTGGCCGCAGCACGCAATTGCTGCAGCGCGTCCCGTCCCCCTTCGGCCACTCCTATTTTCACAACCTGCCAGCTCTTCAACACGGCCCGCAGCAGATTGCGCACGTATGGATTGTCATCGACCACCAATACCCGCTGGCTTGACAGCAGCGCGGAGACCCGCATCTGGGTCCCCTCGTCGTCGCTTGCGGTCTCCAGCGGTAACTCGAAACTGAAATCGGTGCCGGCCCCCGGGCTGCTGACCACCGAGATCTCGCCGCCCATCGTCGCGACCAGCCGCTGGCAGATCGCCAGCCCGAGGCCGGTGCCGCCGTATTTGCGGGTGTGCGAGCTGTCGACCTGGCTGAAGGCCTGGAACAGCCGCTGCCGCTGCTCGTCGGAGATGCCGATACCGGTATCCCGGACACCGAAACAGATCCGGTTGCCGGGCGCCGGTTGCGCATACACCACCACCTCGCCGCGCCCGGTGAACTTGATGGCATTGCTGATCAGATTGGTCAGAATCTGACGCAACCGCGTCGGGTCACCGTTGACCCGCGACGGCACGGCGGGATCGATGACCGTCAGCAACTCCAGCCGCTTCTCATGGGCGCCCTTGGCCTGCAAGGCCACCGTTTGTTCCAGCAAGGTCACCAGATCAAACGGGATCGTTTCCAGCTCCACCTTGCCGGCCTCGAGCTTGGAGAAATCGAGGATGTCGTTGATCACTGTCAGCAGCAACTCGCCGGAACCGACCGCGGTGGCGACATGGCGCCGCTGCTTGTCGTCGAGCTCGCTCCTGGACAACAGGTGCAGCATGCCAAGCACACCGTTCATCGGCGTGCGGATCTCGTGGCTCATCGTCGCCAGGAACTGGCTCTTGGCCAGCGCCGCGGCCTCGGCGGCCTCCTTGGCCTGCTGCAGCCGCAGCTGGACCTGCTTGCGCTCGCTGACATCGCGGAAGGCCCACAGATGGCGGCGATGGACATTGCCCTGTTCGTCCTCGACGATGACCGGCACATAGTCCTGCTCGAAGAAGCGGCCGTCGGCCAGCGCCAGCTCCGCGCTGCTGACCACCCGCTGCCCGGCCATGCAGTCGTGCCGGAGCTGCAGGAACGCCGCCGCGTCGGCAAACAACAGCCGGTTGTCCTCGAACTGCTGCGCGGCGGATTCACCCTCGATCATCAACGGCATCTCGGCCTTGTCGAACAGGTCACAATACGTCTGGTTGACCACATGGATCTTGCCCAATTCATCCTCGACCAGCACACCTCTCTGCATGTTTTCGACCAGTGCCGTCATGAAACTGTTGCTGCGTTTCAGCGCCAGCGCGGCGGCCTTCTTGTCCCGTTCACTGCCGATGGCGCTGATCAGCTGGGCGCAGGTGCTGAGCAACGGCTGCAGCCGCTCGATGACCGCCTGGTCATAACCGCCACGCCGGTTGGCCAGGCCGATGATGCCCACCAGCCGTGGGCCCAGCAACAGCGGCAAGCCGAGAAAGGTCTCAAGCGGCGGATGGCCGCCCGGCAGCCCGCCGCTGTGCGGATCGTGGGCCGGGTCGTTGCTGATCACCGGCTGCCCGGTCATGATCACCCGGCCGAACAATGTGGCGGGATTGCGGAACTCCAGCCCCTGCTCCTTATGCTGATCGTAGAACGTGCGCGAGGCCTGGTCCCACGCGATGTCGCTGACCGCCAGGCTCCGGGCATAACGGGTACCGTCGGCCGCCGTCACGGCCTCGGCGATGAAACCGAACTCGCTGCCGGTCAGCGTCAGGATATCGGGTAACAGCGACTCGAAAAACTCGCGCGGGTCGCCGCCGGCGATGAAGCTGGACTGGATGCGGTTGATGATGCTGATCAGGTGCTGCTGCGTGACCAGCTCCAGCTCCATCTTTTTACGCGCGGTGATGTCGCGGCCGATGCCAATGAATATCGACCGCTTGTTGACCAGCGCGCCGCTGATCGACAGCTCCAGCGGGAACGCCGTGCCATCCTTGCGCAGGCCGTGGATCTCGCGGATCGTGCGCTGGGTGCCGCCCTGAAA
>JACREF010000002.1 GCA_016218365.1 Gammaproteobacteria bacterium
CCCTCCGGCTCTGCGGCGGCAGCATCTGCGCAACCGCCCACTCCCGTCGCTCTTTCGAATACCCACTCATCCTCTTCTCGCTTCCGCCCACCGCTTCGTCCTCGGATTAACTCAGGCGACAACTATTCTGACGCGGCGGGGAATCGGATGGGCAAAGACCAAATACATCGTAGAAGTTATCCGTTTCTCCTGGATAAAGCACCCGCAACCTGTCTTTCACTGTCAACCCGGGCGCAACAATAAAGATCGCGCGCGCGAAGTCTTTATTACGCTTCGGATAGGTAAGTGCATTCAGCACCTGCCATGTGATTATCATAGCCATTACCGTGGTCTTACCTGAGCCAGTAGCCATCTTGCTGCACAGCCGCTCCCAAGGCCCACCATCACCAGGAATGTAAATGCCCTGTTTGTATTGTGCAGCCGCCTCTACACGCCAGATCAGGGTTTCGATAGCTTCAATCTGGCAGAAATAGAATGGATACTGCCGTACTCCTTCTGTCTGGTCGCGCCAATGTTCCAGAAGACTACGGGTAATAGATGTGATCCCTGGATAATCCGCTGCCCGCCACTCATCGATACGTTTGCGTATGTCGTTGACGAGCGCCAGTGGCTCGGTCCGGCGAGTATTGTTGCGGATGTCGAAAATCTCGTAGCCAGCGGGGCGCCGCTCGGGCTTGATGGACAGTACCCCGCCCTCCTGTAACCAGTGCTGGCACGGCGGCTCGTAGGGGGAATTGATGATGAGGGATTTCGGGGAGGTCACGGCGTTTGTCCCTCTGTGATATACGCCTGATCGGGTCGGTTTGCTGACGTCGGGTAACGCAATCTTAAAAGTCCTTCGCCGACCATTGGGCTCAAATATCTGCTTCTGAGTCCGTCAGGATTGCGATTCAGCAATATACCCAGCTCCTCGGCAGTCAAATATCGCCCCGCGCACAGCTCCAGAATCACACTCCTAACCATGGTTGGATCGGACTTTCCCTTTTCAGCTACGGGCGCAGCTATTCCCCGTAGAGAATCAAGGGATTCCGGCAAATGTGAGGAGTCCCCAGTCAAATGTGAGGAGTCCGCCTCCAAATGTGAGGAGTCCCCAGGCAGATGTGAGGAGTCTTCTCGATCAAAAAGAGACGGCTCAATCGGCCCGCCGCCAAACCGGTAGGTTGTCCATCGCCGCCGGTTGTCGGAAACGAGCAAACCCTGGTCGCACAGGCGGGTCAGCATCCTCGTAATATCCACCGGATGTTCTGCCAGAAGCTCCTGCAAACGGGTGTTGGAAACCGACCCTTCGACCTCCGCTGTTGCCAAGGCCTGAAGCTCTGGCGAGGTCAGGGCATCAATCTGCGGCCCAAACAGGCCGCGCAGACGATCTAGCGTTTCAGCCGGAATCAAGCTGACCATCGGGAGAGTAAGCCTGATGCGATCCGGCTCATTTCGTATTTCCAGCCGGGGTGCACGCCAGTGTTGTGCCCGCCATCCCGCGCGTATTTTGTCTGTGCCGGATCCGGCGCGCTCCCCGCCACCGATCATCAAGAACATCTGTTGGAGCGATTTGTTGCGGCACTCACTCACGCCACCAGCCAGATACTGTTCCACGGACACAAGCAACGTCCCAGGATTCTCAACCACAAATCGATCTGGGTATCGCTCGATTACCACCCCGCCTGCCCCGGCATAGTCGGCGTGTATGAGCGCATTTACGAATGCCTCACGCAGCGCCTCGTGCGCAGGAGTCACGTCACGCCGCATCGCGCCTTCCAATTTAAACGGCGTCGGCAAATCAGATGACAATTTCGGCCATACCCGGCTGTAGTACTGAAACAGGTTGGCTTCCCATGTCCCGTCCGGATAAATCCGGTCTGTCCATCGCAGCTCCGGATCGAGCTTCTCCCGGTAGTCCACGAAATAGTTCGGTGCCGCGTTTGGATCGCGGATGGCCTGATCCTTGCCGAACATCAACAAGCCAGCGAGCGTCAATCCTTCCGTCGCGCTCGTGCGGTCACGTCGCCAGCCGCCGAGCCGCTCCAGCAGATCGCGATCCGACAACGCCAGCCAGGGATGCTCGCCCTTGGCGGCGCGCAACCGCTGGCGGTATTGGGCAAGGCTCGGCGCATCGGTATCGTCCAGTGAGAATCCGGTCAGAATGCGGTGATCCGGCGGTACCTCGTCCGCGTCGGCCAGCATCCGGCGTACTTCAGCGTCATTGCATCGGTAATCGCCTTCGTGGCGACGGCGATAGGTGTTGCCAAACGGGTTGGTGCCGGCGTAAACCGGCCGCTGCGTGCGCGTGGCGCGCGGAATGCGAATTACAAGAAGCGCCGCGCCGCCGACCTCGGCGACTTCGACATTGCGCGGCTCCATCAGGTTGATGCTGACCTGACCACGATTGTTGAGGCCGTCCCATAGTGTCTTCTGATAACGCGCGGTTTGTTCCGCGGTGAGTCCATCCGGGCTTGCCTTGCCGTCCCGCTCACTTACGCCCAGCACCACCACGCCACCCTCCGAATTGGCCATGGCACTGTACGTCTCCCAGTAACTGCCCGGAAAGCCGCCCTTCGCCGACTTGAATTCCCAGTCGGTCGTCTCGCCCACATGGGCGGCTTCGAGAATGCGATCCAGCAATTCGACGTTCATCCGGTCACCCCAGCGGCAGAATCTTCAGGGACTCAATCCCCCGATCATCCACAATCTTCACCGCCACCTTCTTGTTCTCCCCCGCCTCGAACGGCAGCGACTTGGTACCGTGGAATTTTTCCAGCAGCGCCTCGTTCAACTCGGCGCGGATGTCCTTCTTGAGCTTCTCCCAGCCCTCGCCCTTGCCGGCCATGGGGAAGAACACCTGGCGCGGGAACAGCGAGCGTTCGTCGTAGTCGGTATCCAGCAGCCACATGGCGATCTTGCCCTTGCCGCCGGAGACCAGCTCGCCCTTGGCGGTGTCGAAGTAGTCGAAGCCGTGCACCTCCACCACGTAGCGGCCGTCCTTCTGCTTGTGCACCTCCACGTCCGGCTGGCCCATGAGCCAGAAGCTCTGGTTGCTGGCGCGGCCCTTCTTGAGGTTGTCGGTCAGCAGGTCGGCGTTCATCTTGGCCTTGAGCAGGGTCACGCCCGGCCACTTGGTTTCGTCGATATCCTTGGCCGCCTCCGGGTCGAACTCGAAGCTCGCGAAGATGATGAACTTCGGCGCCGGCCGCAGCTTCTCGGCTTCGTTCAACGCCATGGCCACCTGCCGCTGCTCCAGCGCCGCATGCTCGGGGCCGAAGCTCACCACCACGCGTTCGCCGCTGTCCAGATGCCCGCTCACATGCAGATGCGGCGCATCGGGCAGGGTTTCGAGATCGGCGAACTTCAACATCTGCCCGCCCTTGCCGCGGATGCCGGTCTTCAGCAGTTCATCGCGCCACGAATGCTGGCGCGCCGATTCACCCGAGCGGGCGATGGCCACATCCGCCTCCTGCGGTTGTTCGGCTTCGTCCAGCGCCAGCACCGTGGGAAACGGCACCGCCTCCACGGTAAACGGCCCGGTGATGCGCAGTTTGTTCTTCGAGATCGCCGGCTGGTCGTAAAGCGTTTCCTGATCCGCATGCGCGGCTATGGAATCGTCCATTTTCTTCTGCATCGCCTGACGTGCGACCTGAAAGGCGTCGAAGGCATTGCGCGCGGCTCCCGGCCAATCTTCCGGAAAATCGAACTGCACTTCCCATTCCTGTAATGAATTTGAAAAGCAAAATAAAAGCAAAATGGTCAGACTCATTTGATTCTCTTTTTGAAGTCTAAACCCTCTGTTTCTTGAACTCAACACTGCGCCGATCTCCCCCTCTAGGCAAGGGCTGAGCCCGGCGCTGCAGTAACTTTTCGATTTCTTCCTTGAATCGATCATTCCCCAGCACCCAGCCTTTCTGGGTGGATTGTCGGATTTCATTGAGCGTCGTTACATCGATACTCGCCCGGAACAGGTCGCGGTACACTGCTTGCCTGCCTTCCGCAGACGCATCGAGAGCAAGGTATCGGTCATGAGGCTGGACCAGGCTATCGTGTTTCCCCAGGGCATTGACGTGATAACTGGACCATCGGTAGCCACCCGGGTGGTCCACCATGCCGGCACGAACAGGATTGAGCTCGATATAACGGGAACATGCAAAAAGATAGCTCTCGGCGTCAATCAATGTGGCCTTATACCGCCCCTCCCACAGGGTCCCGGTACGCTGGTAGGCTGCATTGAAGTATTGCACGTAGCGCCTGCCGACAGGCTGCATGGCCTTGGCGATACTCTCTTCCGCGTCTGGAGTCAGCAATAAGTGGATGTGGTTCGTCATGAAGACATAGGCATGGATATGACAACCATGGCGAGCACAGGCTTCCTGCAGCCAACAACGAAAATACCCAAAGTCGTCATCGGCAATAAAGATCGGGCAGCGGTTGTTGCCTCGTTGAATAACATGCTGCGGCTGTCCGGGCAGAACATAACGGGGTAATCGCGGCATTGGCCACCTCCTTGTAGCGTAATTCTCCAAGCTGTCAGGCATCCATGCCTGATGGCGTCTAGTGTAATTCAACAGGGCGTTTCAATCGAGTCTGACCCTTTGATCCTCAATCCGCCCTCTGCCCTCCTGCCTTACTGGGCCCCTTCGATACGCAGCTGGCGCCGCTACTCAGGGCGAACGGTGATATATGTGTATTTGGGAAAATACTCCGATCACGATGCTGCTATGCTCAGCGCCGCCACCAGCTGACGGCGCAAAGCCAGCCAGTCGCGCCGATCAAGCAGGCGCTGATTGATCTCGACCTCGATCCCTGCATAGTGACGATCGCCGTGCTGGCGGCGCAGCGCGGTGGTCAGGCCGTCGGCGGTGCCGCGGTAAGGATAGTTCATCCGCACTCGCAGGCCGGGTAGGGCCTGTTGCAACTGCGTGCGCAGGCTGTGACAAAACTCACGCTCACGATGGCGGCGCGGGTCATACAGCAGGCCGATGTCGGCCGTGCGCACCTCGCCGTCGAGTTCGGGGGTGAGGCTGTGGATCGCTAGATGCAGCATCGGCCGGCGTGAGGCGCGGGCCTTGTCCACCTGTTGCTCGATCGCGTCGCGATGCGGATGGTAATACTGATCCAGCAACCGCTGGCGTTGCGGTTTGGACAGCACTGCACTGTATTCGGAAAACAGCTTGCGATGGTGAGCAGAGCGGTTCAGGTCCACCAATAATCGACTGACGGTCGCTGTGATCAGCGGTGCATTGAGCTTGCGTGCGAGCAGCCGAGCTACCTCAAGGGCGCCACGGTCATAAGCGCGGTGGCTGTTTAATACACGTTGAGCGCCGGTAAACAATTTCGCATAGCGCTGCGGGATCGTGTTGCCGCCGTGCTCACAACTGATCAGCAGCGCGTCATCACGCGCCACGGAACAGCTCGCCGTTATACAGCGATTCGCACAGCGCGCGGTAGACGTAGAACAACCGCTGCGGGTCCTCGGAGCCGTTCAGCGCCGAGATGATGCGCCGTGCCAGGCAGCCGCGTTCGACGTACAGGTCCCACACTGGCCGGCAGCTCGCCGCGTGCTCGACCTTGTCGCCGACCTGTTCGATCAGATGCTGCCAGAACTCGCGCGCCCGGCAGCTGCCGCGCTCTGGATAACCGAAGGCATCGAGGAAGCGGCGATTGCTGATCACCGCCTGGTCGGCATCGCGGATCACGTCTTTCAAGATCATGAACAACTCGTCGGTGTCCCACTGCTGCTGCGCCGCCAGTCCCTGCCAAGCCTCATCGACCATTGCTTTGAGCACCTCGATGATCAGCGAGGCCAGCGCGATGTCGGCACGCGGGCATTCCTGGACATCGAGCACGCGGATCTCGATCGCATGGCGATCAAAGCGAGCGATCGCGCCGCGGGCATTCAGCCACTCGAACTGCAGCAAACCTTCCGGATCGAGCGGGGCGATGTCGCGATAGATGGCGCCGAGCAGGTATTGCTCGTAATCGGCACGGGTGAACAAGGGTTCCGGGATCACCTTGCCGCTGACCGACGGCACGCGGCGCGCATTGTTCTGGTAGACATCCATCCGGGTGTCGAGCAGGCCGGTCAGCTTGCCGTCCATCAGCGGTGAACTGGCGGCCAGCGCCGGCATCAAGGGCAACAGCAACCGGATCGCGGCATGTAATTTGCCGAACTCCTTGTCGTTGCCGAACGGCAGGTTGATATGCATGCTCTGCAGGTTCGACCAGCCATGGCCGCGGCAGTCGAAGATGCGGTGGAAGGTGTCATAGATGGTGCGGTCGTCATGCGGCCAGATCTTCATCTCGCGATCGGGGTTCATCCATGGATGCATCGCGGTCGGCATCACCCGCCCTTCGAGCAGGTCGAGCAGGGTGTCGATGCGGCGGATGTCGCGCTGGAACAGGTCGGCGACGCCGGCCAGCCTGGGCACCGGGCCATTGGTTTTGAGCTCGATGACATGCAGCACCAGCTCGTTCGACCACGACAGCTCGCCCATGTCGACCTCATTGACCTGGGAACCGGCGGCAAAATTGAGGATGCGGTCGGTCACCGGCAACACCGCCAGGTCGTTGCGCGACACGATCATGTATTCGAGTTCGATCCCGTATCCCTGAAATAGATGCAGCATGTTCCCTGACCTTGAGACTAATCTTCCACTGATTCGTACGGCCGCTTGCTGGCCTCGACGCGCTGCATCATCACACCCATGATGTGTTCATACAACGCCATGCCCAGCACGCCGTCCTCGACGCCGACATCGATGTTGGGGTTGTCATTGACCTCGATGACGTAGCAGCGGTCGCCGACCTGTTTCAGATCGACGCCGTACAGGCCGTTGCCGATCAGGTTGGCGGCGCGCAACGCCGTCTTGATGACATGCGGCGGCGCGTCCTCGACCCGCATCGTCTCCGACTTGCCGAACGACACCACGCCCTCCTTGTCCTTGCGCATCACCTGCCAGTGCTGCGCGGCCATGAAGTATTTGCAGGCGTACAGCGGCTTGCCATCGAGGATGCCGATGCGCCAGTCGTAATCGGTGGGCAGGAAGTTCTGGGCGATGATCAGTTCGGACTTGGTCAGCAGGTTGCGCGCGCCCTCCTTGAAGGCATAGCTGCTGTCGACCTTGTACACCCCCATCGAGAAGGCGCTGTCCGGCTGCTTGAGGATGCTCGGCAGCGTGATGTGTTCGGCGATCTCGGCCAGGTTTTCCTTGGTGACGATGTAGGTCTTCGGGTGACGGATGCGGTTGCGCGCCATCAGCTCGGCCAGATAGACCTTGTTGCTGCAGCGCAGGATCGAGTCCGGGTCATCGATGACCACCAGCCCTTCGGCGGCGGCGCGCTGGGCAAAGCGGAAGGTATGGTGTCCGACATTGGTGGTCTCGCGGATGAACAGCGCATCGAACTCGGCCAGCCGGCCGTAGTCATGGCGGGTGATCATCTCGACCGAGAAGCCGACCGATTCGGCGGCCTTGATGAAGCGTTTCAGCGAACGCGGTTCCGACGGCGGGAACTCCTCGTCCGGATTGTGCAGGATCGCCAGGTCGAAGCGCGCCTGCTTGCGCCGCTTGGTCGGCGCGCGCCGGCCGGAGAAATATTCCTTGGCCATCTGCACCACGAAGTCGTGATGGTCCTTCGGGATCTCCTTGGCGGCGATCGGTGTGATGCTCTGCAACTGCCAGCCATGTGCGTCGTTGACGAAACGGGCGCGCAGCAACGGCGCCGGGTACATGCTGAACAGCTGATGGGCCAGCCGATCATAACGCTTGGCCATGTTGCGCCCGAAATAGATGCTGAGCACGAACTCGGCCGAATGCAGGTGCGCCAGGCTCTTGTGGATCAGGTCCTCAAGCTCCTCGGACACCACCCGCGCCACCGCCGGCGATTTCATGTCCTGGATGGTGCTGATGCTCGGCAGCGGCTTGTGGCCGCGCGACGTCGCCAGCAGCGACACATAATAACCCAGGCTCTGGTAACGGTAGGAACGCGACAGGTTGAAGATCTTGGCGCCGCGCAATTCGCTGTACGACGGATCGACCAGATACTGCCGCGACGACACCACATCCACACCGGGGATCTCCCACAACCATTCGCGGGGATCATCGACCACTACAATTATCGACATAGCTTCGTTCTGTTAAGGGAAACGCTGATTAATTCAAAACTACCATGGCCGTCATTCCCGCGAAAGCAGAAATCCATAATTGAGTCCCTGGCCTATCAAATCTGGATTCCGGGTCGCAGCCAGGCTGCGCCCGGAATGACGGTTAAGGAGATTCCGTCATTCCCGCGCAAGCGGGAATCCAGGTACTACAGGTAGTCATGGATGCCCGCTGGAGCCTGCCCTCGACCCGATCGGGGGCGGGCATGACGACAATACGAATAATCAGAGCCTCCTAAGGTTATTTTCTGGGTTCTATGATCAGCAGGTTGGCATCGTGGGTGACAATGCCCAGCAGGATGGCGCACAACACACGGTCAATTCCGACATCATAGATATTCCGCCCCTTGGCCAGCGGATTATGCAGGAAAGGGTCGGCGATTGCGACCTGCCGCTCCTCCTTGTGATAGCCGCATAACACGACGAAATGCCCGGCCGGGCGGCCGCGCAGGTCATCATGGCCGTTTTCGACCCCGGTCTCGCGCGGTTCCTGGTACAGATAGGTCGAACTGAGGCCGGTCAGGATCGGGATGCCGCGCCGCAGGTATTTGCGGATCAGGCTGCCGGTCAGGTCCTCGTATTTCAGCGTGCCGCCGAGGCGCAGGAACTCCAGATAGCCCTGGGTGGCCTTGATCAGCCGCGACTCCTTCTTGTATTCGAGCTGGGTGGTCAGCTTGGTCTCCAGGTCCTGGCGCTCCGGCACGAACCAGCTCGGGTCAAAGACCTCGAGGTTATAGGTATAGAGCGTCGCCTTGTAGCCGCGGCGCAGCGCATGGCAGGCCAGAAAGACCGCAAAGGTGCCGCCCTCGCGCAGCGACACATGCTCGCTGATGACCTGATCGAGCCTGATCTCGTCGCCATAATAGCGGTAGATCGCCTGCAGACAGGTCGGACCGCAGGTGGTGTCATCGGGCTGGGACTGCATATCGAGGCGCAAACGTGTTTCCATGTGCCTAATGTAACTGCAAAAATGTGAATTTCAAAGCTGCACGGCCATAACCGGCCCAGCGCTGTGGCAGCATGTCGATTGCGCTCCCTGCCCTTTCTTTGTAAAGTGGCCTCAGGGCAGTACCCGCAGTTGTTCCATGATGTGGCACGGAGGCGCATGATGAGTAACGGCATGTCCGCAGCAGCCTATCGATTCTATGACTACCACCCGGCCGAGGATGATTTCCGCAGCGCCGTGCTGCATGGGCTGCAGCAGCCGTTACGGCGGCTCAATCCCCGGTTGCTGTACGACAACCGCGGTCGTCAGCTGTATAACCTGATCTGCTCGACCCGTGAACATTATCAGTGCCGCACCGAACTGGCGATCCTGCAGCAGTACACTGCCGACCTGACCCGGCATCTCGGCACCGGCTGCCTGCTGATCGAGCTCGGCTATGACAACTTTCGCAAGACCCGTGAACTGGTGCTGGCGCTGGCGCCGCAGGCCCACCTGGCGCTCGATGTCTCGCGTCAGCAGCTGCGGCTGACCGCCCACACGCTGGCCAATGAGTTCCGCGACCTGGAGATCCATGCCGTCTGCACCGATTATATGCAGTCATTGCAGCTGCCCTATCACCCGGCCGGCCTGAGCCGCGTCGCCTTCATCCCGGGCAACACCATTGCCCACTGTGATGCCGGGCAATTGCGCACCTTTCTCGGCTGTGTCGCCACGGTCATCGGCAGCAGCGGGTCGATGCTGGTGGGCATCGACCTGGACAAGGACCCCGAGGCGCTGGCCGCCGCCTACAACGACAGCGCCGGCCTGACCGAGGAGTTCAATCTGAACCTGCTGGAACGGATCAATCGCGAACTGGGTGGTAACTTCAATACCGGTCATTTTCATCATTCGGCACGCCATGACCCGCAGCAGCGCTGTGTTGAACTCCGCCTGATCAGCGACAAGGACCAGCTGATCAGTGTCGCCGGACAAAAGTTTCATTTCAGCGATGGAGAACCCATTCATACCGCTGACGCCTATCATCATTCGATCGAGGATTTTACCGCCCTGGCACGCAGCGCCGGCCTGCAACCCAGCCAGGCCTGGTGTGACGAGGAGAACCTGTTCGCGGTGCTGGCCTTGCATCCGCGCTGAACGCCCTGGCTTTAACCCGGGTTCTATGATTGAATCCCGCCGATGATCCTGGTCTTCCGTTATGTCACCACCTGGTGGCGCGCCCGCCGCCAGCCGCCGCTCGGGCCGCTCGATGAATCGGTGCTGCCGCTGATCGTGCTACCCAATGACCTGGACATCAATCTGCATCTGAATAACGGCCGTTATCTGAGCCTGATGGATCTGGGCCGAGTCGACCTGATGACCCGCTGCGGACTGACGACACATATCATCCAGCAGCGCTGGATGCCGCTGGTCGGCGCCGCGACGATGCGCTACACCCGCTCACTGGCGCTGTTCCAGCGTTATACGCTGCACACCCGCATCGTCGGCTGGGATGACAAATGGTTTTTTGTCGAGCAGCGCTTCATGCGCGACGGACAACTGATCGCCAGCGGGCGAGTGCGCGGCCTGCTGCGCGGCCGCAACGGCAACATCAAGACCCGCACCATCCTCGAGGCGCTGGGCCATGACCCGGTGTCACCACCCTTGCCCGAAAATATTGATGCCTGGCAACGCTCACTGGAGCGCGACAGCAGCGGCTGACGGCCGGCGATCAGCGTTTCAGTTTTTCGAAGGCCGAGGCCATCGCCGTCTGTGGTGCCGGTGCGGCGGCCGGCCGGACCGGACGTGCCTTGGCAGGGTTGGAGAGCTGTTTTGCCGATGATGGCGCAGCCACATCCTGCTGCCCCGGCTCATCCGTCATCCGCATCGACAGACCGATGCGGCGCCGCGCCAGATCAACACTCATCACCTTGACCTTGATGACATCACCGGCCTTCACCACCTGGCGCGGGTCGCTGACATATTTTTCAGACAGCGCCGAGATGTGCACCAAGCCATCCTGATGGACACCGATGTCGACAAAGGCGCCAAAATTCGTCACATTGCTGACCACACCCTCAAGGATCATGCCGGGCTGCAGATCCTTGAGCGCCTCCACCCCATCCTGAAAACTGGCGGTCTTGAACTCGGGGCGCGGATCGCGCCCCGGTTTCTCGAGTTCGCGGAAGATATCGCGCACCGTCGGCTCACCAAAACGTTCGTCAGCAAAGTCGGCCGGACGCAGTGAGCGGATAAACTTCTGGTCACCGATCACCTCGTGCAGGCGGCGCTGCACCGCAGCCAGCATTCGCTCCACCAGCGGATAAGATTCAGGATGCACCGCCGAGGCATCAAGCGGATTATCACCGCCGCTGATACGCAGAAAGCCGGTGGCCTGCTCAAACACCTTGGGCCCCAGTCTTGATACCTGCAACAACTGCTGGCGGTTATGAAACACGCCATGCTGCTCGCGGTAGGCAACGATATTCTCGGCCAGCGTAGGCGTCAGCCCTGCGACCCGCGCCAGCAGCGGCGCCGAGGCGGAATTGATCATCACACCAACCGCATTGACGCAGTCCTCGATGACGGCCTCCAGCTTGCGCGCCAGCCGCCCCTGATTGACGTCGTGCTGATATTGCCCGACGCCGATCGCCTTCGGCTCGATCTTGACCAGTTCCGCCAAGGGGTCCTGCAGACGGCGGGCGATCGATACCGCCCCACGCACGGTGACATCGAGATCGGGAAATTCCCGCGCCGCCAGTGCCGACGCTGAATACACCGAGGCACCGGCCTCGCTGACCACCACACTGCTCAGCCGCAGTTCCGGCATGCGCTTGATCAATTCGCGCGCCAGCTTGTCGGTCTCGCGCGACGCCGTGCCATTGCCGATGCTGATCAGTTCAACCTGGTGTTTGCGCGCCAGCGCCGCCAGAATCCGCAGGGACCCTTCCCAGTCATTGCGCGGCGCATGCGGATACATCACGGCATGATCGACCAGTTTGCCGGTGGCGTCGACGACGGCGATCTTGACGCCGGTGCGCAGACCCGGATCCAGGCCCATGGTTGGCCGCAGCCCGGCCGGCGCAGCCAGCAGCAGATCGCGCAGGTTCTCGCCAAAGACGCGGATCGCCTCGTCCTCGGCAAACTCGCGCAATCTGAGATTGGCCTCGGTCTCAAGCTGCATCACCAATTTTATCCGCCAGGCCCACCGCACCGACTCCATCAACCAGCGATCGGCGGCACGACCCTGATGGTGCAGGGTAAAATGCCCGGCGATCATCCGCTCACACACACCCGGCGGTTGCCCCAGCGCCTCATCATCCTGCTCCGGCACACACAGCTTCAATGTGAGCACACCTTCGCTGCGACCACGAAACAACGCCAGTGCGCGATGCGACGGGATCGAACGCAGCCTTTCATCGAACGTGAAATAGTCAGCGAACTTGCTGCCCTCCTGCTCCTTGCCGGCCACGACGCGGGCCCGCAGGCCGCCATGCTGCCACACATGTTCACGCAAGCGCCCCACCAGGTCGGCCTGTTCGGCGGCACGCTCCATAAAGATCTGGCGGGCCCCGTCCAGCACCGCGGCGCCATCGGCAAAGCCAGCCCCACTGTTCAGATACTGCTGCGCCTGCAGCAATGGATCGAGCGTCGGGTCCTGCAGCAAGGTATCGAGCAGTGGTTCGATGCCGGCCTCGCGCGCGATCTGCGCCTTGGTGCGACGTTTCGGTTTGTAGGGCGCATACAGATCCTCGAGTCGCGCCTTGGTGTCGGCCGTCTGCAACTGTTGTTGCAACCCTGGCGTCAGCTTGCCCTGGGTACCGATACTGTCCAGGATCACCGCGCGCCGCTCCTCGAGCTCACGCAGATACAGCAGGCGTTCCTCCAGCGTGCGCAGCTGGGTGTCATCCAGCCCACCCGTCACCTCCTTGCGGTAACGGGCGATGAACGGTACCGTCGCACCCTCATCGAGCAAGGCCACGGTGGATTCAATCTGCGCCACCCTGACGCCGAGTTCGTCGGCAATACGCTGCGTAATCTGCATAGATTTCTCCAACTACTTGATCGACAGACACCCGGCAGACGCGAGGCATCGCAACAGGCGCGGCATGTTAACAGAATCCACCCGACTGAACAGTCTTGATTTTCGCGAATTTCCACCGCAGACGACCGCCATGTATACTTTGCACACAGTCATCATCCCCAGCCGCCCCGCCCTCATACCATGAGCAACAGTTTTGTCTACATCGAACGTCATCTGCAGATTGATCAGCCGCTTGATGGTCCGCTCGAGCTGCTGGCGCAATCGTCAGGCCTGTCAAAACAAAAACTGAAACAGGCCATGCAAAAGGGTGCGGTATGGCTGACACGCCGCCAGCAGCTCAAACGCTTGCGCCGCGTCGATACCGCCTTGCAGCCTGGTGACATGTTACACCTGTATTACGATGAACGGACGCTGGCCACCGAACCGCCGCCACCGACGCTGCTCAGTGATGACCGCAGCTACAGTGCGTGGTACAAGCCACCGGGCCTGTTGTCACAGGGCACCAAATGGGGCGATCACTGCGCGATCAATCGCTGGGTCGAGGCCCATCTGCAACCGCGGCGGCCCACCTTCGTCGTCCACCGCCTCGATCGCGATGCCTCGGGGCTGATGCTGCTGGCCCATACCCCGGCGCTGGCCGCCTCATTATCGAAACTGTTCCACGAACGGACGATGGCCAAGCATTACCGCGTCATCGTCCAGGGCCGTTTCCCGGACACCCCGCAGCCGCAACTCATCGAGCAGGCGCTGGATGGCCGCGATGCCCGCAGCCGCGTCACGCTGCTGTCGTATCAGGCCAGCAGTCAGCGCTCCTTGCTCGATGTCGGCATCGAGACCGGACGCAAGCACCAGATCCGCCGCCATCTCGCCAGCCTCGGCTTTCCGGTGGTCGGTGACCGCATCTATGGCACACCGACCGATGGCGAGACCTTGCGCCTGACCGCCGCCAGCCTGAGCTTTCGCTGTCCGGTGACCAAAAAAGACCGGCAACTGAAGGTCCCCGAGGAATTGCTGCCAACATTGTGATCCTTCGATACGCGCTGCGCGCTACTCAGGACGAACGGAGCGGAGGGGCCGTTCATGGTGAGTAGCGGCGCGAGCCGCGTATCGAACCATGAACGGTCATCAACCAGCACGCCCTTCGATACGCGCCGCTGCGCAGCGCTACTCAGGGCGAACGGAACGGAGGGTTACGTTCGTGGTGAGTAGGTGTCCTTCGGTA
>JACREF010000017.1 GCA_016218365.1 Gammaproteobacteria bacterium
CAAGCTCGGCCTGTCGGCCAAGAACTACGGCCGCGCGGTATACGAATGTCTGCGCGGCGGTCTGGACTTCACCAAGGACGATGAAAACGTCAACAGCCAGCCGTTCATGCGCTGGAGACAGCGTTTTGATTTCGTCATGGATGCCATCAACAAGGCCGAGGCCGAGACCGGCGAGCGCAAGGGTCACTACCTGAACGTCACCGCCCCGACCCCGGAAGAGATGTACAAGCGCGCTGAATACGCCAAGGAGATCGGCGCACCGATCATCATGCACGACTACATCACCGGTGGCTTCACGGCCAACACCGGCCTGGCCAACTGGTGCCGTGACAACGGCATGCTGCTGCACATCCACCGTGCGATGCACGCGGTCATCGACCGCAACCCGCACCACGGTATCCACTTCCGCGTCCTGACCAAGATCCTGCGTCTGTCCGGCGGTGACCACCTGCACACCGGCACCGTCGTCGGCAAGCTGGAAGGCGACCGTGCCTCCACCATCGGCTGGATCAACCTGCTGCGCGACAAATACATCAAGGAAGATCGTTCCATGGGTATCTTCTTCGATCAGGACTGGGGCTCCATGCCCGGCGCCTTTGCTGTCGCCTCCGGCGGTATCCACGTCTGGCATATGCCGGCACTGGTCAATATCTTCGGCGACGACTCGGTACTGCAGTTCGGTGGCGGTACGCTGGGTCACCCATGGGGCAACGCCGCGGGTGCCGCCGCCAACCGTGTAGCGCTGGAAGCCTGTGTTGAGGCACGCAACCAGGGCCGCGCACTGGAGAAGGAAGGCAAGGATATTCTGACCGCCGCTGCCAAAAACAGCCCGGAACTGAAGATCGCCATGGAAACCTGGAAAGAGATCAAGTTCGAATTTGACACCGTCGACAAGCTCGACGTTGCCCATAAGTAACAGGCCATACTGCGGGGAGTGGCATGCCGCTCCCCGCCCTGGCGTGATTCGAATTCAACATTGGAGACAAAGCAATGAGCGAAATGCAAGATTACAAATCAAGCCTGGCCGATTCCGCCAGCCGCAAGTTCGAGACCTTCTCGTACCTGCCGGAGATGAGCAAGGACCAGATCCGCAAGCAGGTGGAGTACATCATCAACAAGGGCTGGAACCCGGCGATTGAACACACCGAACCGGAAAATGCCTTTGACCATTACTGGTACATGTGGAAACTGCCGATGTTCGGTGAAACCAGCGTCGACAAGATCCTGGCCGAGGCCGAGGCCTGCCACAAGGCACACCCGAAGAATCACGTGCGTCTGGTCGGTTTCGACAACTTTACCCAGTCCAAGGGCGCAGAGATGGTGATCTTCCGCGGGCCGCAACGCTAAACCCCCTGGGCGTCAGTTCATCGGCGTCAATCGCGGAAGCCCCTGCTCATCTTGATGGACAGGGGCTTTTTTATTGCGTGCCAGCATCCAGCTGCATGTCTTTGGTAGACTGATGACATGCGCGTGGGTTTTACAGACACAGGAGCACCATCATGAGCGTTCGCAACGTCGAGCAATACCGCATCATCAAACAACCCTATTACCTGCCAATCGGCAACGAGGTGGCACTGTTCGAGGCCGCCTACAGTGTACGGATGCCGGTCAATCTGAAAGGCCCGACCGGCTGCGGCAAGACCCGCTTTGTCGAATACATGGCCTGGAGGCTGGGCCGGCCGCTGATCACCGTCGCCTGCAATGAAGACATGACCGCCTCGGATCTGGTCGGCCGCTTCCTGCTCGACAAGGACGGCACGGTGTGGCAGGACGGGCCACTGGCCACCGCGGCGCGCCTCGGCGCCATCTGTTATCTTGATGAAGTGGTCGAGGCGCGCCAGGACACCACCGTCGTCATCCACCCGCTGACCGACCACCGCCGCACGCTGCCCTTGGACAAAAAGGGTGAACTGATCACCGCCCATGCCGATTTCCAGCTGGTGATCTCGTACAACCCCGGCTACCAGAGTCTGATGAAGGATCTGAAACAGTCGACCAAACAGCGTTTCGCCGCGCTTGATTTCGACTATCCGAAGGCCGAGCTGGAGACCGAGATCCTGATCAACGAGACCGGCATCCAGCGTGACATCGCTGAAAAACTGGTGCAGATCGCCCAGCGCGCCCGCAACCTCAAGGGACATGGCCTCGACGAGGGCATCTCGACCCGCCTGCTGGTGTATGCAGGTCAGCTGATCCACAAGGGCATCGATCCGGTCGCCGCCTGCAGCATGACCCTGGTGCGGCCACTGACCGATGACCCCGACATGCGCGACACACTCGACGCCGCCGTCGGCACCTTCTTCAACTGACACCACCACAGCGTCTGCATGATGGAAACCTCTGCCTATCTGGACAGCCTGCGCCAGGATATCGTGTTCAACGATACGCTGTGCGGGCTGCCGTTCACCTTCCACACCACCTGGGGCTTGTTCTCGCCGCGCGAGATCGACGATGGCAGCCGGCTGCTGCTGCAACATATCGAGCTCCCCATCGACGCCGATTGTCTCGACATTGGCTGCGGCTATGGCACGCTCGGCCTGACGCTGGCGCGACTGGCGCCGCAGGGCCGCACCCTGCTGGTCGACAAGGACTTCGTCGCCATCGATTACTGCCGCAAAAACATCCAGCTCAACGGTATCGGCAACGCCGAGGCCATGCTCAGCAATGGCCTTGGTGCCATCGGCGAGCGGCGTTTTGATATCATCGTCTCGAACCTGCCGGCCAAGGTCGGCAAGGAACTGCTGCAGCTGTTGCTGCATGATGCCCATCAACATCTGAACCCCGGCGGGCGATTATATGTGGTCACGATCACCGGGCTGCGCCGTTTTATCCAGCGCCACTTTATCGAGACCTTCGGCAACTATGACAAGCTCAAGCAGGGCGCGCATTACACTGTAGCGATGGCCTGTAAGACACGCTGACGGGGATCACACCATGACAGTGAACATCGATGATTACCGTGAACGGCTGCAGCGCGCCGCACCGGAACTCAAGGACACGCTGGACGGCCTGTTCCAGGATGCCTCGCGCACCATCTCGGTCGCGGCCTTAAAGGACTATCTGGACGGTGCCGCCGGTCTGGCCGAGCTCGGCCGCGGCGGTGATCTGGTCATCACCTTCCTGGAGCAGATGCCGCGCGTCGCCCAGGAATGCGGCGATGACATCATCCGCGACTGTCTGAATGCGGCACTGAAACTGTCATCGATGACCTCCGGCGAGGTCATCAAGCTGATGTTATCCAGCCTGCCCACGGCATCCCGTCGCCTCGGTGACCCGGAGCTGCTGCGCCAGTACCTGACACTGATCCATCAGATGTCGACCAAGGCGCCACGCGGCCTGCGGCCGATGCTCAATCATATCGATGAACTGCTGTCGAAGCTGACACTGTCCGGACTCAAGCGCTGGTGCAACTTCGGCATCGAGGCCTATCGCCGCGACCTTGGCAGCCTGACCGCCTATTTTGACCTCGCCACCCAGGACAGCCTGGCGGTGTTGCAAAAAGAACGGCGCGGCACCTTGTTCGTCGACAAGCAACGCAAGCTGAACTTCTATCTGCGCGCGCTGTGGGGCCGTGACTTCTTCCTGCGCCCGACCGCCGCCGATCACAGCGACTTCCGCCCCTACCTTGGCGCACGCACGCTGCATCTGCCCGACGCCGTCGACGACGTGGCCGGCATATCTGGCCTGGAGTTATACCGTGCCTGCGCGGCCCACATGGCGGCCCATATCGTCTACACCCCGGCCGCGCTGTCGGCCACGCAGCTGTCGCCGGCGCAGATGTTTTTCATCGGACTGATCGAGGATGCGCGCGTCGAATACAACGCGGTCTGCCAGTTTCCGGGCCTGCAGCGACTGTGGGGCAGCCTGCTCGCGCTCGGGCACGAAGCTGAGGCCGAGCATCCGACGGTCGTGGCGCTCGAACAGGCCGCGCAGTTGCTGCTCGATGCCAATGCGCGCGGTGGCGACGCCGCCATCAATGAATTTGCCGCCCGTTTTCACAGCGAGGTCGCGGCGCACCCGCTCGACACCACATTGAGCTGGCATTACGGCATCGAGCTGTACAACCTGTTTAGCGGCCGCCAGGCAATGCCCAGCCTGCGTATCCTGCAGCGGCTGCGTATTCCGTATCGCGATGACAACCGTTTCATCTGGGACATGGAGCAGTTCCGCTTCGACAAGGATGTCGACTACCTGGCCGCCAGAGGGCACCAGGTGCGGCGCAACGTCAATGTCATGGAGATGGTCAACGAGGTCGACTGCGAGCTGGCCGGCGATGACGCCCAGGAGGTGTGGCGGCTGTCGACGGCGTTCTGGCTCGACCAGGAGGCCAAAACCATCAATGAACTGGAAGGCCGGGAGCCGATCAGCGATCCGTTTCATTATCCGGAATGGGATTACCAGATCCAGCTGCATCGCCCCGACTGGGCCACCGTCTACGAACGGCGCCCGACCCGCGGTGATGCCCAGCTGATCGAGGACATCCTGGTCGAACACCGGCCGGTCACCTCGCGTATCCGCCAGATCATCGATATGCTGCAACCCGAGGGCATCATCCGCGATCGCCGGCTCGAGGACGGCGATGAGATCGACATCAATGCCGCGATCGACGCGATGATTGATATCCGGATGGGCCGCTCCCCCGACCCGCGCATCACCATGCGCAACATCGTCAAGAACCGCGATCTGTGTGTCGTGGTACTGCTCGACCTGTCGGAATCCACCAACGAGACCGTCGAAGGTTCGGACAAGACCATCCTGGCGCTGACCCGCGAGGCCTGTACGCTGGTGGCCACCGCGATCAATGGCATCGGTGACCCGTTTGCGATCCACGGCTTTGCCTCCGATGGCCGCCATGACGTGCAGTATTTCCGTTTCAAGGACTTCGGCCAGAAGCTGGATGATGAGGTCAAGGCACGGCTGGCCGGCATGCGCGGCGGGCTGTCGACCCGGATGGGCGCGGCGATGCGCCATGCCGGCCAGCACCTGCTGCACCAGGCGCAACGCCGCAAGCTGCTGTTGCTGGTCACTGATGGCGAACCGGCCGACATCGATGAGCGCGACCCCCAGCATCTGCGTCAGGATGCCAAAAAGGCCGTTGAGGAGCTTTACAGCAAGGGTGTGATGACGTACTGTCTGACGCTCGACCCGCGCGCCGACGATTATGTAACCCGGATCTTTGGCCGCAACAACTACACTATTATCGACCATGTACAGCGGCTGCCGGAAAAGCTGCCGGCACTGTTCGCCACCCTGACGCGCTGAGTATATATTTTGATGACACCACCTGCCGCTGCGACACCCAGCAAGGAACCCATCGTCACGCTGCAACTGGGCTCGACCCGGGTCACGATACTGGGCACCGCCCACATCTCACGCGCCAGCGCCGACATGGTGCGCGAGTTGCTTGATCGCGGCGACTTTGATGCCGTGGCGGTTGAGTTATGCCCGAGCCGCCACAATGCCATCGTCAATCCCGATGCCCTGGCCAAGATGGATCTGTTCGAGGTGCTGCGCAAGAAAAAGACCGCGATGGTCGCCGCCAACCTCGCACTGGGCGCGTTCCAGCAACGGATGGCCGACGAACTCGGCATCGAGCCGGGGGCCGAGATGAAGACCGCGATCGCCATCGCCCAGCAGCATCATCTACCGGTATTGCTGATCGACCGCGAGATCAGTGTCACGTTGAAACGCGTCTACAGCAATGTCGGCTGGTGGCGACGTATCAACCTGTTGTCAGGCCTGCTGGCCAGCCTGCTGACCCAGCAGAAGGTCACCGCAGCAGAGATCGAGCGCCTCAAGGAAGGGGATATCCTCGAATCGGCCTTCACCCAATTCGCGCAGCGCGCCCGCGAGATCTATCAGCCGTTGATCGATGAACGCGACCAGTATATGACGGCGCGACTGCGTCAGGAGATCGAGAGCACCCAGCCGCGCCACATCCTGGCCATCATCGGCGCCGGTCACCTGAAGGGTATCCACAACTATCTGAACACGCCGGCTACCGAAGCACCGTCCGACACGCTGGCTCGGCTCGATGTCGTACCCCCGCCGAGTCGCTGGCTCAGCGTGATCCCGTGGCTGATCACCATCCTAGTCAGCGCTGGTTTTGTCATCGGCTTCATGCGTAGCCCGGATCTGGGCTGGCAGCTGATCATGAACTGGATCGTCATCACCGGCGGCCTGTCAGCGCTCGGGGCGCTGCTGGCACGCGCCCACCCGCTGACCATCATCAGCGCCTTCCTGTCAGCGCCATTAACAACGCTGAATCCGGCGATCGGCGTCGGCATGGTCACTGCGCCGGTTGAACTGTATTTCCGCCGCCCCAATGTCGGCGACTTCAGCGCGTTGCGCCGCGATGCCTCGACGCTGCAGGGCTGGTGGCGCAATCGCGTTGCCCGCACCTTCCTGGTCTTCATCTTCAGCACCCTGGGCGCGGCGACCGGCACCTATCTGGCCGGCTTCAAGATCATCGAACAACTCGCAGGCTGAACTGAAGCTTCCTCGTGAGTCAGGACATCCTAATAGCGGTAATTCAAGCTCAGCAAATGAAAATTGATGCCCTTATTTGGGGTGGCTATCGAGAAATTTGAATAATGCATGAATCGATAGCTCGCCTCCCATTGCCGCCGCTCGCCATACGCCATGCCCAGTCTATACAGGCTATTAAACTGGAAATTTGTACCGAATTGCCTTTCATTTATATGCGTACTGCTTATAAATCCCCCGCCCAGACCGACATCCAGGAATGGCTTCAGCCCTTGCTCAGAATCGCTTAAGAAGCGGTACACATACGCCGCGCCCAGCCCGCTATTTGCGCCTTCTTGCGTCCTATCTATCAGGCTCTGCCATTTCGTATACTCAACTTGCCAGTAGCTGTTTAGAGTAGCATGGCCAATCTTCAGCAAGTCGGAACGCGTATCCCAGCGCGCGCCTATAACCTCTATAAATACATCATCCCCATGGGCGCCCATCTCCCCGTACATAGTGTCTGCTTCAGCCGGATTTGTCAGGTATGTCAGGCCGATGGTGGTTAAGGCGGCCAATTTCCAGGCCCTGGATTCAAGATCGTTGCTGCCCGCCCAGCCTGATCCGGCATTGCCGACCAGTACGATCACTGTCAACGCCATAGTTAATATCTTGCCTCGCATCACATGCATAACCACCACCCTGTTTTCAACCAAATAACGACCGCCTGTGCCACCACACGACGACACATGACCCGCTGTTTCAGCGTGTAAATCCGGAAAAACGAACGCGGCCACGATGATGGCCGCGTCGCTACAAGCTCAGCAAATTTTTTGGGATAGACCCATGCCTTTCCTGCTTATATGGGCGATGACTCTATCTAAATACAAGAACCTTTGTCAATCAACATAAGGCCCCCACTGGCGGATCGGCTCACGATGCGGGCGGCCAAAGCATACCATGAACCGGGCCTTGCCCTCGGCACTGACATCGACACTGGCCGGCGCCTCGAAAAAGACCACGCCCCCCGTTGTCAGTGACTGGTCATTGATCCGGATCGTGCCATCGACCACATAAAGCAGGCCGCGAAACTCCTTAGGCATCTGCTCCTGAAATCGCCCGCCCGACTCGAGATTGACCTCAAGATAACGCACCGGGGTCTGCAGCTTGACTGCACCGTCATCTCCGACGATCACCTTGACACTGCCTTGGTCGAGCGCATGCACAGGCATCTGCCCGGCATCGGTCTGGACATAGTCCGGCGCAATATCCTTCAGGCGCTGCGGCAGATTGATCCACAGCTGGATGCCGCGCGTCTCGCCGTCACGCGACGGCATCTCGGAATGTTCCAGCCCGCGACCGGCGGTGAAGCGCTGCGCGCCGCCATCACTGACCGTCGATTCATTGCCCAGATTATCCTTATGACTGATCGAGCCATGAAAGATGTAGGTGATCGCCTCAAAACCGCGGTGCGGGTGGGTCGGAAACCCGCTGCCGGGCTGGATCCGGAAGTCATCCCACAACACAAAGGGATCAAAGTTCATCCGGGCGCGCGAGATCGGAAACAGCCGGTTGACCCGCGCCCCGGCCCCTTCCATCATTTGCTGTGCCTGGTCGATGATGATGCTCATGGATGATACCCCCGATTAATATGCCCGTTACAGGTTATTTGTTACCGCCGCGACTGTCACTGGCGTCATCGACACTCGGTGCGCCGGCACCATGTATCACCAGCAACAACAACCCACCGCTGATCGCCAGATTCTTCAGAAACATGATCATCTGGATCTGATCGGCAACGTTGCGGTGAAAGATCAGCGCTGCCACCACGGTGAAGCCTGCCAGTGCCGCCGCGGCCCAGCGCGTCTTCCAGCCCATCAACAAGGCCAGACCGCCACCGATCTCCAGCAGGATCACCAGCGGCAGCAACATCGCCGGCACCCCCATCGCCGTCATGTAGCCGGCAGTACCCGCATAACCAGCCCCTAGTTTACCTACACCTGCCAAGATAAATATTGCTGCCAGCAATGCCCGAGCTGCCACTGTCATCACCTTATTCATCATCACTCCTCCTGTTAAAAACACTGTAGATCCATTATCTCCAAAATATTTCGATAATAAAGTACAATATTTTGTTCAATTCAATCAGTTTTATTGATATGTTACGGCGATGAACCATCCCAAAACCACGCTGGAACAATGGCGGACCCTGCAGACGGTGATCGACCAGGGGGGCTTTGCCCAGGCCGCGACCCAGCTGCATCGTAGTCAATCAGCGATCAGTTACAGCCTGGCAAAATTGCAGCAGATGCTGGGCGTGGAGTTGCTGGAGATCCGCGGACGCCGCGCCGAATTGACCGCAACAGGTCAGCAATTACTGCTGCGCGCCCGCGCCTTGCTCAAGGACGCCGGTGAACTGGAACAGCTGGCGCAGCAGATCAAACAGGGCTGGGAGATTGAAATCGAACTGGTGTTTGATGCGATCTTTCCGTCAAGCCTGTTGCTGTCAGCCTTGCAGAGCTTTGCCAGTGAACACCCACTGACCCGCATCCAGCTCAGAGAGGTCGTGTTATCAGGCGCCGAAGATGCGCTGCGCAAAGGCGAGGCGGATCTGGTAATCAGCCCGCTGGTGCCCAGCGGCTATATCGGTGAAAAGCTGCTGGAGGTGGAATTCATCGCCGTGGCCCATCCCGATCATCCGCTGCATCACCAGGGCAGCATCAGCTACCAGCAGCTGAAGAATGAGACCCAGCTGGTGATACGCGACTCCGGCCTGTTTCAGCAACGTGATTTCGGCTGGCTAGGGGCGAAACATCGCTGGACAGTCAGCAATATCGCCACATCGATCAACGCTATCCGTCGCGGGCTTGGTTTCGGCTGGCTACCGGCACATGCCATAGACACCGAGCTGAGAGAAGGCCTGCTGAAGGCGCTGCCACTGCAACAGGGTCAGCGCAGGCAGGCCCTGTTATATCTGATCATGGTGCGCGGCGAGACTGCGGGACCTGCCACACGCCTGCTGGCTGAACTGTTGCTGCGCAGTGTCCGCAGTCACGATGATGGATCCGAGATCCAGCCATGATGCGCATCGGCATCGACCTCGGCGGCACCAAGATCGAGATCATCGCCCTCGATGATCAGGGATCGATACGGCTGCGGCGGCGCATCACCGCGCCGCGCAACGATTATGCTGCCACGCTGCAGGCCATCACCGGGCTGGTCAACGCTGCCGAGGGCGAACTGGCATGTCCGGCCACGGTTGGCATCGCGATCCCGGGCGCGGTGTCGCCGGCCAGCGGCCTGATCAAGAACGCCAATTCCACCTGGCTGAATGGACGCCCGCTGCAGCAGGATCTGGAGCAGGCGCTGCAACGACCGTTGCGACTGGCCAATGATGCCAATTGTTTCGCGGTATCGGAGGCCCATGACGGTGCGGCGGCCGGCCATGCGCTGGTATTCGGCGTCATCCTCGGCACCGGCACTGGTGGCGGCATCGTATGGCACGGCCAGCCCGTCATCGGTCGCAATGCCATCGCCGGCGAATGGGGGCATAATCCGCTGCCCGGGCCGACGCCTGATGAGCTGCCCGGGCCACGCTGTTATTGCGGCCGGCATGGTTGTATCGAGACCTGGTTGTCCGGTCCTGGGCTGGCGCGCGATCATCAGCGTCACGGTGGTGATGGCGCGCTGGATGCCGCGCAGATTGCCTGGTGTGCGGCGCAGGGCGATGCCCTGGCCGAGGCCACACTGGGCCGTTATGAACAGCGGTTGGCCCGCGCCCTGGCCTCGGTCATCAATATGCTTGACCCGGACTCCATCGTCCTCGGAGGCGGCGTCTCGAACATCGAACGCTTGTATGTCAACGTGCCCCGGCTGTGGTCACAACACGTGTTCTCTGACCGGATCACCACACCACTGGTGCGTCATCTTCATGGCGACTCCAGCGGGGTGCGCGGCGCGGCCTGGTTATGGACGGCTGACCACAGGCCCTCGCACTGCCAGGATGCTGCCGTTACAATACATCATGACTGAACCATGCGCTTACCATTGATGACCTTCACTACCCGACACTGCGGCTACGTCACCCTGACACTGCTAACGGCCATGACCCCGGCACTGCATGCCGCGTGCAGCGACCCGCCAGCACCACGTGTGATCTGGGTCGGATGCGACAAACAACATGCCGACCTGCGCGGCGCCGACCTGCGCGACGCAATCCTGAGCCGCAGCAATTTCAGTGCTGCCGATCTGCGCAAGGCCCAGCTCAGCGGCGCCGACCTGAACTTTGCCACCCTCGACCAGGCGCAACTCGACGAGGCGCGCCTCGAAGAGGCCAAACTGATCAGCGCCTCGCTGGTTGGTGCCTCGCTACGCCAGGCCCTGCTGAAGGATGCCAGCCTGGACCGCGCCAACCTGAACGGCACGAACCTGACCGAGGCGCAGCTGTCCGGCGCTTCGCTGTATCAGGCCAGGATCGAGGATGCCGATCTCAGCGCGGCCACTGTGCGCAACAGCAACCTGAGCCAGAGCAGCCTGAGACGCAGCCGGCTGAGCTCCGCCGATTTGAGCCAGAGCAATCTGAGCTCAAGCATACTGGAGCAGGCAAAACTCGATCACGCGCAGCTGATCGCCGCCAATCTGGAAAAGGCTGCGCTGCGCGGCGCCGATCTGACGGCTGCCGACCTGACCAAGGCCCGGCTGGTCGGCGCCAACCTCGACAACACCACGCTGACCAACGCCCTCCTCGACAAGGCGCAATGGGTCGACCGTCGGCTATGCCGCGATCAATCTGTTGGTCAATGCCGCTGACCGGATGCCGCGGCGATAAAAAACCGTTAGAATGCCGGTACTGTCCCCAGCATTTCACCGAAGGTATACCATGTCCAGCAATCTATATGTCGGCATCGATCAGGATCGCGATGGCGGTATGACGCCTGCCGGGACGATGATCCGTGACGCCTGGGTCTTTGGTGTGATCCCGGAGAGCGAAACCTGCGCCGGCTGGACCTCACAGCGACTGCAGGATCTGTACGAAAAGGTCTATACCAAGTGGCTGCCCTACGGTCACCTGGTCAGCAACCTGCCGCCCGAGCTGCGCGAGCGGCATGCCCGCATCCACGGCGAGGCCTTTGCCCGCGCCAAGGCCATGGGTTGGCAGGCCGAACTCGGTGATGATGATTAACCGCCTGCACATCACACGGCTACCGTCTGATCACACTGCGCGCATGACCTTGCGCTACCTTCATGACCCCACCTGAACAGACACCACTATCATGGCATGATCCTGGGCTGTGGCTGGCACCGCTGATCATGTTACTGGCCTTTACCACGATCCTTCTCAGCGGCAGCAACCAGTCACTATTCCTGCTAGTGAATCACGGTGCAACGCAGCTACCGGATGCATGGTGGGAAAACCTTACCGTACTCGGCGACTCACTGGTGACCGTCACATTGCTGTCATTTTTTGTTCGCTCGCACCCGCAGATGGTCCGGGCCGCGTTGATCGCCATAGTGCTTACCTTGTTATGGGTACATGGATTGAAGCCATTACTCGCCATCGCCCGGCCGCCGGCGGTTCTTGATCCGGCGCTGTTTCATATCATCGGCCCGGCACACCGCTCCGGTTCGTTTCCATCCGGACATACGGCAGCGATCTTCACGCTGGCCGGACTGATTATCCTGCATTGCCGTGGGACACGACTTGCCATCATCATGGCATTACTGATCGCAACACTGACTGGCCTGTCGCGCATCGCTGTCGGCGTTCACTGGCCGCTGGATCTACTGGCCGGCGCCTTTGGCGGCTGGATGTCGGCAGCGATTGCCACCGTGATAACAGCGCGCTGGCATGGCCGACACCCGCGGATCACTGGCCTGCTGATCATCGCATTACTGGGCGGGTGCGCACTGACCCTGCTGATGGTCCAGCCGGAATACCTCCACGCCACCACGCTGCAGCGGGTAATCGCCAGCTCGGCACTGTTCATGCTGGGTTATGCGACCTGGCGACAGATCACAACCAGCGGATAAACGCTTCAGCGTGATGCGGCGGGCAATATCCTCACCAGCGCCACTCCGCCCCGCTGATAGAGCTGTTCACTGGGTCCCAGTTCGGCGACAAAAGAAGGCGTGGTGAATACGATATCACCCGGCCGGGGGGTCGCCTTGGCAACAACACGCTGCGCATAGACGCTGAAACTCGGCATATTCATCCGATAGCTGATCACGCGTGCCGGCTCATTGCGCACCATCAGCGCCGCCTCCTTGATCGGCTGTTGCACCATCGCGCCGACAGCCGGCAGCACCGTCATTGATGTCACGCCGACGCACAACAGCCCGCCAGCCATCAGCCGTGCCGTCAGACTGTAACGTCGCAACAGGAGCAACAGCACTGTCAGGATGATGGCCACGACGATGATCGCCCGGTAACCGGCATCAAGGTAACGGGGATAGTCCGCCAGGCTATCATGAAAAAATGGCTGGTCGATGCCAGGCATCAACAAACCAAGCAGCTCCGGCAGGCACAGCAACGCCAGCAAATATAGCAGCAAGGGCAACACGGCCCAGCCCATCGTCCGCAGCCGATCGACATATAATGCGGCGATGATCAGCAGACCGGTCAGGCCATAATTCAGATAATGTGGCAGCTTGGTTCCCGACAGCGAAAAAAATACCAATACAAAACCAAACCACAGCAACAGGAACAGCTTCAAATCATCATGTATCAATTCACGAACATGACGCAACGCCAATAGCAGCGCGCTGGTAAAGGGCAGGCTGCCGATCAATATCACGGGGACATAATAGAACACCGATCCACCATGCCCCTCCATTGCAGAAGTGAAACGTCCGACATTGTGCTTGAAGAAAAACCCGTCGATGAAGGCCTGCCCTTCACGCAGATAAGCTGCGACATACCATGGCGCAGCGATGGCCAGGAACAGCATGATCCCGACCGGATCCAGGGCCGCCCGCCACCAGCGGCCGAGCTGCCTGCGGCTGGCAAAGAACATCGCGCTGCTGACCAGCGGGATCAGCACCGCGATCGGCCCCTTGTCGAGGAACCCCAGACCCATTGCCACAAAGGCGCAGATGATCCAGCGCCGCTGGCCCTCGCGATAATATAGATAGATGGCAAACATCGCGGCACTGATGCAGAAATTCAGCACCCCATCCGGGATCGCGGCCTTGCCGATCAGCGCCACCAGTAACGATAGCGCTACAACACTGCCCGCCAGATAGCCGCTGCGACGATCGACGACCCGCGCCATGAACAGCTGCACCGCCAGCACCCATGCCGTGCTGGCCAAGGCCGACGGCAACCGCCAGCCGAATTCATTCTGACCGAGGATCGTTACACTCAGCGCCTGCAGCCAGTACATCAGGATCGGCTTGTCGTAGAACGGCTGGCCGTTCATATAGGTGGTGATCAGATCACCGCGCAGCAGCATCTCACGCGTGGTCTCGGTGTAGGCGCCCTCATCGAGGTCGAACAGCGGAAAGCCATGCAGATTGACGAAGAAGGCGGTGATTACCGCCGTCCAGAACAGTGGGCGCCACAGGTCGACGCTCGATAACGGATAATTCATGACGCGCTAACCCGGCGGGCGATCATCAATTGCGGTGTTGGCATCGAGTCGTGATGGCTGGTAGGCATCAACAAAATACAGCGGCCGCCCCTTGGACTCATCAAAGATCCGGCCCAGATATTCCCCAATGATGCCCAGCCCGATCAATTGCATACCGCCGAGAAACAGGATCACCGTCATCAGTGATGGATAACCCGGTACCGGGTCGCCCCACAACAACGTCTTGATGATGGTATAGGCACCGTAACCAAAGGCACCGAGTGCCGTAACCAACCCGACATAGGTCGCCAGGCGCAACGGCAGTGTCGTGAATGAGGTGATGCCCTCCAGCGCCAGGTTCCACAATCGCCAGTAGTTCCATTTGCTGACCCCGGCAAAGCGCTGATCACGCTGATAGGGCACGGCGATCTGACGATACCCAATCCATGAATACAGACCCTTCATGAAACGGCGCCGCTCGCGCAGCGTGGTCAGCGCGTTGACCGCACGACGACTCAGCAGCCGGAAATCCCCGGTATCAGGCGGGATCCGCACCCCACCCAGCCGCTTGACCAGCCGGTAGAACAGAAAGGCCGTCAACTTTTTCAGCCAGCTCTCGCCGGCCCGCGACGTCCGTGTTGCATAGACGACATCGTATCCGGCACGCCAGTGCGCCACCAGCTCGGGGATCAGTTCCGGCGGATCCTGCAGATCGGCGTCGATGATGACCACGGCCTCGCCACGGGCATAATCCAGGCCGGCGCTCATCGCCACCTCCTTGCCGAAATTACGGCTCAGCTCGATCAGCGCCACCCGCGAGTCCGTGGTGATCAGGCTGTTGATATATGCCACCGAGCCGTCGCTGCCGCCATCATTGACGAACAGGATCTCGGACGGCATGCCCAGCGTATTCAGCACCACGCCTAGCCGGCGATACAGCTCCGGCAGCACCTGTTGCTCGTTGTAGACCGGCACGATGACCGACAGGCCATCGAAACGCTCAGGAGTGTGTCGTCTAGTCATGCCTTGTCCCCGGCCACCCGGAAGGTCCAGATCCGGTTGGCCAAAAATCCCCAGCCCAGTACCAGCAGTGTCGCCACCAGCTGTCCATACAGATAATACAGCCCGACACGCTGCACCAGCACGCCCACCACCAGCGCATTCAGCAGCAGCCCGACCCCGGCCACGGCCAGGAAACGCGCCAGCGCCTGGTGGTGCGGCAGGCGGCTGCGGAACGTCAGCTGGTAATTGAGCAGATAGTTCACCAGCGCGCCGCAGATACTGCCAACCACGGTCGCCGGCAGTACTGCGACCGCCAGCCCCTGTACCAGCCCCACCAGCACCAGATAGTGGGCAGCCGTACCCAGCACCCCCACCCCGGAAAACATCAGAAACTGCTTCAGCACCGCGCTACCTCTGCCTGCAACGCGAAATATAGTAACGCATCATCCTGACCACTGCATGCCGCAATTGCCTGCTCAAGGTGAATAGGGGGCAACAGGCTCAATCCGGCGCAATGCCCGCTGGTTATTGCGCCCTGCAGGGGGATGTAGAGAGGTGTAGGGTACAATAAGTGCATCACATTGCACCGGCCCCGCTCCGTGCCCGCTCAGGCCTCTTTCTTGAAAACACTGTCCTTCACCGCCTTGCCACGCCATTTCTGGTAGCGCCGGTAGATGCCGCGGGTAAAGTTCTGCGAATAATCCTCCAGCAGGTCAACACCGGACAATACCGCGACGATGACCAGCGACAGCTTGACCGCCGTGGCCTGTTCACCGAGGCCGATGCACACCCCCAGACCCGCCAGCGCCCAGATCGTCGCCGCCGAGGTCACGCCGACGACAATGCCATCGCGCGCCAGCATCACGCCGGCCCCGAGGAAGCCGATACCGGTGATGATCTGGCCAATCACCCGCGAGGGGTCAGCCATGCCAACGCTGACGATCTGGCCCGACACGACAAACATATAGGTACCGAGGGTGATCAGCGTCGAGGTGCGGATCCCAACCGGTTTGCCGCGCAACTGCCGTTCCAGGCCGATGATGGTGCCGCACAGCAGCGCAGTGCCGATCGAATGCCAGTCATAGGGTTTGATTGCTATCAGATCCGCCAGGGTCATGCTCACGCTCCAATACCGGTCCAGAAAGGAGAACATGATCCCATCTCATCACGTCCGCTGTCCATGGCCGGCTAATCATCACAGCATCCAACCATGACCGTGCCGACCTGAATAGACCAAGGACAGGGCGCCTGTCTTCAACGACCCCTATAGTCGCCGCGATGCCACCACCGATCGGTGGTCCAGTGCAGCTTGCTGCGCCTATCCGGTGATACAAGGCATCCTGCCCGCATCCCAGCCAAGTAGGTCAGCACGACTTAACAGCCTGTTGACAAGCGTGCTCGGGGCATGCGGCCCCGCACCGCATACGGATGTAATTTTCAACAGGTTGCCAAGGCGCTTAGGATATAAAAAAGCCACTGATGACAGTGGCTTTTTTATAGAATGCGTACAACGTTTACCGATACTTCAACCATTGACGAGTCTGGCGACGACGACCGACAAACGCCAGCATCAGCAAACTTATGCCCAGCAACGCAACCGTCTGAGGTTCGGGAACATTATGATCACGTTGCGTCCCCGCATCATGGGAAGGCGGTGCAAAGTCATCAAGGGTAATGACCGGATCACAATGCGTCTGGTGAGCATTGCACTGTTTCACCTTGGTATTGTACAGATCGAAATGCAGCTCATGCGCCGCATCCAGCCCAGAGATATCGAAGTTGAACTTATTGTAATACATACCGGTGCCGGCAATCGGGCCGCTGCCGGCTGCGCCCTGTACATCATATACACCGGACTTATTTGAGCTGTTAAAATTGAATACCAGCTCCAGATAGTACGTATCATAAATACCGTGCGGCCCCAGCAAGGCGTCTGCCGACGTCATGGGCGGGGTGCCGAATACCATATCCCCCGTCACGTCATAATCGACACCATTGATATTGATGATGCCATAACTACCAGCTACAGCTGTCTTTGGCATAAGAGCCACTGACAGATAGTAAGTATCAGCCAAGATACTGTCCGATGAAACCAAGCCGCTGGTCTGCTCATAGGCCGCATAGGCATAGAGATCAAAGGTATTACTGCCGGTGATCGTCGATTCTTCCGACCCGTCGACATAATGTCCACCCGCAATATCCAGCTGCAGCGTAGGCACGGCGCTGGCCCACGATCCATATAACAGTGCCACAGAAACGGCACAGATTTTCAATAAGCCCTTCATAACCCCCCCTCTGTTTGTGCTATAACATAGGCAATGACCATGCCAAATAATAAGATATTGTTTTGTATGTAGTATTATTTTAAGCCGGCAACGATTGTAAAATTTCCAGACAACTCTGTGTTATCAATTATGCCTACTGGAATAACCTCATCGTCAACAGACCTACTCTTGATGCGGCCATGTCAGTCAATCCCGTGATGTATAGATTATAGGGCTAAGCGCCCACCCTCCGGCGCGACATCAGCAGCCCGGCCAGACCTGCCGAACCAAACAACAGCAGTGTAGACGGTTCCGCGGTTGAAACCCCTGTGCCCCGTTCAGTCAGACCTGCCACCGCGTCGATCTCGTTATCATCACTTGGATAATAGAGATTGATATCAAATACCGTGTGGTCGGCATTCCAGCCGTCATTGCCTGACGTGATCGAGACATAACGGCGCGTTTGGCCCGAAGCCAGCTTCCACACCGTCGTATAGCCATCGGAGATGTCGGCACCCGGCGACCAGCCATCAGTATAGATGGTATCCAGCGTCGCCCGGTCCCAGGTCGACAGGTCATTGGAGAGGTAGACGTTGTATTCCCACGCCTCCGGCCCCACCTGTCCCGCCATCTGCCCGGTGTCAGCGACATGATCGATCAATGGAAACACCACCACCTGATTGGCCTGGCCACCGAGGTCATAAATCAGACCGGCCGACGGCGCCGCAAATCGCCCACTATAGTCCTGAATCCAGTACCAGTCCCGACCATTACCATTATTCTGGTAACAGCTTCCACTGCCTGAATTACAGGCCCCTGTCCAAGAATAGGATGTAGGCGGCGTATAGCCATATCCTTCCGCCCCTGACATATAACTGCCAAAGGTCATCGCGGCTGGGTCGGTAAAAGTCCCTGACACCGTCGTATAGGCGTTAGCATTCGGAGCCGCTGCCCCCATAATACCGATCGCAACTGCAAGCCCTGCAAAAATCTTGTTCATTGTTTCCCCCGGTAATTCTCTGACAAAGACCACGCCACTGTCTTTTACCGCTGTTTATACAGATGACGCAGTTAATCAGCAATTATTGGGCCATAAACAATACTTACAATTACTTCTTTAAAAACCATGAGTTATAATCATCAGCATGAAGGCCTTGACCAGAGTGTAAAATAATTCGACAGCTGCGCGAGCATGGCATTAAAAGTCATAACAGCATTTGATAGCGATTCTGTGTGAATGGAACACCCGCGGAAAAAGCAGGTGTTGATTACAGCAGTGGACGCATCTCGTCGCGGGATGTAACGGCTTATAACAGGTGCCTAAGGCAGGCCGACATTATCTTCAAAACAAACACGCCATATCATTTAGCAGCGAAAACCAGCAGCTATCAATCTCCGCCAGCAATGATGTACTCCTACTTGAACAACACAGAGATAGATCAAGAATTGGAGCTCACTGCATGAGCCTATATCTAACTGACCAACCATACCATGATGATGACACCGCGTTTATAATCTACATTGTTCTCAATGGAATACGAATAAATTTGTTCATTGAACACATTACGGAAGCATCGATAAAAGCGCTGGCTGTCAAAAAATAAGCTATAATTAAACGGATTTTCGCAGAAGCTCGGCAGGAAAACAGGCTACATAAAGAATGACAGTGGCAAGCCCCCCACAGCAATCAATAAATATAGTTGTAATATTCAGCCTCAATAAATCATGAACGATGAAAATCCAAAAAATATCTTGTGTGTGGCAAATTATTCTGCAGAAGCAGGATATGCATGGCACCTGATGGAGAACTTCTGGGTGCAGGTCGCAAGATTTTGTCAAAATTCTGGAACAAAATGTTTTCTGATATATCCGGAGTATGAAAAAATACCATCCCCAATAAAAACCTCCCCTATCACTGTCATAAAATGCGATTTCAGCGACAGGTCCAGATACGGCAGGAATCTTCTCGCTAGCATTATCACAGAAAACAAAATTGATGCGTTATACCTTACGGACAGGCCATATTTTGATGTGTATTACGCCTATCTACGATCCCTTGGCGTCAAGACTATCATCGCTCATGATCACACCCCCGGCGACAGACCGGCGATAGGTGGCATAAAAGGTTTCGTGAAATCATTGAGGAATCGCATCTCCTGGACCAGCTGCGATGCTGTATTTGCTGTGTCCGAGAATATGCGACTTAGAAATATCATGAATGGCCGAGTTCCTGTGAAAAAATGCCACACGATCACAAACGGGATAACTCCAATCGATTGTAAACATAGCGACAAATCGTACGTGAAAAAATGTTTCGCTATCGAAGACTCGTCGACCGTTATTGTCAGCACAGGCAGAGCCCACCCCTATAAACGAGTCGACTTTATTATTGAATGCGCCCATCACCTTGTTCATGAAATGGGGATCACGGACGCCATATTTATCTTTTGCGGAGATGGCCCTGCGATGCCGCAACTAAACGATATGATTAAAAGATTAGAACTGAACGATCACTTTATCCTCGCTGGCAGGAGAAATGATATTCCGGGTATCTTATGTTCTAGCAACATAGCGATTCACGCCTCAGCAGGCGAGGGCCTCTCCCTCTCGATACTAGAATATATGAGCGCCGGCCTGCCCGTGCTCGTGCCAGACATCCCATCGGTCTCCCAGCCAATAAATGATGGCGTTACCGGAATAATCTATAAGGACGGCGACAAACACCATGTTGGAGAGAAAATCAAGAGGCTGATTGAGGATGGGCGGTTTCGCGCACAATTATCATATAACGCAACAAATGAGATACTGAAAAAATACACTCTGGATGCAAGCAACGCTGAATTTCATAAGGCATTAACAAAGGCTTTAGGCAATGCTCTGCGCGGCAAGTCATTAACATGAACTCTTAAAACAATATTTCATTTGTGTACCAAAAATCGACTCTAGCAGGACGCCCAACAAATCATGACGATAATATCTAATAACGGATTTATCCATAAGATATGGAATTTAACCTTAACTCACCGAACAACCATATCCTTGTGTTTTTACTTTTTCCTTTTAACCTTGCCTGCAATATTTGTCTTCAATAAAAATCTGGCAAGCAAATCACTCCCTGTCAGCACGCTATATTTGTTATTTTATATTGTCCTGTTGCTGCTGCCTCTGATCCTAATGCGCGCCAGGATCTATATGCTAATCCTGATGCCCTTCATCCTCATCCTCCCATTTGAATTAATCCACGTCGTCGAATACGATGGCTACACTACGCTGGCGGCATTCTCCTCCTCAATTGAAACAAACTATGGTGAGGCATCAGAGTTTCTGCATGATTACCGCCATTATCTATTTCTGACAACCCCATTCCAGATCCTTGCCCTGCTGGCCTTTTTCCTGATCCCTCGCCACATCTCAGTCAACAGAACCGGGAAAATTGCCATCAGCGCAGTATTTACACTCACCTGCGCGCTATTTTCGACAAAGACATTTCTTGACACACAAGAGACCATACTTACAGAACAAGAAAAACTTTATGCGCGACTGCTCTCGGAAAACTACCCCTTCTCCTACGCAGTAAAGACTACGCAATACATCGATCAGATCATTAAGATGCGATTAGCACTTGCAGAAAAGGCTAATTTCCAATTCAACATCCAGATGAATTCATCTGCTGATAAATTACCAGACGTCATTGTCTTGGTAATCGGGGAATCAAGTCGCGCCATAAATTGGTCACTAAACGGCTATCAGCGCGACACCAATCCACTGCTATCTCAGCGCCACGATATTATTAACTTCACTCACGCAATCACTGCCGCCACCACAACCAGGCAAAGTGTCCTGCTTTCCTTGACACGGGCTACTCCTGAAAACCTTACCCCACTGACCAAAGAAAAATCCCTCATACAAGCCTTCAGGGAAGCTGAGTATAAAACATTTTGGCTCTCAAACCAGAATAAACTTGGCGCAGTAGATACGCCTATTACTGCACTCGCAAATGAAGCCGATGTAACCCGCTTCACAAATGTCAACTACATGTACAACCCAGCTTATGATGAAATAATGTTTCCGATGTTTGAGCAAGCCCTGACAGATCCTGCCAGCAAAAAATTAATTATATTGCATACACTCGGATCGCATGAGGTCTATCGCATGCGCTACCCCCCGGGATTTGAACGCTTCAAGCCCTCGTCCAAGGGTGATGATTACAACTTCTCATCTCCGGGCATCAAGGAGCGGCTGGTAAATAGCTACGACAACTCCATTTTATACACTGACTTCGTCATTAACAGCTTTATTGATATCTTGGCATCAAGATCACACTCTTCTGTTATGCTGTATTTCTCTGATCATGGAGAAAATTTGCTCGACGATGGCAATATGCGATTTGGCCATGGAGGGGTGATGCCGACCAATTATGTTATACATATCCCGATGCTTGCCTGGATGTCAAAGCAATACCACCAAGAGCACACCGACAAATTCATGGCCTTCTCAAAAAACAAG
The DNA here is from genome assembly GCA_016218365.1 of Gammaproteobacteria bacterium. Lineage (GTDB taxonomy): Bacteria > Pseudomonadota > Gammaproteobacteria > SZUA-140 > SZUA-140 > JACREF01. The sequence goes on from JACREF010000017.1 coordinate 21,806, forward strand.
GACAACCTGATCAGCCTGAACAGCCTCTTTGATACCACTCTTGACCTTGCATCACTTGAGATTCCACAACAAGCGCAGAATTATTCGATTGCCAGGTATCCCGGCAAATCGCCATCATCAATACTTAATCCAAAATATGATGCGATCCCGTATAGCAAGATTGAAACTACCGATCATGCCGAACTGCCTACACAATAATGGTCGATCCATGATCACTGACCGCCTGCCCACCTGTTAGTCACACCCTCAAAATCATACCCCAATAACTCAATATCATCCCTGTAAAGCGTCCTCACCTTCTCCTTCATCTCCATACTGTAAGCCTGCCGATAATTATTCTCTTTATTTTTGGTTATATTTTCCTTCTTCAAGGTAGAATTAATACCAATCCTTGAACATATTACATTGAAATCCTCGGAGAGCGTTTCAAAATAGCCAATATAATCAATTATCACACCCCCTCTGCTATCGCATATGAATTCGCATTGCGGGTGAAAATGAATTATTGAGTGCAGCCTCTGTGTTGTCAGCCAGCGCATAACAAAGTCTTCGAAATTCTTTACATCAGATAGATTCTCATCACGCCACTTTGCCTCATACTCACCCCATCCGCCATTCATCAGATAACAATATGCAGAATATATCCTGGACCAAGGGTTCCTGACAAAGGCGAATTTAAAATATTCTCTATATGTCTTTGATCCATAGATGATATTTTTATAGGTCAGCGCCTTATGATGATCCGGCATCTGACCAAACATGCTCATGGCAACAGACACGCCAGCGGTCTTCGGAATATGCACAAAGATACAATGATATTTATCAAAGGCTGCGATTGATAACTCGCCTTTATGTGTTGGAACGATCGCAGTCCTCAGGCTTTGATAATATCTGAGATTTCTATATTTATAGATACGATCTCTCAACCACCTTGGTATAACAGCCCGGTATAAATTTACAATCATAATCACCCTATGCCATTTGAAATATTTTATATCTTATCAACAACAGCCTGCTGTCAGCCATGGCGGCCCCTGACACCATCATATTCATCATCTATACAGCTATTGTCTGAATCGAGAACCATCGCCAACAAGCGACCGATATGCTGGACTATATCAAGCGTCACCCCATCATGCAGCGGCAAGGTCACCAGCCTACGTGACCAGTCTGTGGCATGAGGAAAACCTGCCTCAGTAGTACCACCGACCATAGGTGGCAAAATCTCCGGCAATGGCGCCGGATACATTGGTGAGCCACCACCGCAGGTTTCATTGATCCTGGCCAGCAGCGCGTCCCGCACCTGCGGTGATGGCAACAACAGCGGGTAGCGTGACAATGCCCCAAGCGCTGCGCCCATGATCCCGCAGGCTGCCGCCACATCGAGCACCCCGCGCGACTGAAATTGAGCCGCCATTTCCGCCAGCCACTGCTGCCGTTGCAGTGATGCGTTTTGATAGTTCGCCAGATTGCCCGCCAGCACCGCGCGTGCATCAGGCGAGATCCCGGACCAGTCACCGCGCAGCGGCCGGTAATGGGTCTCACCGAGACGCAAGAAGGGCATCGCCCTGAGCCAGCGATAACGGGCCGGGGCACGCAGGAAATTGTAGGACCGCCATTTCAGCGGCCGCGACCAGGCCTCGACCAACGGATAACCGTCCGGGATGGGCAATCGGGCAAACAACTCCGCGTCCTCAGACAACACCGCGCCACCGCCCAGAATGGTCACTGGCTTGCCGCGTCCGAAACTCAGCACGGTAAAGTGCCCGGCCCAGTCCCGTTGCTGCCGGGCATAGGGGTACGACTGCGCGGCATCCTCGATATACAGCAGGTCCCCCGCCTCAGCCAGCCGCCGTAACTGCGCGCCGCGCTCCGGGATGCCAAACAGGTGGACGCCTACCAGTGCCACGGTCCGGTCATTGATCTGCCGCTCGACCTGGGCCAGATCCAGCCACGGCCGTTGCTCGGCCAGATCCACCATGACCGGCCTGATGCCGGCATACTCGGCCGCACTGACCAGATCCGGACAGCCATAGGCCGGGATGATCGCCTGCGGATCAGCAACAGCACGCCGCTCCCGGGCCACCTGCAATGCCGCCGCCAGTGCCATGGTGCCGGATTTGTAAAACATCGGGCGACGCGTGCCAAACAAGGTTCGAAGGTACTCGTCTGGACTCGGGTGCCGTCTGATGATCACGCGTTCGCCGGCCGGGGGCAGTGAATACTGCATCTAACGCCTCGAGGGTTCCCAAAGGGTCACGCGCCGTCCCAGCAGATAACTGATCCCTGCCTGAGCAACAGCGATATTCGCCTGCATGAAGAAGAATGGCAGTCTGCAGATCAGCAAGCGACGCAGCACTACAGACCGCCACCCCAACAATGCCGCCACATAGAACACCAGCTGCATCCACAAAAAGATCACATAGTATACGCTGGCATCCCACAGCAGCGCCGTACAGATCAGCAATAGCAGCAGGGCCCACGGCACCAGCCAACGCATCAGCTTGTGACTGATCACCTGGACGGCAAAGAAACGGTAACGCCATGGATTCATGACGTCAAGCCGGCCAAACAACCCTGCCATGCCGCGCAATACCGTCCGCACCTTGCGCTGATACTCGCGCGCCGGGTCCTTGAGGTCGGCATAATATCCCAACACATCTGGCGCCGACACAGCGACATAACCGAGACGGGCACAGTTCAGCGCAGTATTGAAATCACTGGGCACGGTGATATCCCAATCGCTACATACCTGTTTGCGCGCTGCAAAAAATGATCCGCTGAGGCCGACCAGACTGTTCACGCGCGACTCCAGCGCCCGCAACCACATCTCATAACGGACATAGACGCCCTCACCGGCAATCTGCCCATCCTGGCTGACGAAACGGTCCTCACTCGAGACTGCACCGACTACCGGGTCGGAGAAACGGGACACAATCTTATGAATACTGTCGGCAGGGATCTGGGTCGCGACATCGGAAAACACCAAGATCTCACCGCTGGCGGCCGCAATCGCCAGTGACTGGGCGTACTCCTTTCCCTTCCGTACACCTGCCCTAATCAGCTGCACGCCGCGTCCGGAGTAACCGTATACCAGCTCATCCATGCCGTCATCCGATGCATCGGAGGCTACGATGATCTCGAATCTATCTGCCGGATAATCGACCGCCAGCGCATTCTCCAGCTTGGCCTGAATACGCAGGGATTCGTTGCGGGCAGTGATGATCAAGGAGACCCGTGGCAGGCTGGCAGCAAGCCCGATATGGGGGACACGCCCTGGCAACACCAGCAGCAGCATGGGATAAAAGAAATAACTGTAACCGGTCGCAAACAGCGCCAGCCAGAACACCATCTCCAACTCCACCCTCCTCAGTCGCCATCCATGTCCATGTAGCTCCCGGCAGAAAAGCACCACCAACCGGGATATAATGGCCCGAACACCGAGCCAGGGTAGACCGTCCTCACTATGCCACAGCCGATCCGCATCATACATTTAGCCTCCGGCGATCTGTGGGCCGGTGCCGAGGTCCAATTATACCATCTGGCTAAGGCCCTCCACCAACGTGATGAGCTCCGTCTGCTGGTGGTGCTGCTCAATCACGGTCGACTGGAAACAGCACTGCGCAAGCATGGCATCGAGGTCCAGGTGCTCGACGAACGCCACCATCATGCGCTGTCGATCATCCGCCAACTGTTTCGAACGGTCAGGCACTTTCGCCCTGACATCATCCATAGCCATCGTTATAAGGAAAATATCCTGGCCGCTGCCATCAAACTGCTGCGGCCACGGTTGCAGCTGGTACGCACTGTCCACGGCGCTCAGGAGATCCTGTGGCCCTGGTGGAGACTGGATCAGCGGTTGATCCACGGCCTGAATACTCTGACAGGGAGGCATCTGCAGGGCAGAATCATTGCGGTCTCGACCGAGCTGGCCGGGAAACTGGCGATGAGTTACCCCGCGTCGCTGCTGACGACGATCGTCAATGGCGTCGACTGTGAAGAAATCCATCAAGCCGCAGCAGCGCCGGCAATGCTGCCAGGCGAACCGCAGGCCAACAAGATCGCCATCGCCTGCCGGCTGACCGCCGTCAAGCGTGTCGATATCTTTCTGGCTGTAGCACAACGGCTGCTGCAGCAGCCGATAAGGCAATACCAGTTTTATATCTTCGGCGATGGCCCGCTGCTCGATGAACTGAAGGGTCTGGCACAGCATCTCGGCCTCAGCAAGGATATCTGGTTTATGGGTTTCACCGACAACATCGCCAGCTATCTGGCTCGGATGGATGCGATGTTGATCACCTCAGATCATGAAGGCACTCCGCTGATCCTGCTCGAGGCCTTATGTCTCGGCATACCGGTCATCGCCCATGCAACCGGTGGCATCACCGCGCTGCTGGAAAACAGACCGCCGCATCAGCTATGCCATAGCAATCAGCCCGATGAATTTTGCCGCTTGATCGAACAGCTTTCAGCGACATCCGCTGCACCTGAGACACGGGATATCCAGGATATTTCCATCTCCCGTTGCGCAGATCAGACCGCCAGGGTGTATCAGCAACTACTCAAGGTTCGTTGAGCAGCCTCAACAATGCTCATACCAGAGGCAGAGATTTATCGTATAAGTGATGATAACGATCCATCATTGCATCCATCGTAAATCTCTTCTGTACCGTCTGACGGCCTGCCACTCCCAGCGTACTGCGCAGCATTGGATCATCTGCCAGCCGGGATAATGCGGCGGCAATGCCCTCTACATCTCCAGCTTCTATCAGCAAGCCATCTACCTTGTCAGTGATAATCTCCTCTGGCCCACCACAGCGTGTCGCCACCACCGGCAGGCCCTGCGTCATGGCCTCAATCACCACAATCGAGAAGCCTTCACTGGACGAGGTCAACAGAAATATATCCATGCCATCCATAAAAGACGAGACGTCATCACAGAAACCAAGGAAACTGACCCGGTCATCCAGCCGGAGCTGAGCTCGATAGTCATGCAGCTGCTGCCACAATTCGCCCTTGCCCTGCCCGGCCACCAGGAATTCAAATCGGTCATCGAGTTGGCGGAGGCGAGCAGCCACCTTCAATAAGGTAAAATAGTCCTTGGCCGGCCGGATATTCCCCACCAAACCAACCTTGAAGATGGCCTTATCAGATTTTGCTACATCGCTGCTCGCAGCCTGCTGGCCGGCAGCAACTCCATTATGAATGACCTGAATCCGGTCTGCCTTGATGCCATAGGTCGTGATCATATATTGTTTCAGATTATCAGACACCACAACTAGCACAGAGGCGTACTTGTGTAGGACGAATAATTTCACACGAATGAAACGCTCCCCCTGCAAGTCAGCAATACCATGCAAGGTCACGATCACCGGCCGGCGACACAATAATCCAGCCAACACACCATAGACGCCTGATCCCAGCAGATGGGCATGGATCAAATCAATATGCTCACCGCGCACCACCTTCAGCAGACGAAACAGATATCGAATATTGAATGAGCCTTTGTTGTTCAGGATCCGCACCGCCACCTGACCCTTCATCAAGGAATCATGCAGCCAACCGTTACGGGTTATCAGGGCAATCGATCTATATTTTATGCGATCAAGGCGGGTGACGATATTGCGAAAGACAGTCTCTGCCCCGCCCGGCCCTGCGGTGTCGATCAGGTGTAATATATTTGTCATATGCTATAATTTGATCATGCGTTTGAAAAAACTGCTTAAGACGGCAATCTCCGCAACCCTCTACCATTCCGGTCTGCATCGCGCCCTCCGCAGCAGGAACGCCCTGACAATACTGACCTATCACCGTGTTCTGCCATGTGATGATAGCCGATACCTTAACGAACAGCCAGGGATGGTGGTCCAGCCTGACACGCTGGCCATGCATCTGCGTGTTGTCAGCAAATACTACACCCTGATCCATCTCGATGAATGGGTCAGCCGTTATCAGAACGGCGCCCCATTGCCCAGCCCTGCCTGCGCCATCACCTTTGATGATGGCTGGGCTGATAATTTTGAATATGCCTATCCAATCCTCAAGGCCGCCCAAGTCCCGGCCAGCATCTTTATCGTCACTGACATGGTTGGAAAAGAGTATCAATTCTGGCCCGGACGACTGGCCGCGATCATCCGGCATCACAGACTACCTCAGCAGCTCTTTGAACAGGATGCCCACCCTGGCATCCACTGGCTATTACAGCTGCTGCCAGCTCCGATTGCCCAATTTCAACCCTCCACGGCAGCGATCGACGCCATTATTGAACACGCCAAGATGTTTTCTGATCATGAAGTCACTCAGCATGTCAGCCACATTGAGACACTGCTTGGTTTCAGTGGTAACTCAAGTTCACACACACCTGAAATGTTGTCATGGGAACAGATCAACACCATGACCGAAGACGGACTGATCAAGATTGGCTCACACACACGAAGCCATGCCAGACTTAATCAGCTGTTGCCGGAGCAGGACATGCGCAGCGAGATTGAACAATCCAGCATCGCCATCAAACATCGCACCGGAATCTCACCGTCGCTGTTTTGTTACCCCAACGGTGACCATACCCCCCTGGCAATCGAGCTGGTCAGTAACCAGTATCATGCGGCCTGCAGCACCATCCCTGGCGTCAATGCTCCAGGTCAACTAGAACTGCATCTGCTAAAACGGTTCACCATGCATGAAGATATCAGTGATAATGAAAGCCTGTTCATCTGCCGAATCCTCGGCCTGTTTTGACCATGATGCTGCGCAGCTTGGCCAGCATGCGCAACACCCGATCAAGCAGCGGGGAACAGACCCTGACCTGCTGCCGGGTCAGGTCATACACCTCACAACCAAACCCGGTTTTGAATTGATTGATATTATGGTCGACCGGGCCACTGCTGAGCCCCCCCAGGTCATAACTCAGATAACCATGCCCTCTGGCCCACAACATCGTCTTCCACTGCAACAGATGTGACAGTGGCAGACCGCTGCTCCATCCTGCCTCGGTGCTGAACCCCCATTCAAATACCAGGGTCTGACCACATGCCAGGGCCGCCACACCGGACAGTAACTCACCATCACGATAGGCCAACATCATCGACAGACGTCCTTGTCGATCCTGGATGATTGATGTGATGTATTTCCGGTCGCTATCATCAATCGGTGCTATGCCCTTGTCAGCGGCAAACATGCTGTAGTGCGCGATGAAATGATCCGCCTCATCTTGTGTGGTGACATCTCTTATATCGATATCTGACTTTTCGGCCTTTCTGATCTGCCGCCTATGGGCAGAGCTAATACCATCCCAGATTTCATGTTCTGATCTACGCAGGTCAATCCGGCCGGTTCGGGTATACGCAAAGGCAGAGGAATCTGCCATCAGGCCGGCCGCTGCCAGCCGTGCCGCTACCTCACCGTCGTTTTCACAATATGGCAACAGCCTGATCCAGACCGCCGCGGATTCAAGCATCGTGATCAATTGTCCGACATGAACAGACAATGCCGCCAGGTCTATCCATACTGGCCCCCTGAAAATCACATAGCGCTTGAATGCAGACAATAGCGGCACAGAAATGGCGCGCACCAGACTGGCAGCACAGATGTCTGTCCCATGCCAGGTCACCACATAAAGCAACTCGTGCTGGCCGTTGTGGCTGTCAAACCAGTTCAGACGCTGTTTGAAATGGACATTGGGTATCGAGTCATGAAACTGATTGATCGAGGCCCTTTGCTGATGATCAGGCCGTGAAATGATCCGCGTCACATAGCCGGAGGCCGGCTCTGCGGCGATTGTCATGGCACGCCCTTGATGATCCAGGGACCGAGGATATTTGCCACCGGCAATGGCAGCCTCTGCCAGGCGGATATCAGCAAGCTGTATTTGCTGTTCTCTGCCGACACCCTCGAATGCTGATCACCGTTCTTGCCATAATTGTTCCATACCAACTGGACCTCGCGCGTGTCCCATTGTTTCTTGAACTGGTAGGTACCCTTGTCGCGCGAACATCTGCCAAAATCAAAATGGGCATAGCCATTCTTAATGGCATGGGTGATGACATTCCAGTATAGATACATATTGACTGAATATTTATTTGCCGAGCGCAATGTTGACGCCCAGGGGATCTCCAGAGTGTCCTTGTAAGCAAGCAAAAATGCCGCGGCCACCGGTTTGCCCGCCAGATACACCACCATTATTGTCACCTCGTCGGGAAAGGCCTCAATAATCCGCTGAAAAAATCGTCGTGGATAGACCGGCGTGCCGAGATCGCGCATGTTCTGCGAAAATACCATGTAAAAATCCTGCACCAGCTCGCTGCCGCCACTGGCAAATCTGACATCTTCCCGCTGGCAACGCCGGACCTGCGCCCGAAGCTTCGAGCCCAACCCTGCCCACAACATCTCCTCGCTCGCCGGCAGGTCAAGAATCATCGTGATCTTGTCAGTCTGGGCACTGAAACCAGCACGGCCTTGTCGCTCACGCAGTTGCAGATTGTCTACCGAACAGTCCAGCGCCAGCCTTCTTGCCTGCTCACTCAATGCGGCAGCTGATTCATCACTGCTGGCCAGGATGCCACCGGAATTAAGAAATGGCATCGAGACCAGATGGCTGCCGAACAACAGGCTCTTCACCAGCATCAGCGGCAGGACCCCGACGAAATGGTCGGAGGCGTCAACGGCATACAGATAATACGACTGATGACCAAAGACATCCCGGATGATGTCGCGCCAACCACTGCGATGATAATGGGTGGCATCAGCCGAGGCAGCCACAAAATCATCCCAGCGGCGATCCAGCGGGTCCCTCATGATCTGAACTGTTAGATTCTTCATGAATTCACAACAGGGAATAGTCAAACGACCTGCCCGCACATGCGGATTCTACAATCTCCTTTACCGGTGAAAATTCAAACTCCGCCAGCAGCCGTTTGATCCTGCCCGCATAGCGCTCAATGTTGTTGTAATGCCTGAAGCGTGAAAAACCCTTCAGTCCGACCTCCGGGTGATCGCGATCGATCTCCCAGGGATGGAAATAAAACATGAAACGGCGCTGCTGCCTTGCACTTACATATCTGAACAGGTATCTGCTGAGGATTTCTGGATAGAGTCGGAAATAACCACCACCAGTGACCGGCAGGGTAAAGCCAAGGATATTGGTCACTGTGATTGGCCACTCCATGATGGCATAGCCTGCCGGAGTCTTCGCGCAATGGGGATTGATCTCCACCCCCGTGAGGCCGTAACGGTCATGCCTGATGGGAAAAATACTCGAATCATACTTGAAACCGGCCTCTGCCAGCACATCCAGCGCCCACAGTGATCTCCTTGTGATCGAATAGCTTGCTGCACGATAGCCCGATATCTCATCACCAATGGCATCCTCGATGATCTTCTTGGCATCCCGGGTCTCGCTGGCAAACTCCTCCGGTGACTGCTGATAGACCAGCTTGTGACTCAAGCCATGGCACGCGACCTCATGACCTGCAAGCACAATCTCCCTGATCAGTCCGGGATGACGTCGGGCCACAACACCCAGGACAAAAAATGTTGCCTGTACACCAGAGGCGGCAAACAACTCCAGCACCTTGCGGGTATTATCCTGCACACGCTCCGGTAAGTCTTGCCACTGCGATCGAGGCAATACCGACTCAACTGCCGTAGCATGGTAATAATCCTCTACATCAACCGTCAATGCGTGTGCACGCGTCATGCAGAGATCTTGTTTCTGTCTACCATCTTACGCAGCATGCGCACGACCAGTGTATTCACTTTTTCCATAGACCGTACCCGACCCTCCATGACCGACACTCTCTCCAGCAACGGATCCTCCTTGTCACCCAACTGCTCCTCTGGATCGAAGATCATCTCACCTTTCAACTCCCCAATCACCTCAACCACCTCAACAGCGGTCACCTCTTTCTTCCCCTGCAAAAAGCAATTCAGCAATATCCTGTCACACATCCTGTTGATACGACGTGGCAACCCGGAAGTTTCTGCATAGATCAGCATGCTGACTTCACTGGTAAAAAGTTTCTGTCCGTTCCAGCCGTGCCTACGCATGCGAAAATCTATGTATTGACAAACCTCCTCAGCCATCAGAGGTGTCAGATGAAAATATGCCACCACCCGCTGCCGGATCTGTTCCATCTCGATACCACTGAGCCTGGCCTTTAACAGCGCCTGGCCAACCAAAATGACCTGTAATACCGGGACATCATTCACCATGACGTTCGCCAGCACCATCAACTCCTCAATCGCTTCCCGGGACAGTGTCTGTGCCTCATCAATGACGAGTATGGCCGTCCTGTCATGCCACACCAGATCGGCGAACAGCCGCTGCAATCTAAGCGCAAGATCAACCTTGCCAAGACCATGCTCATACACATCAAATGCCACGGCGACTGCGCGTATTACATCTTCGTCCTTGAGAATTGCCGGGGGTATGAACGCCACCAGATGGCGTTCATGATCAATCTGTTTGATTACATTTCTGATCAACACAGTTTTTCCAGAGCCAATCTCGCCTGTGATAACTATAAAGCCCTCATGCTGCATGATCCCGTAACGAAGATATGCCAGAGCCTTGGCATGGATAGCACTGCGAAAAAAACAATCAGGGTCCGGAGACAATCTGAACGGGTTACTGTCCAGACCAAAGAAATCTTCATACATGATCAGAATTCCATGCTTAAGGTGGCTTGATAGGACGCCTCGGAATAACCAGGACTGGCCAGCGAGGCCTCGCTGTCCTGCTGCCGGTAGGTGATATTTCCAGCAACATGATGACTCACAGCCAGACTCATCGTCACATCGGCAAGCTGATTCTTGGTGCCAACCGGGCTGGTCGACATCCTGGTTTCAATATTCCACCAACCGACGCTGAGCGTCGACCTTCTCGACAGCTTATAACTTGCCTTTACCCCGGCACTATCAATAAATTCTTTGCCACTACTGGCGACAAAGTCATCGCGAACCTGCGTCAAATAATCAACCCCGAGCGCCACCCTCCTGGCCGTGTAATTGCAATGCAGCGCGGTCTTGCGGTTTCTGACCGCGCCGGTCGCCCACTGCTCCACACCGGGCAGATTTTTCCATACATCACCGCGACCGGCCAGCGAGGCAGAGATCAGTTCCGCGCGGCTCTGTATCTGATCATCAATCTCAGCCCCCAGATCAAACCTCCCCCCCTTGTAATCAAGCTTGCCCTGATAGACATCCCCATAATATCTATTCGCAGCATGGAACTGTAAATCCACCCCATGGCCATCGGCAATCTGGAATCCAGCACCGACATTACCGCCACCCTCACCCTTCGACACCCCTGCCACTGTTGAATCATTTTGATCATAGCCCAGCGACATAGTCAGCCTGGCGGAACGGGGAAATGAATATGAATACGCGATGCCAGCCGTTGCATTTTCAACGCTATTCCCGGGCAGCTTGTAATAGTCGGTGGACGTGGCATTGGCATTCAGGCTCCACTCAGACCTGCTTTGCGGTGAATTAAGCCGCATGTCTGCCCGGTATTTTCCGATGACCGCATCAGCATTGCTACCCAGCAGTGACACCACGTTTTCCTCTGCCTCCAGCCTGATCTCATGCCCGCTGCCACGCAGCAGATTAAGTTTGGGACTCAAGCCTACAACCGAGACATAGGCCGGCTCCACGTATGTATTATAGCGGTTCAGTGACATTCCACTCTGCGCCGAACCATACTGGTTACCGAGGAACCCGGTCAGATCAAGCTTGAAATTGCCATCCTCTGTGGCCAGCTCGGCCATGCCATCGAAATGATGCAGCTGCCGGTTCCAGTTATTATTGTCCTGGAAGTACACCTCGTCCAGACTATACTGGGCATGCAGTTGACTATGATGACCCTGGCGATCCACCGTCAGCCCAGGCTCGATCTCCGTGATCAGGTCAGACGTCTGCTGAGCGCCGGCTGGTGCCAGGCTGACATTATCACTATAGGTCCCCGAGGCATTGAGTCTGGGGAGGATCGTCCAGCCCGCCTCGACGATCCGGGCAAACCCAAGCAACGCAATAAAAATCAGGTACCGGCGCATGTTAACTGGACGCTGTCACATCACTATGACCTCATCCCTTCCCCTTCTTGCCCTCGGTATAATACCGGCCATAATACGCGCCGTAATAATCGCCACCCACCGCGGTGATCCGGTCACGCTTGGTGAGGATCATGCCGATGGCAGACTCATTTTTTATAACTGATAGTGTCTGCTGCAGGGCGGCTTGCGGCGTCTTCCCCGCCTCAACGACGACCAAGGTCTGACCCACATGATGTATCAGGGCTGCAGCCTGGCTGGTCATCAGCACTGGTGTTGAATCAATCAGAATGATCCTGTTTCCATAACGTTCGGACAACTCGCTGGCCAATTGTTCCATGCGCTTGCTGGAAAGCAACTCTGTCGAATAATCATGATCAGCGCCCGCAGGCACCACCTTCAATTTTTCAATACTGGTGCTGTACAACACCTCGGAGATATCCTTCTTTCCCTCCAGCACCTCTATCAAACCCGGGGCCCGATCAACCCCAAGGATTTTCGACAGATTTCTTCTGATCATATCGCCGTCTATCAACATCACGGTACTGTCCTGCTCCATCGCGATACTGAGAGCAAGATTCAAGGTGGTCAGGGTCTTGCCCTCTCCGGGCAGACTGCTAACCACTGCCACCAGGTTGCTGCGCGCCAAATGCTGGCTCTTTTCACCAAAACTTTTATTCAATATCGGCCTCTTAATTGCCCGATACTCTTCCTCAAGCAGCCTGCGCTCCTGGTCGTTTTCTGTGGAATAATTCTTGAATTGTTCCAGATCAATACACCTGCCTCTGGCATTTGCGTTTCGATTTCTGCCCGCAGTTGATGGTCCTGAAGTAGCCGCGCCCTTTCTGTCGCCACCCCACTTCATGCCGACCTTGTCGAGCAACGCCATCGCCTTTTCAATACTGTTCATATCACTGCCATCCTCAGCCTTGCACCGATCAGGTCACAAATTGCACAACGGTTATTCCGGTATAGACAACCAGCAATAGTAACCATGCCAGCAGATAGCGCCGCACGCCCTTCTTCATAGCATTCTTCCCCGCTGCAGTATGAATGACGCTGACCGCCCCATAAACCGGCAAGCCGGTTACCGTCCGCAGCGTCTGGGCGTCATAGATGACTGGACTGGACTGCGCGCTGAACAACGCAGCAACGATCCCCGCGGCAAGTGCTGCCAGCAATACCACCGCATTCAGCAGATATCTGTTCGGAAACGCCGGGTTGCTGGGCACCCAGGGCGGGTCGACCACCCTGAATTTGATGTCGTCTCCGACATCACCGACAACACCCGATAATTTTGCCGACTCCAGGCGATTGAGTAATTCTTCGTATTTTTCCTTGGTTACGCTGGTATCGCGATTTAGTCGTTGCAGCTCCACTTCGACCCCGGGCAAGGTATTAACATTACTCTCCATGCCATGGACTTTCCGATTGTATTCATCCATACGTACCTTGATCGAGGCGATCCTGGCATCGGCCTGTGACAGCGAAAGCCTGAGTTGCTGGGTCAGGTCACTGACAGGAGGTGGCGCATCATCAGGGGCATTCCTGACTCTGGCTACAATCCTGGCCTCCTCACGGGCGCGCTGCCCCTCAAGGTCGGTTATGGTATTTTTTAACTTCACTACCTCCGGATGCTCTTCGGTATACGCCAGTAGCCGGGCATCCAGCTGATCTTTCAGCTCGGCAATCTTCTGATCCAGACTCCTGATCTCCGGTGAGGTGAAATTCTGGCTGCGTTTGATCTTTGCTTCGGCTTCAGCCAGCTGCCGGCTGTATTCAGCCCGTTCCTGTTCCGCCTGCCTTAACTCCAGCCTGGACTGATCCAGTCCATCACGTAACGACTGCAAACGGCTGTAATATCCACCGCTCTGATCGGGCATTAGCCCAATGTTCGTCTGTTTGAATTCCAGCAACTTGTTCTCGGACTCATGAAGCCTGGCTTCATACTCACGGATCTGCTCTTCAAGAAATTTCTGCGCTGATGCTGACTCTTTACGGGTATCACCCAGGGTATTTTCCATAAAGATGTTCAGGGCCTCCTGCACAACCTGCTTGGCCTTGGCCGACTGGTGATGACTGTAGGAAATCAGATACAGGTTAGGTTCCTTGACGTTTGACTCGATCTCGATCTTGCTGGTCAGCTCGTCAAGCACCTCCTCCATATCCTTATCTGTTCTTGTATTGATGTCGAAATCCACTGCACGCGCGATCTTCTCGAGATTCGGGCGACTGAGCAGGGTCCGGCTCATCAGGGACAGTCGCTCCTTGACATCCGGCTGTACGGCGATGTCTTTGAGCAAGGGTCTCAGTATCGATTCCGAGTCAACATAAACTCGGGCACTGGCCTGATATTGATCCGGGATTATATAGACACCGATCCATCCGCCTATGGCCACCAGCCAGGCAATGGCCAGTGCCAGCCAGCGGTAACGCCAGAAATCCTGTGCACGATCAATTAACTGCCTGATCCCCTCGACCATAGGCTAAAACCATGACTCCGGAATGATCAGGATATCACCCGGCAATAGATCAAGATTTGCCGAGATGTCGCCGGATTTGATCAAGGCATCAAGATTGATCGGGATCTCCGTCTGTTTGCCGCCAACCTTGCGCACCAGGCGCGCCTTGTTACCAGCGGCAAATTCTGTCATGCCACCCACTGCAATCATCAGATCCAGCAATGTCATGTGGTCGCGATAGGGTAGCGCCTGGGGCTTGGTGGCCTCACCGACGACCCTGACCTGTTCGCTGAACCGTCCGACGAACTCCTTGACGATGACGGTGACCACAGGGTTCTTTACATATTTGGCGAGCCGCTCCTCCATCTCCCGCGCCAGCTGGGACGGTGACTTGCCACTGGCCACGATGTCTTCGACCAGCGGGGTCGTCAGCCGGCCATCCGGCCGTACTGGCACCATTGTTGACAGATCAGGATTGCCCCAGACAAAGATCTGCAACATATCACCAGGACCAATCAGATAAGCCTGGCTTGCCCGAGCATCCGCACCCTTGGGAAGTGTGGCGCTATCTGGTCCAGCCCCCGTCACGCCAGCCACCTGACCTGGTTTGTTGGGATCAAGACTGCAGCCGATTACGGCAACTCCAAGCAGGAGCGCCAACAAAAAATAATATAAGCGTCTGATACTCATGATTCTATCGCAACTCTCCTCCACCTTCAGCCGCTGCAAAAGAACGACTGATCCCTTGCCTGAGCATAATCAATCGAAGTCTACGATAATGTGGGTAATTATATCAGTAAATCTCTGATGGTGATTTCATTTCTTACTTTTCATCCGGCTACCAAACCAGAACTGGCCTAGGGATTAATCACCCTATACCACACAAAAAAAGCCCCGCAACAGCGGGGCTTTTTTCAGAAACAATACCGGTCGCGTCTCAGGCCGAGCGCTTGACCCGACGTCTTGCCAAGCCAGCGGCTACCATACCGCCGCCCAGCAGCAACAGCGTAGCCGGCGCCGGTGTTTCCTTGGGTGGCTTGCAGCGGGTATCAAACTCGAAATCCCCGTGATGGTCCTTGTCATCACGGTGAAATACCCAGTGCCCTTCGGTATCCTGATGGTCCGGGCCATGCACCACGCCCCAGCCTTCCAGCTTGATCTTGTCGCCTGAGTCTTCGTGAATATCAATGCTGGTCACATCGATGCAGAATGGACTTGAATCGATCTGCCATGTCGGGGCATTCCCATCATACGCCGTCTCGATCACATCATGCCCAACATGTGAGCCAAAATCATCGGTACCCTCGGTCACGTTGCCCTTCTTAAAGCCCCCCAGCAGTGAACCATTAGAAGAATAATTTGTTGAAGAGTTGTGGCTGAACTCGCCTTCAAACTTTACCCTGCCGTGAATCGGGCTGGCATCCGCATAATTCGCCACACACAGCGGCAACATGGCAATACCAATAGATATAATAGCAGCATGGGACTTCATAAGAACCTCTCATACCAGCAATCTTTATGAGTCAGGATGAGTCAGGGCCGGCGCCCACTATGCCGCGCCGGCCTCGAACTTGCTCAGAACATTCCAGCCCAAACTGTTTTTTATATATAACCAGCCTAAACTGTTAACACATCTTCATTCAACACTTAGCAGGCAGCGGCATCAGCACGCTTTGCTCTGCTGCGGCTGGCAAAACCCACAGCGATCAGGCCAAAGCCTAGCAGCGCCAGAGTGGCGGGTGCAGGAGTTTCAGAGATTGAATCAAAGCCCACAATCATTGTGTACTTGTCAGCCGTAATGTTCCACTTTCCGAACGCGTCAGACTTTCCACCATACTTATCATGGAAAATGCCGGTTCCAGTCAAACCTATCTGAGTGGCATTTTGAACTGTAACCACCACGCTGGTCAGATCAAATTTCCAGCTTGTAGTCTCCCACAATGGCAACACTGGCAAAGAACTTGGCGACCATGTAAATGCAGAAAAACTGACGGTACCCGTTTCCGCACTCAGATCACCTACCGCTGCCAACACCTTTCCGGTAAAGGCATTAAATCCAGTTGCAGTCAGCGTATTGCCAGTGTTGGTAGGGAACGTAGCTGGCGTCCATGTACTATCTTCGCCAAACAGGATTCCACCCACAATAGGCGCAGCACATACGCCACCCGTCGCTGCCAACAGCGCTAACCCGGCTGCATAGGACATCATCTTGTTCATCGCATCCCCCTCAAAATTCGTTATGCTACGGCCGTACTACTGCAGGACTCGTGCCATAAATTATTTATCATATAATACAACATGTTATTTATGAACCGGGCCTTGATCGCTGCTAAAATGTAAAGCAATCATACAGCCAACCAGCCCATAGACCACGCGCAGAACAAACCCGCCCTATTTACAGAAGTTATCCTTTTAAATTCAAAAAGATATTCTACGACAAGGTTTGTCATGATTTTTTACAACACCCTGGTCACTTGAGCCGCTGATACAGCTGCTGCGCCTGGTCGCGCTCTGCAAATGGCTGATTCGATTCAATTAACTTTTGAAGCAATCTTTTCGCTTCAGCAGGCTGCCCGGTCTTGTCCAGCGCCACGGCCAGGTGATAACGGATATCCGGGATCGCCGGGGCACGTTTGGCGGCCTGCTGCAGATGTTCCAGACCAGACTTTACATCACCACCCAGCACCTGCAACCAGCCCAGGGTGTCTTCGATCGCGCCATTTTCCGGCGCAGCCTTCAAGGCCTTGCCAGCCGTATCCACTGCCCGTTTGTCATTCTTCAGATGGTACAACCAGGCCAGATTGTTCAACACCACCGGGTTGGCAGGATACGCCTTGTCGAGCACCTCAAACTGCCTGATCGCCTCATCATTGTAGCCATCGGCCATATAGCCCTGCGCCAGCTCAAATCGGGCGTTGGCATCATCCGGGTGACCATCCACCCATTGCTGTAATGGCTGGTAAGCATCCTTGATCGCGAGCTGACGGCGCGCCGCGGCCAGCCGAAGTGCCAGATCAGAGCGCTGCTGCCTGTTCCACAACCCGTTATAAATTGTCAGCGCGTCATTATATTTCTTTTGCTGCATATAAAGGTCTGCCTGCAGCAGATCAGCCGCGTCTGGCGTAGCAGCCTTGCGGTATTGCTCAACGGCCTGCCTTGCCCCGGCACTATTGCCCTTGTCGGTCTCGAGCTCGGCCAGCAGTTGGGCAGCCGGCCTGAAATCAGGCCGCAACTGCATAACCTTGTTCAGCTCACGGCGTGCCGCCACGATATCCTTGCCCAGCAATTTCATCTGTGCCAACTCGAAATGGGCGATATAGGCATCAGGGTATGACTTGGTCACCTGCTCCAGCATCCTCACCGCTGCAGCAGATTGACCAAGCGCCCTCAGCAGCATCGCCTTACCTAACAGCGCGTCATAGCTTCCGGGTGCGGCAGCGAGGATCTCATCATACATCCCCATTGCCTTGTCTGTTTCACGACGTTGCAGATGATAACGGGCCAATGCCAGTCGTGGCTGGGCCGCTCCGGGGTTGGCATCCCTGGCCTTTAACAACCAGTCGAGCGTTGCCTTGTCATCACCCTTCTTCTGCGAGACCAGCGCCATACCCATCAGGGTCTGCACATTTTTGGCGTCCACCACCAAGGCACGCTCATACAGCTTTCTGGCATCAGCAATCTTGCCTTCGGTGAACCGCAGCTGCGCCAGACCATTCAGCGCCGGGATATAGCGACCGTCCAGCTTCAGGCTGGCGTCATAATATGTTTGTGCGTTCCTCACTTCACGTTGCTGCAGATACAACGAAGCCAGCAAGGAATTATAAAACGGACTTTGCGGATTCTTCTGTTGCGACTTCTGGGCAAAGGCGATGGCCTCGCCATACTTCCCTTGTTTGACATAGGCACTGACCAGCATGACCACGACCTTTTCCTGCTGCTGGATACCTGACAAC
This sequence comes from Gammaproteobacteria bacterium, assembly GCA_016218365.1. Taxonomy (GTDB): domain Bacteria; phylum Pseudomonadota; class Gammaproteobacteria; order SZUA-140; family SZUA-140; genus JACREF01. The sequence goes on from JACREF010000017.1 coordinate 40,268, forward strand.
TGACCTTCCAGCAGAGCGATGGCCTGATCAAGATTGCCCGATTCAATATAGGCGCTCGCCAATGCAGCATTCAGTGTTGGATCGGCCATCCCCAGTGACTGGGCACGCTTGATTGCAGAGATGCCCCCGGATAGATCACCCTTGCCCAGTGCACTGACCCCCAGCAGACCCTGCAACTTGGGATCATCACTTCCACTGCGCGCTGACAGCATATCGTAGGCCTCCTGAGACCTGTTCTGCTTCAAGCGCACCGAGGCCATCAACTTGATGGCCTCAATGTTGGTGGAATCGGAACCGAGATAACGCTGCAGATGCTGCGCAGCCTGCTCATAGTGAGCTGACCTGAATTGCACCGCACCGAGCAACAGGTACGCCGGCATGAAATCCGGTATGACCTTGACTACCTGCAGAAGTTTTTCCTCGGCCTGAGCATTCATGTCATGCTTATAAAAAAGCACCGCCTGCAGATAATTCATCTGCGGGTAATTGGGATACAGTTTTTCAATCTGATCCAGCACCACGGAGGCCTGCTTTTCATTGTTCGCGCGCAACTGCCCTTCAACGTAGCCTATCCCGCCGCGCAAACGATCAGGGACACTGAGACCCGCCTTGATATCCCCCCAGACATGGCCATAGATCTTGACCGCGCCGGCCTCATCTCCTGTGGCCTGAGCAATCTGCGCCTGCATCAGCAATCCCTTGCCGTTATTGGGTTCGGCTGCCAGGGCACGGGCGAGATATTCCTTGGCATGGAGTAGATCATTTCCCCGGCCCCTGACCTCAGCCAGACCCAGCAATGCCGGGACATGGCTTGGCTGCTGTGCCAGGGCACGTTCAAAATACGTCTCGGCTCCCTGAGCATCATTGCCAGCAAGCAACAACCTGCCCTGCATAGTGTTCAGTACAGGGTCATTTTGACTTGTGGCCAGCAGGGGCTTGATTAATGCGGTTGCATCATCATGTTTGCGCTGATACAGCAAGCTCTCGATCAGATCCACCTGCATCTGTTGATCTGCGCCGCCCAGCGTCACTGCCCGCCGCAATTCTTTTTCGGCCGAGGCATATTGACCCGACAGCATGTACACCCTGCCAAGCAAGGCCCGCGCCTGCTGGTTGGTGTCCTGGGCCTGCAGCAGTTTTTTCAAGCCAATGATCGCCCGCTGATAATCGCCTGAGCGGTAACTGACCTCGGCATCTTTATACAATTTGGCAGGATCATCTGAACACGCCGTCAGACCAATCAGCAACATGATTGTCAGAATCAGATATCTGTACCCGATGGACATTCGCTCCCCCTTCAATAGATCAATTCAACTATTTGTCCAGAATCCCTGCAAATGCAGCCGCAAACCGCGGCACGACAATGCGGGAAAAATCGCGCAGATCCGCCACTATCGCCTGCTGTCCCTCATCGCCTTGTTTGATAGCCGAGACGATCACCAAAGAGGTGCCTGCCCGCCCCCTAAGCAGCGAGACAAGCTCATGCAGTTTTGCCTCTAATGCATCGGCGCTCCAGATTCCGTTCACACCATACCATTTCCACACCAGACGCTGTCCGCCATGATCGTTCTGCAGCAAGGATTCCGGCACCATAAAGGAACCACGACCGATATCGATCTCCCTGGTACCGCCATCCTGCTGGAGCCAGGACTTATGGTCCGCCACCCGGTTCAGATCACTGATGGCCTCATGACCCTGTTGCTGCCGCAGGAAATAGCCATAATACAGGTCAATCTGCCGGCCGGTAGCTGATTCATAACGCATCTGAATGTGGAGATCCCCAGCCGCCACTGCCGGTTGCCAGTCAGGGGTCAGATCAGGACGCGCCCGCCACTGCCCGAGCTGCATCGGATAGCTGAGCTGTGAGGACTGCAGATCTGCATGCGCCGGTACTGCCAACAGCCAGACCAGCCCCGGCCCGGCCAAAGCAGCCACCAGCGCGATCCCACCCCGGCCAATGATCTGCAGGGCCCCATCCTGCTGCCGCAGATCCGCCGATGACGGGCCGGCTGGAACGCCCTGCTGCTCAAAGCAGTAATCAGGCAGGTACCGCGATGAGGCAAACAGAAAGGCCCCCATACTGACGGCAAACAGTATCCAGCCGAGCATGACGTGATCTGTTGTCACAAAATAATGCTGCATATTGGTCAGGTAACCCGCCACTACCACCACATAGACCCTTATGATGTTCATGATTACGGACATCAGCACTGCGGCCAGCACATACATCATCCAGTAACGGATCCTCATGCCATTGATCTGACCATAGATCAAGGCTATAGCAATGGCGGCGACCAGGTACCTGATACCGCTGCATCCTGGCGAAATCTCGAACACACCGGAGGCGATGGAGATAAAAAATCCTTCGCGTACCGCAATGATCCCGGAGAGATCGAGGAGGTGATCCACGCTTACCGTGGTGATTGTCTGCAGGGCAGGGCCGAGGATTTCCCACACCGGCAGCGCTGTGATCATCAGCACAAAGGGAAACCAGAAACGCAAGGCCGATCTGAGGCCAATGATGACGGCAAGACCAAGAAAGATGATTGTCAGCAACGCCAGGTACTGCAGCAGCTGGACATGAACACTGCGAAACATTGCCCAGCTCACAGCTGCCAGCAGCAGCAAGGCCACTGGCACCCATACCCCGGCTTGCAGCGTATGTTCCGCACTGCCCCAGATTCGATAGAAGAAATAGACTGCGGACAGCAATACCAGCACGCCATGTGAATAGGTGGGATTTGCGTGGTTCAACCACACCGCAATCAGGTCATGCATCGTCTGAAAATATATGGATACGATACCCAGCATCGTCGCCAGCACTACCCCACCGGCCGAATTCAGACGTTTCACCATGAATCCTGTTTCAACCCCAGCTTGCCCAGCAAGGAATACAGTGTCGGCCGGGTGATATCGAGCATCTCGGCGGCCTTCGACACACTGCCACCGGACAGCGACAAGGCGCGGATCAGCGCCTCAACCTCGGCGCGCTCCCGCACCGTCTTCAGCGTTTCCACCTTGTCAGCAGTGTCAACAGCCACCAGATCCAGGCTCGCCACCCCGATGCGTGGCGCCTCTTCCATCAACACTGCACGCTTCACCCGGTTTTCCAGTTCGCGGACATTTCCCGGCCAGGCATAGGCATCTATGGCACGCAAGGCCTCATCGGAAAAGCCCCGGACCTTGGATTTGAACTGTGCTGCATATTTATCAAAAAAATACCTGGCCAATAGCACAGCATCTCCAGACCGCGTACGCAACGGTGGCGCCTCGATGACAATCTCGCTGAGACGGTAATACAGATCCTCACGGAATCGGCCTTCGCGCACCAGTACCTGCAGATTCTGGTGTGTTGCACACACCACCCTGACATCAACGTCTATTTCCTGCCTGCCGCCAACCCGCTCGATGACACGCTCCTGCATAAAACGCAGCAGTTTAGCTTGTAAGGAAAATGGTAAATCACCGATTTCATCCAGAAACAGCGTCCCGCCATTGGCATACTCGATCTTTCCTCGCACCTGCCTGACTGCGCCGGTGAATGCCCCCTTCTCATGGCCGAACAGCTCACTTTCCAGCAGTTCGCCGGGTATTGCAGCGCTATTGATGGCAACAAAACTCTTGCCCGCGCGCAGGCTCAGGTCGTGCAGCGCCCGCGCCAGCAGTTCCTTACCGGTGCCACTCTCGCCCTGCAGCAGGATGGTGACATCAGTGGCCGCCACCTTCTCGATTGTTCGACAGATCGCCTCCATCTGCCTGCTGGCAGAGATGATGCCATGCCAGGCGCCACCCTGTGACTGCTGGAGCAGCCGGCGATTTTCTTCCTCCAGCATCGACAGGTGATAGGCGCGTTCGACAATGATCCTCAACACATCAAAATCGACGGGCTTGGAATAAAAATCATAGGCCCCCAATGCCACCGCCTTGACCGCATGCTCCCTGGCATCATTGCCGGTCATCACTATGATCTTTGCCTGCCCCTGGCGGTCTACCAGGGCCTGCAGGGTAGCCATCCCTTCACTGATCCCGCCCGGATCTGGCGGCAAGCCCAGATCGAGCGTCACCACCTGGGGCTGATTCTTGTCAAAGGCATCCAATGCAGTCTCGCGATCGCCGCATACATGTACCTCCCAGCCTTCGAAGGCCCACTTCATCTGCTTTTGCAGACCAGGATCATCTTCGACTACCAGCAGTCTTTTTTGTGAATCATTGGCCATTTATGACCTGCCCTTGCTAGATATCATTTACATCAGTATAAAGTGGCAGGCTGATCCGAAACAGCGTGCCAACTCCGACACGACTTGTTACTTCCACGTCGCCGCCCAGACTGCGAACGTACTCCCGGCACTCATAGGCCCCGATCCCCATGCCGGCCAAACCTTTGGTGCTTTCAAACGGGATGAACAGCCTGTCGCGGATGAACTCATCACTCATGCCGCATCCATTATCCTCGATCTCGATGACAGCGGTATCCGTGCTTGTGGATAATCGGGTCTCGACCTTGCCATCGCCCGGTGTCGCATCCTGCGCATTCTGGATCACATGGCCGATCACCGTGGCTAGACGCTCCCGGTCAGCCAGCACGCGCAATCCACGCTGCTCACCCTGCAACACCGGTACAGGGACCGTAACGGATCTTGCCCGTAGGATGCCCTGTAACAGCTCAGATAGATCTGCCTGCCGCCAGCCATTTGGATCGTCACCCGCCTTCCGCTCCTTCAGACGCAGTAACAAACTTTGCATCTTGTCAGCGGAATGGCGCACCGTACCAATCATGTCATCGATGAATTCTGCATTATTACGATGCTTCTCGGCATTCCTGACCACCAGGGAAAGCTGCGCCACCACATTTTTCAGATCATGCACCAGATATGTAGACAATTTATTGAACGCGGCGAACTGCCTGGACTGCATCAGCTCCAGCATCGCCAGATGGTTTTCCAGATAGGCGGCGCCCTGGATCGCAACCGTTTTCAACAGATCCCTGGTCTCCCAGTCAATTTTGGAATCTTTTACTATTCGCGGCTGGAATAGCATCACAATCCCGACCATCTTATCACCACTCATCAATGGCACTGCCAACCAGGCGCGCTGGTCCTGCAGCAACCATGCGGGCACCTCCAGCCCAGCATAGCTATTCCGGTCACGCCGGTATTCATTGAGGTCGATTATCCATTCCCGCTGATGCAGGAATGTCACCAGAGAGTCTGCTCGGGCGATAGTCCTTGCTGCCACTAGCTGCCTGGACTCGGCCAGCTCAAAGCCATCATCATGTGACCGGGTAAACAACACACCACCGGCGCTGTCGACGATACCAGACAACGCCTTGATCACCCGCTCGCAGACACCAATATCCTTCTCATTGCTGGACAAGGTCTTGATCACCCCCAGCCACTCATCCCGATAATCATATTTGTAATTAAAGAAATGTTTGCTGATCATGACCTTCATATAGGAGCGGACATGACCTGATGATACGATAACCAGTAATAGCAGGATTGCGGCGGCAAAAAACGCGGTCTGGATCACCCCGCCCCAATGCCCGCCATAGACCTTTACATAATAGCCACCGAGCGCCATGACCAACAGGTACAGGCCCGCCCCTAATAAGGTTGCTGAATGGAGGACAATCTTGCGCGAAATAAAAACATCAACGGACCAGGAGGCATTACGGCCAGCGGCGATGGTGATCAATGGCATCATCATCGCCGCCACCAGGCCATCTGCCTGCCATAACACATCACTGATGCGCCCCCATAACAGCGCATCCGCATATAGATAAAAGTCATAAGCAAACAGCCCGCCGACCCCGAGGCACAGATACTTGACTGCCCACTTCTTATCACCCCTGATGTTGCCATAGACGGTCTCGACCAGGATCAGCCCCCCCAGTGCGAGCAACACCAGCAGGACGATGCGAATGTCACGATCCATGAACAAAGGCAGCGCATGTCCCGTCGCAGAAGGCCACAGCAGCAGCAAAGCAAATGCACTCGAAATAAATGCTGCGCCCCAGGGCAGGGCGAGCTTCAATCGCGGCGATTCACGCGTGATGCTCAATATCCATAATAGAAACGCACACCAGGCCATGTTGCGCACAACCTCGGCGATCAGCAATATGCCCGCCACCTGGAACTGAAAAAGAAAATTCAGGACGCCGGTCAACGCCCACCCTGCAGTCACAATTGATGCAACGATGATATAGATACCCTGGCGCTGACCGCGCCAGCCACGTATCAACAGCAGTGACAGGATGACAAAGGATGCCAATGCCAGCGCATAACTGACGACGCCGACACCGTTCATTAATGACTCGTTTTGGATCTAACAGGCTGCCGCAAAGCAGTCTCACTACGGCGCGACAGGGCGCTGCTGCTTTTCAAGCCAATGCCTCGCGCTCAACGCGCACCCTTACCCCACAGCACAACCTGCAAGGTCTGGATGGCTATCATTATATCGAGGGCAAAGCTGTAGTTTTTCATGTAATAGAGGTCGTATTGCAGTTTCTCCAGCGCATCTTTTTCGGTTGCACCATATGGGTAACACACCTGGGCCCACCCCGTGATCCCTGGCTTTACACGATGGCGTTCATTATAGAACGGAATATTTTCAGACAGCTTGCTGACAAACTCCGGGCGCTCAGGGCGAGGGCCGACAAAGCTCATCTCGCCCTTCAAAACATTGAATAGTTGCGGCAACTCATCCAGCCGGGCCTTGCGAATCAGGGCACCAATATGGGTAACTCGCGCATCATTGCGTCGCGCCCATACCGGGCCGCCTTCCTCTGCATTTAGAATCATGCTGCGAAATTTGTATAACTTGAACAAACGACCACCCGCACCGACACGATACTGGAAATACAAGACCGGCCCTCTGAAACCTCCTTCAATCAGGATCGCAATGGCTGCCAATAACATTAATGGCCACGACAGCATAATAATAAAGGTGCTAAAGGAAATATCAAATAACCGCTTGGTTAAAGACCGCGCACCATTGACGGCAATGCCTTCTGCAAATACCAACCAGCTAGGATGTAAAAGCGGGATCATGATCTTACAGGCATGTCGCTCAAAGAACGTCAGCAAGTCAATGACATTGATGCCATTCATACGGCAATCGAGCAATTCATCGAGCGGAAAATCAATGCCGCAGTCATCGGCTGCCACCACGATCTCCTCGATTTGATACTTGTTGACAAGATCCAGTAAGGTGCCAAATTTTCGCAAGCACTTCCCCGCCGGCACCACCGCCTCACCCGAAGCCGCTGGAACATAACCAATAATATTAAATGAACGCCTATCTACTTTACGCCGCAAGTTCTCATCTATCTTTGCTGCTGCCGGTCCTGCCCCGACGACGAGCATGCGGCGCCCTATCAGGCCATATTTGATATTCACCCGCTCGAATATCAAGCGCAAAATCAGCACGCCGATTAAAGCCACGATAAACTGGGTGAGGATTACCTCTGCCTTGATTGCAGTTAAATCTGATAAGTAGTAAACAACCAAGGCGAGAAATACAAATCCAAATATGAAGCTCAAGATTACACGCAGCATGGAATTAAGGAATAAGATGCGGCTCTGACGTTCATATAGACCCATCGCCGTCATTGCCAGCCCCATGATCATGACGAAGGCCAGCATGCCAGGCATGCTATTGGCAGAAAATATTGAGATGCCGTCTACAGGAGGGCCCCAGAGCCGGGCGACATAAAATGCCAACACAAATACCAAGGCTTCCAGCGTGCCTAATGCAAATAATGGCTTAGGAATGTAATGCCTGAATATCCTTATCATATACCCCTCCATAAGTACAATCCAGCCGCGCGAGGCTCCTGCGCAGGCACTAAAAAATACGGCTTGGCAATTGCCCTCCCCGAAACATCTCCATGCCTTTTATAGTCAAGCGTAGTACCTTTCTATATCTGCCCCCTATTCATCTGGGTAGGTGGAAATCGTGAAAATCGATCGAAATCAGAATTACCAGAGGTTGGCTACTTTACCAAAACTGCTCATTCATTGACATAATTCAAAAGAATTATTTATAGAGATATCGATATAAAGTTAACCAACGTGCTATTTTGTTTTTGAAGCGAGACTATGCATTAAAATATGCGAGCAACCAATTGTATATCTGAAATAATAATCCTACTGCATAGGCATGTGCGTTTACATCACGTCCAAACCAATTAAGGAAACTCTGATTAATTCAAAAATTACCACGACCGTCATTCCCGCGAAAGCGGGAATCCAGGTATTACAGGCCTTTATGGATGCCCGCTGCAGCCTGGCCTCGACCCGATCGGGGGCGGGCATGACGACAATATGAATTAATCAGAGCCTCCTTAAAAGAACTGGCACCAATTATAAGACTGGTGCTGGGGCAAGCCTGTAATACCATATTATTATTCTCAGTATACAAGTCTCACGACGCCAATCACCTGCAACTTATCGGCCTATGATTGACATGACTAGGCGCTTGGATTCCCGGCTCAATGTGAACATAAAGACTAACAGTATATAAAGAAGCGCCGTCACGGCTGATAAGGCTATAAGGTTGGCATATGTATCAGCCTGATCAGCAATCTTCAAAAGATACAGAGTGATGAAGAATACAATTGCCATCGTAAATCTCCTTGCCAGTACTCTGTAATATTCAGAAAGGCTGATCTCAAGCTGCGCACACACTACACGTGGCTGAATAAATATTTTTGTAATGACAACAGAAGCAAGAGTACCGACCGCAACACCGATCAACCCAAACTGAATGGCAAGCACAATACTGGATGCAAGCTTTATCATGGCCTCAGCCACCATGATGCCCGCATAGTATTTGTGTTTAGCCATCGCCACCAGCAGCGGGGCCGTCGTTCGCTGACTGCTTGCCAGACAGGCCGCCACAGCAAGGATGGCCAGTGGCAGGTATGCATCCAGATAGGCCGGACCCATCCAAAGCGTGATGAATTTATCCCCGAATAATATCAGACCACCCGCCATCAACAAGGATGCATAGGTTGCCAGCTCCGTGACAACAAGAAACTTTTCTGCCAGACTTTTCATATCATTTTTTTGATGATACTCATTAAATGATGGCGCAACCACACTGAAGATGTTGAACATAAAGCTCTCAAAATAGAAGATCAGTGTGCCTGCGACGGTGAAGTGTGAAATGGCTGACAATGCAATCACACCGGCGATGATATATGAATCGGCCGATTCTTTAATATTGATCGCCAGAGATGATATGAAGCCATATTTTCCGAAATGGAAATATTCCTTTGCCAAAGAGGGACGAAAGCTCTTCACACTTATACTCAAGCCAGGGTGTATTCTGTAGGCGATAACTGCACCAACAATCAAAAACGGCAATTCGACCAACGCAACACCCAACGCCAGTGCTGTCAAGCCATGACCTTCTGACACAATTATTACAATAACAGCAGACCTGGCAATGACAGTTGATATACCCAATAAACTTGTTAGATCAAATCTGTTTTTTGCATTGATAAAAGACTGAAAGCAAAACAGAGGAAAGGTCAGGGCTGTCCTGACCCCCAAAATGAGAATCAGAACCTGAAATGTCTGTGCAAGTGATTTATTGGCTATGAAATGAGGGCCGATAAATATTGCCATCATTGTAACCAAAAGCGACAGGGCTCCGATGGCCGAGAAAATTACCACCGAGGTAGATAACGATGAATTTACGGCTTGCGGGTCATCGATATGTAAAGATCTGGCAAAAAATCTATTAATCGCCTGCCCAATACCTATATCCAGTAAGGCATAGGAGCCAAGAATCGTACCAATGATCGCCCAAAGGCTATATTGCTCATCACCAAGGGAGTGGATCAGGAACGGCATCATAAAGAAACCGATCCCAATCGTGACCAAGATGGATAAGGTGCGCATCACAGCGCCTTTGGCCAATAATTTTACTCTCATCAGGGGTGTGCTGCGCCTTTGGCTTTAGATAAATTGAGATATTCATTGATCGCATAGCTTTCAACTTATCAGGATTTTTCAGTCTCCTGAAAAATTAGCAATGAAATTAAGTTAATCATTGCCATCTATGCAACTTCAGCCACCACATTATCTTTAGTAGCCACATTGTTTAGTGCAACAACAAATGAAATGTAAATCCAGAAAAATGGATAATACAAAACCGTTACAAAAAAACCACTTGTTAACATGCCAACCAAGGCAATATCAAAGCCATGCGACATCCAGTAAATAAAATTATTACTATTTAATATTGATATTTTCCTGGTTCTCATGTTGATAATTAATGAATAGATTATCATCAGAACGAAGCCAAACAAGCCCGCCAAGCCAAGCTCGGACGCGGCTTGAATGAAAACATTATGTGGCAGCTGCACCCTTCCACCTATTGCATAATATTTTTCGTAATAGAGCATCCAATTATTATAACCTATGCCAAAAACTGGATTATCTTTTAACATATCAATTCCAGCCTTCCAGTATGTCAATCTGGACACAGAAGATTTATCCTCCCCCATTTCGATGAATCGCTGTATAAACTCAGCTGGCATAAAATATATGCTGACAATACTGATCAGTGATATCGCCAGAACAACCTTAATGGATAATTTTGATTTTAATATCGCATATATCCCCATAGCGGCCAGCCCAAGCACTGCCCCCCTTGAAGAACTAGCAACTATGGATCCAAGAGCTGTAATCAAAACTATAATTAATATTGCATATCTAAGATTGTTTATATTTTTTCTAATCGAGGCCATAAAACATATTAATAACGGTATAAATATACACATTTCAATCCCAAACTCACCGGAATTGTGAAACCAGCCAGGAGCCCCCGTAGCCCCCCAGGTTCTAAACGAAAAGCCATTGGTCGCCCAAGAAATAAAGCCATGCTGGGACATCTTAAAATTGAACAGAAAATAGAGAAGCAGAAAGATAAAAAATCGCTTCTCGTTATTTACTACTTTAATTATTAAGAAATATATCAAATACCATGAGAAAATAAGCTCAATATTATCGAGTGACATCGCAGTAGAATATGCGAACATACTCGACAGGAGTATCACGCCAATAAATATTGAAAATTGCAGATTTAACGGGTTTTTTGGCCGCGGATATTTATCGCTCAGGTATACGCCCAGCATTAGCAGGATGAGAATAATCCGCGAATACGGCACCACATCAATTACGGGATATATTGATTGCGGCCTTACATACTCAAAGAATAGATATAAGCAGATTAAAAGAAAGGGCCATGATTCATGTCTGAAATGGCCCCATATTTTATTCAACTTAATGCTATAGAAATCCTGCACCCCCCCCCCTCTGTACTCAGTTAATTCTCACCTATACATTCATGCTTTATTCCTAACTACTAAGTTGTTTAATCTGCAAATCACTGCATCAATATGATCGGCGGCGATGGAATCATGGGCCCTGCAACTGATCCAATATGATAATATCCATTAGAGTCTTTTGAAGAGGGCTTATCTGATGTGATAACTAAATCATCTACATACATCTTGACGTCTACCGACGGATTTGTATATAAGACGCCAGAAATTGTCTTCGAAGTACCAGACCCCCCCCCTGCGATTACTTGACCAGCAAGATAATTAGGCGAAACTTTAATTGTATGCCCATCTACAGTAATCTCATTGCCATTTACGCTTGCTACAGTTGTGCTTATACCATTACTACCTGTTACAACTTCACCAACCTGATAATTTGCAGCATCTAAAAACTGTAACACCTGTTTCCATGGGTCATGATTCCAATATGTAAACAAATAGAAGCTAGTAGCAACATCGTCCTGGCTAACAAGCGTCTGTGATGAAGTAATGGAACCAATCAATTTTCCATCTTTCCACATTCTTGTATGCGCCATACCACCCTTGTCTTCGGGCTGCGAGTCGAATTTAATATTATACTCATATGTTTCCCACACACCTTTTACTATCCTATCACTCTGCTCACCAAAGTACTTTGGAATTTGTACGCCTTCATAAATATACCAAAATGGCTGATAACTTGAGCTGCTTTCTGGAGTTATATACCAGTCATTATATCCAATATGAACACCAGTCGCAGTTTGCGTCTTAACCCGCATAAATTTTAATTTTGGATTTGCGTCATATGTTGAGCCGACTGGCCAATATGTTCTAACCCTTATCCAAACTTCATCACCTCTTTTAAGTGGCGATGGAAACTTAACTACTCCACCCCATTTTCCAAAACCTTCCTTCCCTCTGCTATTGTTTAACTCTACTGACTGGCCGCCCTCATATGACTGGGTATTTGAATATATCGTTCCGCTTGCATCTGACGAAAATGTGGCGTATCCATTTCCAAAATTATCTGCCCTCAATGCTAGCGGTCCGTTATTAAAATTTAAGCTCATGGTAAAGGCATGGGCAGAGACAGATATAATACTCGACATCACTATCAGTAATAATTGTTTTCGTTTTACGCGCATAACTTTCTCCATGACGTCATGGCTATAACTGTGTTATAGGTTAACTTGCAACTGATTAGAGAACTGGCTTTCATTCCCGCCTTGATCAACAACAGTCATCGCAACATAATAGACACTCCCCCGAACTCCCACTAACATATACTGTGTTGCTGCAGGATCAGTTATTGACACCGCATTCGAATAGGGCGCATCCGTCGTCCCATAATATAACTTATATCCAGAAATCTCACCGCTCTTAAACGCGCTCCCATCAATACGATCCGTAGGTGCTTGCCAATTAATTTTTACACTTGCTAGATTCATGGCATTGGATGTGTTAGGTACGTGAGCATTCGCCCCACCACCACAACCAGTTACTAATGCGGCTATAATGATCAAAATGAATGATATCTTTGTCATATGTCTCTCAGAGAAGCCTTAGCTGAATAAGATAACGACATAAAGAGAAGCACTCTTTGATATATACGTCGCATCTTCTCCAATCAATTCATTCATTTGTATATATATTAACCATCACTAATTTAGTTTAGAATTGACGATCAAAATCTTCGCAAAGTTCCAGCATAAAGGAAGTAATGAAACGATTACAGAAAGAATCACCCTATGTTGATTATTTATTACGCACATTTTTTATAGCTTCTAAGCACCGCAACAGCAATAAATGGATGGACAAGAAAGCATGATATTGAAAGATTCAGCCATTATAGACGATATGATTTTACTCAATCATCATTCTGAATTTCATTCAAACTTAGAAGCCATACATGAATCATTTATTTAAAACAATCGCCGCAAGACTTCCGTTTAATGTACAGCATGAGTTAAAGAGGTGTTATTTCCGCTCCTTGATCGCTAAAAATAAGTTTGTAACGAACGAGCCTGAGTTCCAACAACTCGATAGCATGATCTCAGCAGGCGACTGGGTTATCGATATTGGAGCAAATATCGGCCACTATACTAAACGATTTTCAGATATTGTTGGAGCATCGGGGAGAGTATTTGCTTTTGAGCCCGTAGTGGCCACATTTTGCCTGTTAACTGAAAACGCACGGGGATTTAAATGTAAAAATGTGACGCTACTAAATGTTGCCGCCTCTGAAAACACAGCAGAAACAGGCGTCTCCATCCCACAGTTTGACACAGGACTCATGAATTATTATCAGGCGAGACTTACAAAGGATAGCAATTCCGATGTAAAAGCCATGACATTGTCGTTAGACAGCCTAAACATTAACAATAAAATATCACTTGTCAAAATTGATGCCGAAGGTCATGAAAAATCCGTAATTCGCGGCATGACGAAATTAATAGAAAACTGCCACCCAACACTGATTGTAGAAACGAGCGATTACGACCTGATCGCAGAGCTTAATTCATTTGGTTATAAGCATGAAAGACTCGAGGGATCGCCAAATATAATATTTAAGTATTTGAATTAATAAAGCCTGCTCTCATTAATTACGGCATCAATTCACCCACTTGGATATCAAAATCTTGCTTGCATCTTAACCACTTCATTTGCACTCTATCTTTTGCAATCTCCGAACTTATTTTTAGCGCTATTAAATTTTTTACAGCATTATTTATTGTTAAAGCTATTTCTTCCGCCGCATTTTGTGTATAAATTGCATTATTTTCGAAATAGCTCTTTAGTGCCGGAGTGTCTGAAAGTATTACAGGCACACCTGCTGCAATCGCCTCATATGCACCACATACCATACAATCCTGCCTTAGAGTAAGAACCATTGCAAGGTCAGAGTCACACAATCTGTTTAAGTATGATTCATCATCAAGATAACCAGTTAGAATTACATTGCCTGGAATTGAATGCACGTATTTCAGCTCTTTCCCCTTACTATTTCCAGTTATGAATATTTCTATATTATCGTCAAGATACTGTCCGGCAGCGATCACCTCTATATAAGGCTCATCTATCGCCCAGCTCGATATACAGAAAATCTTAATTTTATGGCGCGCACCACTTTTTACTAGATTACTGCAATTCAAATCTGGCAGCGGGTCTGGCAAGATCACAGGCCGTCCATTTTTTGATCGCGCGTACTCTGCCAGCAATTCATTTGTAACAATCGTTAAATCTGCCTCTCTAATAATGAAGTCTGCAAGTAAATTAAGAATAAATATCCTCCCTTCAAATGGCTTTATTCCTGCATTATGTGCATCAATTATCACCGTTGTTTTAGTTAATTTTCCATATAAAATTGAAATTGAAGCGAGAATTAAGGAAGGATTCTGAGCAAAGATGACGCAGGGGCGCTCTTTTCTATAGAGCATGAACGTAGCAAAGCTAGATTTTATATATCTTCTTAAGAATCCACGATGTTCAGATATTATCTCATGAAGTTCACAGTTGAGGGATTTGCTCATTGATCTATTTCTTTGCTGCTTCTCCCATGTCACCCATAATTTATTACTTCTCATCCCAGAATTGTCTCCATAATAGCTTTATAACTAAAACCATATCCAACTCAACTAGAAATTATTCAACCCTACCTCTCAATCTAAAGAGTGAATCGTAAATTCCATTGTAACAATACTGAAATTCATCTACTCCTTTCTTATACGGATCATGAATAACAAGCCTTGACGGATTGGAAAACATACCCAATAAATATATATCTATATTTCTGTCAATCATTTTGTGCACTGCAACAATATGGTCTGGCTCCATAATGAAAATGCAATCTCGCTCATTAAAATATATGGATGTCAGATTTCTTGAGCGATGACTTTCCAGGTCAATTCCAAATGTTTTTGCATTATGAATGGCTTCGTCATTAGCCGGGATATTGCCGTCGGTCTCAAACCCACACGATATTGCATTAAACCCAAAACTCCGCGCAAGTTGCTCTGCAAATGGACTGCGGCAGACGTTACCCTTGCAAACAAAAACCAGACGGTCATATTGTGTTAGATCAATGTCAGCAGCGCCTGAAGAAATCTTGCTCATCACCTTATATAGATAATTATTTATTAATATCCTGGCACTACGATGGTGTAATCGCATACGGCCGATGAAAATTTCCGCAATCCTCATAAATGGTGAGCACACCATCTTCAAATTTAGCAAATCTTCTGGAAACGATATGCGACTCATCATATATGATTTGTAGGATTGTGTTTGCACGATATCCACATAACCATGTACTGTGGTCAGTGCGCCAGAATATCCATTATCCTGTAGATAGCTTATCTCCCTCATTCCAAAATCGTGAATCCTTCCTGTCGGATAAATAAATATATTCAATGAATCTCCTAACTGGCTTCTCAGCCTTTTCCATGACCCATCTATCTCCTCCTTCATCTCATCTGGGCTACACCGCGATATCACAGCATGTGTCGCTGAATGTGATGCGATTGTTACCCCTATCTTTTCCAACTCACGCGCCTGACCCCAGGTCATTGGCTGATAACCTTGCGCTGGCACATCGGTCAAATGCACATTCAGCAGCTCTGCAATCACCTGTATCAGTCGGTTGTGTTCCTGGTTACCCACCTTTTTGAGATAATCACGCACCTCACGCATTACCGCCATGCGCTGCCGGTTTGTCCTGATATCGCGGCTTTGATCCAAACCAATCTGCGCAAGATCGATCTTCTCTTGCTCGGTAGCTGTAAACATATAACGCAGCCGGGAATCCCATGGCCATAAGTTGCCATCAATAAATCCGGTAATCAGCCCGATCGTCACCGGGCACTTGTATTTGATAAATATCGGTGCCGCGATTGTAGCCTGATCGATAAAGCCATCATCGATAGTGAAAGCCACCGCCTTGGGTGGAAGCTTCCTCTTGCCCTGCCGCGCCTCGATGATGTCTTGGACTGACACAAAGTTGCACCCATATTTCTTCATGGTCTGCAATGCGGACTCAAGGTAAGGCGCGGTGATCCCGACACTGCCATGCTCGGGATCTTCAAAGCGGTGCATGTAGAAGATGACGGCGATGTTTCTGGCAGGGTGGCTCAACAGCCGGTCAATCAGCGGATTGGCGGTACACAACACATAAATCGTTTTAAAAAACTTATTGACCATATAGAATCGCTTTCAGTCCCTGCATCGATCTACTATAGAGTTTATTGGCCCTGTTTATGAGCACTATTGTACTGCTTGGTGGCAACCAGCGATCGACCCTGGCGGTGACGCGCTCACTGGGTCGGCGCGGCCTGCGTCTCATCATTGGTGACCGCAGCAAGCGCTCACTGGCCGGCCAGTCCCGGTATTGCAGCGCACGCTTTCAGTATCCTGATCCTTTTGATGCGCCGGAGGCGTTTGTCGACGCTGTCAGTGCTGCCTGCCAGGCGCAGCATGCCACCATGCTGCTGCCGACCACCGATATCGACACCCAGGTGGTACTGGAGCATGCGGCGCGATTCCCCGGCGTAAACCTGCCATTTGCCCCCTATGCCACCATCAATCAGCTCGCCGACAAGTATCAACTGATGCAGCTGGCGTCTCAACTGGGCGTTGCCATCCCCAAGACCTGGTATATCGATGACCCGGCAACGCTTGATTCACTGCTGCCCGAGATCACCTACCCGGTCATCATCAAACCTGCGGCCTCTGTCATCAAGCATGAGGGCCGCTGGCTGGCCAGCCGGGTGCAACGTGCTGACTCCGAAGCTGAACTCAAATCCATTATAACGCACAGCCGCTACCTGACCCATCACCGCTTCATGTTGCAGCAATATATCGCCGGTCATGGCCAGGGGATCTTTACCCTGTATGATCACGGCAGGCCGGTGACGTTCTTTTCCCATCAGCGCTTACGCGAAAAACCACCTGCCGGCGGCGTCAGTACCTTTTCGCGCAGCGTCGCAGTCGATCCTGCCTTGCAGACCATCGCCGAGCAGATCCTCGGGCAGGTTGACTGGCATGGTGTGGCGATGATTGAGTTTCGCATCGCGGACGATGGCACGCCCTATCTGATGGAGATCAACACCCGCTTCTGGGGCAGCTTGCAGCTGGCCATCGACGCCGGCATCGACTTTCCATGGCTGCTGTATCTGCAGGCCACTGGCCAGCCCTTGCCCGCAGCGTCTGATTATCGGCTCGATCAGAAACTGCGCTGGCTGCTCGGGGATCTTGATCATTTGTACCTGGTATGGCGCGATCGCGATCACCAATATGATTTGGCCGACAAGCGGCGTGTCCTGGCGCAGTATATGAATTTCTTTACCGGCACTACGCGTTATGAGACGCTGCGCCTCAATGACCCACGGCCATTTTTGTTTGAACTACGCAATTATTTCTTCACCAAGAACTGATTTCAGAAGTAAGGGCTGGGCAGGCCGCCTGGAACCTGGGTCCAGCGCCTCTATGATTAAATGGTGCCGGAGATAGGAGTCGAACCTACGACCTTCGCATTACGAATGCGCTGCTCTACCAACTGAGCTACACCGGCATGGTGGATGCCCGAAACGGGCGCGAAAAGCCGCGAAAGTATAGCGGATACACCGTATTATCGACAAGCTTGGCTCATACTGGAGCCTCCAGTGACCGCGGCTGGTAGGCGCGGGGATCGACAATGGTTTGATTGCCGGTGATCAGATCGGCCAGCAAACGGGCGCTGGCCGGCGCCATGACCACACCGTTACGAAAATGACCACTGTTTATATAGAGCCCCGCCAGCCCAGGGTGGGTCCCGATGATCGGCACCCCGTCGACCGAACCAGGGCGCAACCCGGCCCAGTGCTGCTCGATGACAGCGTCTGCCAGCGCTGGCACGGTGGCCAGGGCCATCGCCCGCAGACTGTCGAAGGCCTCCGTCGTCGTCTGTTTGTCAAAACCGACATATTCGACGGTACTGCCAACCAGCACCCGGCCATCGCGACGCGGTATCAGGTAATGCCCCTGATCAAGCACGATATGCCGGATCAGACCGGGCCGGGCCCTGAACAACAGCATCTGACCGCGGACCGGTATCACCTGCTGCACCCCGTCCAGCCCTGCCAGCAGGCCGCCAGTCCAGGCGCCGCTGGCGATAATGACCCTGGATGTCATCCATGTGTGTTGCGCCGTCACAACACCGGTGACACGACCCGCCTGTGCCAGCAGCCGCTGCACCACACTCCCCGTTTCGATCCGCACCCCGTGATGCAATGCCGCCTTACACGCCGCCTTCAGCAGCTCGGGATTACGTACCTGGGCGACCTCGGGCAACAGCAGTGCCGGTCGATTCGAGGTTACTGACAACCTCGGCTCCAGGTATTGCATTTCCCGGGGCTCGACCCGCTGATAGCGGATGCCATGTCGACGCAGCCAACCCTGCGCCATGTCATCGCCATCGTCGAGCTGTAACAACCCGCAACATTGCCACTGCGGGTCAATGCCACTGTCACTGCGCAACTGCTCGATCAGGGCCGGGTAATGGGCCTGACTCCAGGCCACCAGGGTCTGCACCGGCCCCGGGTAACGCCACGGGTACAGCGGCGACAGTATCCCGCCGCCGGCCCACGAGGACTCTCGACCGGTCTCGGCATTGCGCTCCAGCACCGTGACCTTCAGGCCGCGGACCGCCAGCTCGCGGGCCGTCAACAGGCCGATCAGCCCCCCGCCTACGACAATACAATCACTTGCTGCTGCCATGGCAACAGTATACTGCGCCCGGACTGTGATGACGACGCATGAACACCTCAAGCCAGTACAGAATCCAGACGGCGCAGCCGCTAATCGAGTGCAGGGGGACACTATGAGTAAATTCCGCATCAGACGCCGGCGCCTGCCTGTCATTGAGCTGCTGATCACCGGGTCACTGGTCGCGCTGGCCGCCTCAATCGCCTTTCCCAGCTATGAAAAGAGCATACGTGTCGCCCATCGCCATGATGGACAGACCCTGCTATCGCAGGTGATGAAGGCTGAACAGGATTATTTTGCCATGCATCAGCACTATACCGACCAGCTCGACCTGCTGGGCCTAACACTGACGACCGGCGGGCGAATCAGCTCCAGCGAAGGGTATTACCGCGCTCACGCGGCCTTCTGTACCCCGAAAAACCCGGACTGTATCGCATTGATCGCCATCCCGCAGGGCAAACAGGCGGCGGACGGCGACCTGATGCTGGATTCACGGGGCAGACGCAGTCCGACCGAACACTGGTAAAATGGCACACTGCCGGCACGCTTAAGAAAACTCAGATTAATTCAAAAATTACCACAGCCGTCATTCCCGCGAAAGCGGGAATCCAGGTATTACAGGTAGTTATGGATACCCGCTGAAGCCTGCCCTCGACCCGATCGGGGGCGGGCATGACGACAATGCGAATTAATCAGAGCTTCCTTAAACTCAATAATTATCTCCTGAATACTCTCGACAGGCTGCGCCGCTTGAGCCGCGCCGCACACCCTCGCACACCGTGTTCTCAAAGGGATTATTGAGTCAGCTTACCCATGCCAACCTTCAGCTGGAAGAACCATAACGCCATCAGCTTGGGGTGGACCTTAGGGATATAGGTTATATTGAGCGCCACCCGGTCATTGCCAAAGGATGCCACCGGCAACAGACCTGGAAACGGATTATTATCTTTATAATCCTCACGCGTCATCAGAAAGGCGACCAGGCCGACATCGATATTGGGCATGATATTGTGCGTCCCGGACACATGAAACCGCCTCATCATGCCACCACCGGCATAATACGAAGGGTTATACATCGAATCCTCGAAACCTGACACGGCCATAAACGGACGCCACAGCGGGTCGCGCTCCAGCGGCATGTCGTACTGGATACCCAAACCCCAGTTTTTCTCATTGAGTTTCTTGGTGGTATAGGGACTCTTATTCAGGTGCACGGCCTTGCCATTCAATATCAGATTAAGCTCACCGCCCGAGGCGGCTGATATCGCGCCCATCAGCATCACTGCTACTAACCATTTAGCCATGAGCCCACACCCCCATGGCAGATATAACGACCAAGACGCCAATTTATTGACGACCCTGCTGGCGGGCAAACGAGCTGCGCCCTGCTCTGCCAGGCCCACCGGGATTTATATAACAATATGATCTTAATTATTTTTGATAACAGAGCATGGGGGCTGGGATCCTGAAACCCCAGACAATACAGCAGTATATTACAGAATATGCCTAGATCTGGAACTCACGGGCGAGCTGAACCCACAAGCTCCCGCGGCAACGAAAACGAGACATGCTCCGGGGCCCCATCCAGGTTCTCGATGGTAGCGCACCCAAGGGCACGCAGCGCCAACAGCAGTTCCTCGACCAGCACCTCCGGCACCGAGGCCCCCGCCGTCACCCCGATCACGCCCCGGCCCTTGAGCCACTGCGGATCCAGCTCGGCCGCTGTATCGATAAGATAGGCCTGACAACCCTGCTTCTCAGCCAGCTCACGCAAACGGTTCGAATTGGAGCTGTTGCGCGACCCGACGACCAGGATCAGGTCGCAGTGTGTCGCCAGCAGCTTGACGGCATCCTGGCGATTCTGGGTCGCATAACAGATGTCATCCTTTTTCGGCCCGACAATGGCTGGAAAGCGCTTCCGCAAGGCGGTAATGATCGCCGCCGTATCATCGATCGACAATGTCGTCTGCGTGACATAGGCCAGGGCCTCCTCATCCTGCACTACCAGCTTCGCCACATCGTCAATCGACTCGACCAGATACATGCCGCCGGCCTTGCCACGATACTGTCCCATCGTCCCCTCGACCTCAGGATGGCCGGCATGACCAATCAGGATCACCTCGTGGTGTTCGCGCTCCTGCCGTGCCACCTCGACATGGACCTTGGTGACCAGCGGACAGGTGGCATCAAACACCCGCAAGCCCCGCCGCTCGGCCTCGGCGCGCACCGCCAGCGACACGCCGTGGGCACTGAAGATCACCGTACCCCCGTTGGGCACCTGATCCAGCTCATCAACAAACACGGCGCCCTTGTCACGCAACTGCTGCACGACAAATTTGTTGTGCACCACCTCGTGTCGCACATAGATCGGCGCGCCAAACAGCTGCAACGCACGCTCCACGATGTCGATCGCACGATTGACGCCGGCGCAGAAACCGCGCGGGTTGGCCAGCAGCACGCGTGGCGCGGCATTCATTTGTCATTACGTCCGGTCAGGATGGTATCGATGACCAGCAACACTGCACCGAGACTGATTGCTGAGTCCGCCAGATTGAACACCGGCCAATGCCACTGGGCATAATAAACGTCGATGAAATCGATGACCCGGCCATGGATGATGCGATCCCAGACATTGCCCAGCGCGCCGCCCAAGATCAGCGCCAGCCCGAGGCCGGCGCGACGCTCGCTGGCCGGGGTGCGCCTCAACCACACCACGATCAGCGTCCCGACCGCCAGCGCCAGCGCAATGAAGAACCAGCGCTGCCAGCCCGAGGCGCTGCTCAGGAAGCTGAAGGCGGCGCCGGCATTATAGGTCAGCGTCAAATCAAACATCGGCATGACATGGACCGACTGATACAATTCGAGACTGTGTGTCGCCAGATACTTGCTGAGCTGATCAAGCACGATGACCAGCACGCTGACCCACAGCCAGCGCAGTCCGTCATCCCGCTCCGTCCAGCGCGTCAGCCACCTCATGCCCGTTGCCTCACCCTCTGCATTCATGCGTAATGACGCTGCTCACCAGCACCCTCGACATTGTCAACACAGCGCCCGCACAGCTCCGGGTGTTGATGATGACTGCCGACATCCTCGCGATGGTGCCAGCAACGCACGCACTTGGCATGGGCCGAGGCCCGAGCCCGGATCCACAACGTGGCGACCGGAACCGCCGGGTCCTCGATCGCAGCTTCAATTGCATCGTCGCTACGCTGGGCAAGCGGATGAACCCTGGCATAGGACGTGATCAGCACGAAACGCAGCTCATCGCCCAGCTTGCTCAGCGCCTGCAACAAATCATCAGAACAATACAGATCGACCTCGGCATCCAGTGACGAGCCGATGTGACCGGCCACCCGCAGCAGCTCAAGCTGCTGCTTGACCCCGTCGCGTACTGCCAGCACCCGCTGCCAGAAATGATCGTTCATGGGAGTACTATCAGGCGATGAGGGCAATACCGTAAAGCGGTCGAGATCATACCACTCCTCCAGCAACACCGACGGTCCACGCTTGCCCGGGATGTGTTGCCAGATGTCCTCGGCCGTGAAGCTCAGGATCGGCATGACCCAGCGTGCCAGCGCCTCGACGATATGATAGAGCGCAGTCTGCGCCGAGCGCCGTGCCGGGCTGTCGGCCTGGGTCGTGTACTGGCGGTCCTTGATGACATCCAGATAGAAGCCGCCCAGGTCGATGGCACAGAAGTTATGCACCTCCTGATAGACGCGATGGAACTCATAACTGTCGTAGGCCTGCCTAAGCCTGTCCTGCAGCTGGGCCGCACGCCGCACCACCCAGCGATCCAGCGGCAGCATCTGCCCCGGCGCGAGCTGGTTATGCTGCGGATCAAAGCCATTGAGATTGGCCAGCAAGAAGCGCGCGGTATTGCGGATGCGGCGATAGGCATCGGACATCCGCTTTAAGATCTCGTCGGACACGCTCATCTCGCCACGGTAATCGGTCGCCGACACCCACAGCCGCAGGATGTCGGCGCCCAGTGCATTGACGACCTTCTGTGGCGCGATGACATTGCCCAGCGACTTGGACATCTTGCGGCCCTTGGCGTCGACGGTAAAGCCATGGGTCAGCACCTGACGATACGGCGCGCGGCCCTGCATCGCCACCGCGGTCAGCAAGGACGACTGGAACCAGCCACGGTGCTGGTCCGACCCCTCCAGATACAGATCGGCAATGCCGGTCTTGCCCAGATCATCACGCTGCGCCAGCACCGCATAGTGGGTGACGCCGGAGTCAAACCACACATCCAGCGTATCATTGACCTTCCGGTACTGTTCAGCCTCAGCGCCCAGCAGCTCCTCAATCTTCAGCTCGAACCAGGCATCGATACCACCCTGCTCAATACGCAGTGCGACCTGCTCAATCAACTCGTCCGTTCGCGGGTGCAGGGCTCCAGTAACCTTGTGCACAAACAGCGGGATCGGCACCCCCCAGGTGCGCTGGCGCGAGATACACCAGTCAGGACGGTTGTCGATCATGCCACGGATCCGCGCCTGCCCCCACTCCGGCGTCCAGGCAACACCCTCTATGGCCTGCAATGCCTGCTTCCGCAGTTGTTTTTGCTCCATGCTGACAAACCATTGCGGCGTGGCGCGGAAGATGATCGGCGTCTTGTGGCGCCAGCAGTGCGGATAACTGTGGCGCAGCGCCTGATGATGCAGCAGGGCACCACGGCCCTTCAGCACCTCGATGACATGATCGTTGGCGGCAAATACATGCTCGCCGGCAAACAGCTCGGTTGCTGCAACAAAACAGCCGCGATCGTCGACTGGATTGTCGACGGCCAGGCCATAGCGTTGCCCCACCACATAGTCTTCCTGGCCATGCCCGGGCGCGGTGTGCACCGCACCGGTACCGGCCTCGGCGGTCACATGCTCGCCGACAATGATCGGCACCTCACGGCGGTAAAACGGATGTTGCAGCTTGAGCCCTTCAAGGTCGCGTCCATCGCAGTAGGCAATGACACGATAATCCTCGACACCACAACGCCCCATCACATCCTTCAGCAATTTATCGGCGATGATCAGCCGCTCGTTGTCGCACTGCACCACTGCATAGCTGAACCCGGGGTTCAAGGCCACCGCCTGGTTGGCCGGCAAGGTCCACGGCGTCGTGGTCCATATCACCACCGACACCGGGCCATGCCCTGGATGTTCATGCACATGAGCGCAGCGCGCCAGCAGCGCCTCATCATCGAGCACGGCAAAACGCACATCGATCGCCGGCGAGCTGCGCTCCTCGTATTCAACCTCAGCCTCGGCCAGCGCCGAGCCGCAATCACAACACCAGTGCACCGGCTTGGAACCCTGGTGCAGATGGCCGTTGTCGATGATCCTGCCCAGCGCCCGCACGATGTCGGCCTCGGTGCGATAATCCATCGTCAGATAGGGATGTTGCCAGTCCCCGATAACCCCGAGACGGATAAAATCCTCGCGCTGCTTGTTGACCTGTTCGGCAGCATAGCTGCGGCAGGCATTGCGAAAGGCGCGCGCATCGACCTTGTGTCCGGCCTTGCCGACCTTCTTCTCAACCTGCAATTCAATCGGCAAACCATGGCAATCCCAGCCCGGCACATACGGCGCATCAAAGCCCTCCAGACCCTTGGCCTTGACGATGATGTCCTTGAGGATCTTGTTGACGGCATGGCCGATGTGGATCTCGCCGTTGGCATACGGAGGACCATCATGCAACACAAATCGTCCCTTCTTACTAGCGCGCCGCTGCTCGCGCAGCTGGCGATAGATATTCAACTGATTCCACTGCGCGATGAACTGCGGCTCACGCGCCGACAGGCCCGCCTTCATCGCAAAATCGGTGCTGGGCAGGTTCAAGGTGTCTTTGTAATCTATTGCCATGATCCGTTCTGTCTCTGTCGTGTTCGTGGGCCGCTCAGGCGCTGGTCGCCATGACGAGCGTCTGTTGCTGGCCAAAATATTCCCGCGCCTGCTGCACATCCTGCGCAATCTGTGCCGTCAAGGCCGCAAGTGATTCAAAACGCAGCTCATCCCGCAGCTTGGTCAGGAATTCCACCTGCACCTGACGGCGGTAAATATCACCGGAAAAATCCAGCAAATGCACCTCCAGCAGACTGCGCTGACCGCCAACGGTCGGCCGTGTGCCGATGTTGGCCACTCCTGGCACCGGCTCCTGATCCAGGCCAAACATCGCCACTGCATACACACCTTGCAACGGCGATACCTGGCGATGCAGGTACAGATTGGCGGTCGGAAAACCCAGCGTGCGTCCGCGTTTGTCGCCATGCACGATACGCCCCGCCATGCGATAGCTGCGCCCCAGCAATTTGCCAGCCAGCGCCAGCCCGCCAACACGCAGCGCCTCGCGTATCCGTGTACTGCTGACACGCGCGCCATCGATATCAAACGGCAACATTCCCACCACCTGAAAACCATGCCGCCGTCCAGCGGCCTGCAACATCGCAAAATCACCGCGCCGCCGGCTGCCAAAACGAAAATCATCGCCGACCACCAGATAACGCACGCCAAGGCGGCCAACCAGTATCTCGTCGATGAAGCGCTCGGCCTCCATCGACGCCAGCGCCGCGTCAAACCGCAGACATAACACACGATCCACCGCATAGCGGCGCAAGGCCAGCAACTTCTCGCGCAATCGCGTCAGCCGTGGCGGCGCCTGATCGGGGCGGAAAAACTCCTGCGGATAGGGTTCGAAGGTGATCACCAGCGACGGCAGATTCAACGCAGTCGCCTTCTCGGCCAGCTGCCCCAGCACCGCCTGATGCCCAAGATGCACGCCGTCGAAATTCCCGATCGTTGCCACACACCCCGCGTGCGACGGTCGTACATTGTGCAATCCGCGGATCAGTTCCATGCCGCCAGCCAACCGGAAATGACTGATTATAAACCAGTCGCCGCGCTTATCCTACGCCTTGCCAGAGCGGATCTGCGCCATCCGCACCCCGCTGATCCACAACCCGGCGACGAAGGTGGCGCCGCCCAGCATCGTGAACAAGACGGCCATGCCGCCGCGCATGCCCCAGCCCCAGCCCCGCCAGACGTCAACCACCGGCATCGCCCACCACAATATCGCCGTCATCGCCACGCTGCCGACCAGCAGCTGCAGCAGCCATTTCCCCCAGCCGGGTAATGGTTGATAGATCTGATCGCGACGCAGGCGGCGATACAGCAGCGCAGCGTTGATGTACGACGAGGCCGTGGTCGCCAGCGCCAGCCCCATGTGCGGGCCCGGCGCATCCAGCCACAGCAGCGGCACAACAATCAGCACGTTCAGCACCATATTGCTGACCATCGCAATGATGCCGATGCGTACCGGGGTCTTCAGGTCCTGGCGGGCATAGAATCCGGTGACCAGCACCTTGACCAGGATAAAGGCCAGCAGCCCCAGCGATGAGGCGATCAGCGCCAGCCGGCTCATCTGCACGTCGTGAGCCGTAAACTCGCCATAATTGAAAAAGGCGATGATCAGCGGCTCCGCCATCACGATCAGCCCCAGCGCCGCCGGCACGCTGACCAGAAACACCATCCTTAGTGACCAGTCCAGTGTACGGGAGAAGGCGGCCGGATCGGTCTCGGCGTGCTTGCGTGACAGGTTGGGCAACACCGCCGTCGCCAGCGCGATGCCAAACACCCCGAGTGGAAATTCGACCAGCCGCTCGGAATAATACAGCCAACTGACGCTGCCGGTGACCAGAAACGAGGCGATCAGCGTGTCAAACAGCAGGTTTATCTGCATCACTGACGAACCGAACAGCGCCGGCAACATCAGCTGCTTGATGCGCTGCACCCCTTCAATAGTCTTGCCCAGTCGCGGCCGCGGCAACAGGCCGATCCGCGCCAGCGACGGGAACTGCGACAGCAACTGGATCACCCCGGCGATGAACACCCCCCAGGCCAGCGCCATCACCGGCTGCTCGAAATACGGCGCCCCCCACAATACCGCTGCGATCAGGCACAGGTTCAGGAAGACCGGGGCGAAGGCCGGCACCGCAAAATGGCCATAGCTGTTCAGGATCCCGCCCGCCATTGCGGTCAGCGAGATGAACAACAGGTACGGGAACATGATCCGGGTCATCGCCACCGTCAGCTCATATTTGCTGCCATGATCAACAAACCCCGGCGCAAACACCATGATCACCAGCGGCGCCGCCACCACGGCGACGGCGGTGATGATAAACAACACCAGGCCCAGCGAGCCGGCGACATGGTCGACCAGCTCCTTGGCCTCGGCATGCGTGCGCTGGGCCCGGTATTCGCTGAGCACCGGCACAAAGGCCTGCGAGAAGGCCCCCTCGCCGAACAGCCGACGCAGAAAATTGGGGATACGAAAGGCGACAAAGAAGGCATCGGCCCCGGCACTGGCACCCAGCAGCCGGGCCATGACCACGTCCCGGACCAGCCCCAAGACCCGTGATACCAGGGTCATGATCCCGACCGTAGACGTCGATTTCAGCAGCGACTGCCCCACACTCCCCCCTGCTCCTGCAAAACCGGCATCTTACCGTCGCCCGGCTCCAGTATCCAGCCATCCCGAGGCCACGCCCCCCTGCATCCTGAGTAGTGGCGCAGCCGCGTATCGAAGGGCTGGCTTGACAAATTGAGGGAAAAACGGCAAAGTAACGCCCCTTCGGACCAGAGTATGAAGTTAGGAGATCTCCCTTGGCCAATACAGCACAAGCCAAAAAACGCGCCCGCCAGGCTGAAAAGCACCGCGGCCATAACGCCAGCCAGCGCTCGGCGCTGCGCACGCTGATGAAGCGCGTGGTCATCGCCGTGGCCTCAGGCAGCAAAGACACCGCCAGCGAAGCGCTGCGCAAGGCCGTACCGGTCATCGATCGCGCCGCCCAGCGTGGCCTGATCCACAGAAATGCTGCGGCCCGCTACAAGAGCAACCTGAACCGCCGCGTCCACGCACTGGCCTGAACGGGTCACACTGCATCGCGGTAAAAAAACCGGCCTTGGGCCGGTTTTTTTACCTCACAACACCACCAGATTGTCGCGATGGATCAGCTCCGGCTCATCGAGATAACCCAGCAACTCCCCAATCCGGCTGCTGGGCTGGCCGATGATGCGCTGGGCCTCGTCGGCAGGATAATTGACCAGACCACGTGCCACCTCCCGACCATGGCGGTCCACACAGGACACCAGGTCGCCGCGGGCAAAGACCCCGGCGACCGCGGTCACGCCGACCGGCAGCAGGCTGCGACCATCATGACACAATACCCGCACCGCCCCGTCATCGAGGACCAACTGACCACGCACCGTCATCTGACCAGCCAGCCACTGCTTGCGTGCCGCCATGCGCATCTGGTGCGGCAGGATCAGCGTACCCACCTGTTCGGCGCGGCGGATCTTCAGCAATACATCATCCTCACGACCCGCGGCGATGACCGTTGCCGCACCGGAGCGCGCCGCATAACTGGCGGCCCGCACCTTGGTCACCATGCCGCCGCGCCCCCAGCGGCCGATGCCGCCGCCGGCCGCCATATCGACCAGTGCCGGGTCGCCGGCCTGGGCCTCATGGATCAACTCGGCATCGGCATTGCTGCGCGGGTCCTTGTCATACATGCCCGGCTGATCAGTTAACAGCACCAGCAGATCGGCCTCGAGCAGGTTGCACACCAGGCCACCGAGGGTGTCATTGTCGCCAAAGCGCAATTCCTCGTAGGCCACGGTGTCGTTTTCATTGATAACCGGCACGATGCCCAGCGCCAGCAAGGTGCGCAAGGTGCTGCGGGCATTCAGGTAACGGCGCCGGTTGGCCAGGTCATCATGGGTCAACAAAATCTGCGCGGTGCGCAGGCCGTGCTGCTGAAAACAGCTCTCGTAGGCCTGCACCAGTCCCATCTGTCCGACCGCGGCGGCGGCCTGCAGCTCATGCAAGGCGGTCGGCCGCTCGGTCCAGCCGATGCGTACAATACCCTCCGAGACCGCGCCGGAGGAGACCAGCACAATCTCCATCTGCTGCTGCCTGAGCTGGGCCAGCTGCGCCACCCAGCGTGCAATCAGCTCGCGATCCAGCCCGCGGCCATTGTTGGTCAGCAACGAACTGCCGACCTTGACCACCCAGCGCTGGGTGGCCGCGATCTGCTGCCTAGGACTCGTCGTCATCGTGGATATCCTGTGTCTCGATCACTGGCGGTGGCGCCGGCGTGCGGTGTGCCTCGATGAACGCCATTATCCGGTAACACAGCTCACGGGTGCCATAGCCCAGCTCGGCACTGATGACAAACCACGGGCCGTGCCAGCCCAGACGCTGCACGATATCCTCGGCCCAGGCACGGCGGTCGGCCTCCGGCATCAGATCGGCCTTGGTCAGCACCAGCCAGCGTTCGCGCTGTGCCAGCGCGTCGCTGAACTTGGCCAGCTCCTGCTCGATGCTCTGCACATCGGTGACCGGGTCGGCATCAGGATCGGACGGCATCATGTCGACCAGATGCAGCAGCAACTGGGTCCGTGACAGGTGTTTCAAAAACCGGATACCCAGCCCCGCGCCCTCGGCCGCCCCTTCGATCAGGCCCGGCACATCGGCGACGACAAAGCTGCGATCATTTTCGATGCGCACAACACCGAGGTTGGGGATCAAGGTGGTAAACGGATAATCGGCGACCTTGGGGCGCGCAGCCGAGATCGCGCGGATCAGCGTAGATTTGCCGGCGTTGGGCATGCCCAGCAGGCCGACATCGGCCAGCAGCTTCAGCTCCAGATGCAGTGTGCGCATCTCACCCGGCGTGCCGGGAGAGGTACGGCGTGGCGCCCGGTTGGTGCTGCTCTTGTAGCGGGTATTACCCAGGCCATGAAAACCGCCCTGCGCGACCTTCAGGCGCGCCCCGTGCTCCAGGATCTCGCCCAGCTGTTCGCCGCTGTCGTGGTCGGTGACCACGGTGCCGACCGGCACCCGGATCAACAGATCGTCGCCACTCTTGCCGGTACAATTGCCGCCACTGCCCGATTCACCATTCGCGGCCTCATAACGGCGCTGATAACGGAAATCCACCAGCGTATTAACGCCTTCATCAGCCACCAGGAACACGCTGCCGCCGTCGCCGCCGTCGCCGCCATCCGGGCCACCGAAGGGCACATACTTCTCACGACGGAAGCTCATGCAGCCATTGCCGCCGCTGCCCGCCCGGACCTGTATCGTGACCTCGTCTACAAACTTCATCGGGTATCAAACCGCCGGATAAAAAAAGCCCCGTATCAACGGGGCTTTCATCGTTCTATTGCCGACCGCCGTATCAGGCCGCGATGACACTGACAAACTTGCGGTTCTTCGGCCCCTTGATCTCAAACACCACCTTGCCGTCTGACTTGGCAAACAAGGTGTGATCGCGCCCGCAACCGACATTATTGCCGGGGTGAAAACGCGTGCCACGCTGGCGGACGATGATGTTGCCGGCCAGCACCTGCTCGCCGCCAAAACATTTGACGCCAAGTCGTTTGGACTCGGAATCACGACCGTTACGACTGCTACCACCCGCTTTTTTATGTGCCATTGTTCAACCCTGCCAGATCTGGATCTATTAAAGTCTGTTCGTTAACCCGCAACGCCTTCGATCTTCACCTCGGTGAAGGACTGGCGATGCCCCTGCTGCTTGCGATAATGCTTGCGCCGACGGAATTTGACGATCCGGATCTTGTCGCCACGACCCTGCGCCAGCACCCTGGCCGTTACCGCACCACCTTTGACATACGGCGCCCCAACGGTCACCTTGTCACCATTGGATACCAGCAACACCTTGTCGAAGCTGACCGTTGCACCTTCGTTCACATCAAGCTTTTCTATACGGAGCACATCCCCCGCCGTGGCACGGTACTGCTTGCCGCCTGTAACAAAAACCGCGTACATGTTTACGCTCCAAATCCTGTTGAAAACCCGTCTCCCGGCACCAGACCAGGGAAAACGCCAGATTCTATCTGTTCAGCGACTCCGGGTCAATGCCGAACACCAACTTGCCACCCTGTCACCACCCGGCCTAGAATCCCCTTTTCAATCCAGGCAACGTCGATGCCCCTGACCCAGCCGCGCACCAATCCCGCAGCGATGGAGATCGCCGCCATCCGCAGCCTGGTCAGCACCGATCTGGCCGCCGTCGATGCACTGATCCGGCAGCGCCTGCATTCCGAAGTCGTCCTGGTCAATCAGATTGGTCATTACATCATCAACAACGGCGGGAAGCGGCTGCGCCCGCTGCTGGCCCTGCTCTGCGCCCATGCGTGCGGCTACACAGGCAATAAACATATTGATATAGCTGCAATTATTGAATTTATTCATACCGCCACACTGATCCACGACGACATCGTCGATGCCTCGGAACTGCGCCGCGGCAAGGAGACCGCCAACAGCCTGTGGGGCAACGAGGCCAGCGTGCTGGTCGGCGACTTTCTCTATTCCAGGGCCTTCGAGATGATGGTCGAGGTCGGCGATATACGCGTCATGGCCATCATGGCCCGCGCCACCAATATCATAGCCGAGGGGGAGGTCATGCAGCTGCTGAACTGCCACGATGCCGACACCACCGAGCAACGTTATCTGGACGTCATCCATTACAAGACCGCCAAGCTGTTTGAGGCCGCCGCCCAGCTGGGCGGCATCCTCAGCCGCGATGATGGCGCGGCGGCGGCCCTGTCCCGTTACGGCATGCATCTGGGCACCGCCTTTCAGCTGGTCGATGACATCCTCGATTACAGCGCCACGTCGGAGGTCATCGGCAAAAACATCGGCGACGATCTGGCCGAAGGCAAGCCAACGCTGCCGCTGATCTATGCCCTGCAACACAGCCCACCCCAACAAGCCAGCGTGTTGCGTCATGCCATCGAGAACGGTGGCCGCGACGATATTGCCGAGGTCATCGCAACTATTGAAAGCAGCGGGGCGCTCGCGTACACTGCGCAGGCTGCGCAACGCGAGGCACAGCAGGCCGCCGGCGCCCTGCACGGGCTGGCCGCCTCTCCCTATAAAGATGCATTATTCGCCCTGACGGACTATGCCGTCAGTCGTTCCTACTGATTCGGGGTGTAGCTCAGCCTGGTAGAGCACTGCTTTCGGGAGGCAGGGGCCGGAGGTTCAAATCCTCTCACCCCGACCACCTTGCCAAAGCGTTGCCATACCTCCACTTCCTGGCCAGCCATCCACCCATCCCCCTCAGCGTCAACTCGATGCAACGCCCCCCATCGCCCATGGGTGTACGTTTTGTATACAGACTGCGTCGCTTTCTGCTAGCGCCTTTCACCGCAACAGAATTTCTAAACTTCCCAGCCACCTACGTCGATAACTGCTGTACCTGGAACAACCAAGGGCCGACGATGAATTTCCTGTTGCGCACTATAGTGCTGTCAGTGCTGGCGCTGGCCCAAGCCGTCACGGCAGCCCCCCAGGAACTGATCGACGAAATAACCCGAACCACACTGACTCTTTCTCTCCAGCATCATTTTATTAACGACAGCCTAAGCTATCAGAATACCACTGCCAGTATCGCAGTAAATCTGGGTCATTGACCATGATAAAGGCCTTACTGACACTCGTGATAGTTACGTCTTCCACGCTGCTGCCGGCGGGAGAAGATCATCGCATCGCCATCATCGTCAACGGCAGCAACCTACAGAACATCAGCGCCCTAGACATCAAGAATATCTACACCGACCGTGTCATCACCTGGAATAATGGCAACAAGATCGATGTCTACAACCTGCCAGTCGCAGCACCGGCGCGCGAGGTCTTCTCGCGTCACATCCTCGGACTCAATGCGCAGGATGCAGACATAATGGAATCGAACAGGGATATAATCAACACCAACCGCAACCGCAACCCTCATATCATCAAACGTGACCAGCTTATCCCCTATATCGTCGAGAAAAATCCCAATGCCATTGCCTATGTGAGGGCCGGCTCACTTGAGGATCGAGCCAATATTCGCATCATCATGTATCTGCCGACTGAGTAAACGCCTCTTCGCCCCGCAAACAAGCCATGGCGCCGAACCCATATGAACACAATCGCCGCCCCATCACTGGCTCAGCCTGCTGACACAACTGTCTGGAGGCCGCTAGGAATCCAGAATCTGTATCGATTGCTGATCGCCGGTCTGGCCACAGCGCTTTGTATCGGCAATGTCGTCCTGCCACCACTGGGGGAATATGACATGGCGCTATTCCGGATCACGGCCTATCTGTATCTTGCCGCCGGCATTGCCGCACACATCGCAACACGGTTGCGGCGACCACGCTTCACGATACAGATCTATAGCCAGATCATTCTCGACATCATCGCCATCACGCTGCTGATGCATGCCTCGGGTGGTGTGCAGAGCGGCATCGGCGTGCTGTTAATCGTTGTCATCGCCAACAGCAGCCTGTTGATGACCGGCAGGATGTCGATGCTGTTTGCGGCAGTGGCCACGCTGGCCGTATTGTTCGCGCAAGCCCAGATCATCCTGACATACGACCAGCCTGCCATCAGCTATGTCCAGGCTGGTCTGCTCGGCGCCGGCCTGTTCGCCACCGCCACCCTGGGATATATCCTGGCACGGCGGATACTGGAAAGCGAGGCGCTGGCAGAGCAACGCGGCATTGATCTGGCCAACATGGCACAGCTGACTTTTTACATCATCCAGCGCATGCAAACCGGCATCATCGTCATCGACGAAAAGGGATCGATCCGGCTGCTGAACGAATCGGCACGACACCTGCTCGATCTGCAGGACAAAACCTCTGCTCCGGCATCAGGGCTGCATGCCCTGAATCCCGATCTCGAACAGGAACTGCAGTACTGGCAACGCGACCACATCACCCAGGCATCCTCATTCCGCAACAAGTCCAACGGCGCCGAGATCCAGCCAAGATTTGCCAGCCTCGGAACCCGGGGCCAATCCGGGACGCTGATCTTCCTTGAGGACAAGGGCATCCTGGCACAACAGGCACAACAGATGAAGCTCGTATCGCTGGGCAGGTTGACCGCCAGCATCGCCCACGAAATCCGCAATCCACTCAGCGCCATCAACCACGCCTCGCAGCTATTGTCTGAATCATCCCGGCTTGACCCGCAGGACATTCATCTCAACGGGATCATCCAGAACCATGTTACCCGGATCAATGCGATCATCGAAAACATCATGCAACTCAGCCGACGCGACAAATCCCGGCTCGAAACTTTGAGCCTGCTGTCGTGGCTGGAAAAATTCGCTGCTGAATTCTGTGATACCAACGCCATTCCGCGCCGCCAGCTTGTCACCCAGGTAGCACCTGTTGATCTGATGATACGTTTCGATCCCAGCCAGCTGCATCAGGTGGTATGGAATCTGTGCGAAAATGGCTGGCGCCATAGCCAGGGTGCGCGGCACCCAACACTGCATCTGACGGCAGGCATCGGCAACAACTCCTATAGTCCCTATATCAGCATCTGCGACAACGGCCCCGGCATTCCGGATGAGATCGCACTGGACATCTTCGAACCGTTTTTCACCACTGAACGCAATGGGACAGGACTGGGCCTGTATATTGCGCGCGAGCTGTGTGAAAGCAACCGGGCGCAACTCGGCTATCAACCCGCTACTGGCGGTGGTGCCTGCTTTATCATTACGCTATCCGATCCGCGGCGTCATACATTGGCTATCACATGAACAAACCTCTGGCATTAATCGTCGATGATGAACCGGATATCCGTGATCTGTTGGAGATGACCCTGTCGCGCATGGATATCGAGGTCAAGTCTGCCGCGACGCTTGCGGAAGGCAAACAGCTCGTCGAGAAATTTCCCTTTGACCTGTGTCTGAGTGATATGAGATTACCTGACGGCAACGGCATCGACCTGGCACGGCATATCCAGGCCGTCAACCCTACCATGCCAGTGGCCATCATCACCGCTCATGGCAACATGGAGGCGGCGATCGAGGCGATGAAGGCCGGCGCATTTGATTTTGTCTCTAAACCGATTCAGCTGCCTGATCTGCGCAACCTGGTCAACGCTGCACTGAAGTTGCGCCAAGCGCCGCCCACCCAGGGCCATAATTCCCGCCAGTTGCTGGGCGATTCGCCATTGATATATAACACCCGCGCGCTGATCGCCAAACTCGCGCGTAGCCAGGCGCCAGTATATATCAGTGGTGAATCGGGCAGCGGCAAAGAGCTGGTAGCTGGATTAATCCACGAACAGGGTGCCCGGGCCGACATGCCGTTTGTCCCGGTCAATTGCGGCGCGATCCCTGAGGCGCTGATGGAAAGTGAATTTTTCGGCCACAAGAAGGGCAGTTTCACCGGCGCCACTCATGACAAACCCGGCCTGTTCCAGGCCGCAGACGGCGGCACGTTGTTCCTCGATGAGGTCGCCGACCTGCCATTGCACATGCAGGTCAAACTGCTGCGTGCAATCCAGGAAAAAAAGATCCGCCCGATCGGCGCACCGCAGGAGGTCCCTATCGATGTCCGCATCCTGAGCGCCACCCACAAGAATCTTTCCGAGCTGGCCCGGGACGGCCGCTTCCGCCAGGACCTGTTCTATCGTATCAACGTCATCGAATTGCATGTGCCCAGCCTGCGCGAACGTCCGCAGGACATTACCATACTCGCTCACCACATCCTGGAGCGCCTGGCCCACAACAATCCGGGCACTGCTGGCATCACCATTACCGAGGGGGGGTTGCAGGCCCTGATGCAGTACTCCTTTCCTGGGAACGTCCGCGAGCTGGAAAACGTCCTGGAACGTGCCATCACCTTGTGCGAAAACCATCAAATCACCGCCACAGACCTGCTGCTGGGCAACAATCCTGAGAACACGGCTGCCAAACTCCCAAGCCAGCCCCAGGCATCCAAATCGCCTTCTCCAGCAGAGGGTGTCCCGTCCACTACCGGGCTGGACCCGTACCTGGACAATGCCGAAAAGGATGCCATCCTTCACGCGCTGGAAAAAACCCGGCATAATAAAACCGCCGCGGCCAAACTGCTGGGTATCAGCTTCCGCGCATTGCGTTACCGCTTGAAAAAATATGGAATTGATTAAACAACAGATCAAGGAGGATCTGCCATGAACACTACTGCCACCTCGTCCACCCGACCGCCCCATCCATATGACCGCCAGGGTCACAATGTGACGCAACTGGTCACATATCTGGGCATCCGGGTCCAAGATTCCCCTCTTATACCGCGCTCTATCACTAAACCTCCGCCGTCATGGCCCGATATACAGGGCAGAATTTGTGATTGCGCTCACATTTCCAGGCTTCAAATAGCCGGGATAAAACGTAAGTGAGGGCAGAATCGCGGAGGTTGGCATACAGCCTGCAAGACCTCAGGCAGACAGGCATCATGCACAACAACCCGTCAACGGTTTAATCAGGTCAAGTCATAACTACATACATACTCTGAAGGAGAGATCCATGAAAACGACTCAAAAAGGTTTTACGCTGATTGAATTGATGATCGTGGTCGCGATCATCGGTATCCTGGCCGCCATCGCCATTCCG
This sequence comes from Gammaproteobacteria bacterium, assembly GCA_016218365.1. Lineage (GTDB taxonomy): Bacteria > Pseudomonadota > Gammaproteobacteria > SZUA-140 > SZUA-140 > JACREF01. The sequence continues at coordinate 76,798 of JACREF010000017.1, forward strand.
TCCTATCAGGACTATACGATCCGCGCCAAGATGACCGAGGCACTGAATGCCGCGGCCTCTGCGAAGAGCTCGGTCTCCGAGTTCTATATCTCGCAGGGTCGCATGCCGACCACCGCTGTTGAAGCCGGTTATGCAACCGGAACCCTGGGCTCGATTGTAGTGGGCACCACCCAGTCCGCTACCGCTGCCGACAGCTACTCGTTTGACGTCGAGGTCGACGAAACCAAGCTGGGTGGCGGTGTAGGTGACGGTGCTGCGGTACGCTTCAGTGCGACCGCCGGTGCCGCCGGTGTGGAATGGCAG
>JACREF010000018.1 GCA_016218365.1 Gammaproteobacteria bacterium
ACAATCTTTGCGACGACGCCAGCACCCACGGTGCGGCCGCCCTCGCGTATCGCAAATCGCAATCCTTCTTCCATCGCAATCGGCGCAATCAGGCTTACCGTCATCGTCACGTTGTCGCCCGGCATCACCATCTCTATCCCCTGCGGCAGATCACAGGCACCCGTCACGTCCGTGGTACGGAAGTAAAACTGCGGACGGTAGCCATTGAAGAACGGCGTATGTCGGCCGCCTTCTTCCTTCTTCAAAATGTACACCTCGGCCTGGAACTTGGTGTGCGGCTTGATCGAACCCGGCTTGCACAACACCTGGCCACGCTCCACTTCCTCACGCTTGGTGCCGCGCAGCAGCACGCCCAGGTTGTCCCCCGCCTGACCCTGATCCAGCAGCTTGCGGAACATCTCCACCCCGGTGCAGATCGTCTTGATCGTCGGCTTCAGACCCACAATCTCAACTTCCTCGCCCACCTTGACAATGCCGCGCTCCACGCGACCCGTGACCACGGTACCGCGGCCAGAGATGGAGAAGACGTCTTCGATCGGCATCAGGAACGGTCCATCGATCGCACGCACCGGCTCAGGGATGTAGCTGTCCATCGCCTCGACCAGCTTGACCAGCGCCGGTACACCGATATCACTGGTGTCACCTTCCAGCGCTTTGAGCGCTGAACCAATCACGATCGGCGTGTCATCGCCCGGGAAACCGTAGGACGACAGCAGCTCGCGCACTTCCATCTCCACCAGCTCCAGCAGCTCGGCATCATCCACCATGTCGGCCTTGTTCATGAACACCACAATGTACGGTACGCCCACCTGACGTGACAGCAGGATGTGCTCGCGCGTCTGTGGCATCGGGCCGTCGGCCGCCGACACCACCAGGATCGCGCCGTCCATCTGCGCCGCGCCGGTGATCATGTTCTTCACATAGTCAGCATGACCCGGGCAGTCTACGTGCGCGTAGTGGCGGTTCTTCGATTCATATTCCACGTGGGCGGTCGAGATCGTGATCCCGCGCGCCTTCTCTTCCGGCGCCGCGTCAATCTGATCGTAGGCCTTCGCCGTGCCACCGTACAGCTTCGCCAGCACCGTCGTCAGTGCCGCCGTCAGCGTCGTCTTACCATGGTCAACGTGTCCGATCGTTCCCACATTCACATGCGGCTTCGTGCGCGCAAATTTTTCCTTAGCCACGGTCGATTACCTCTTGCTCTATATTCTATTGTTAATGTGACTTCTTGATGATTGCTTCGGCGATGCTGTTCGGCGCATCGGCGTACTTGGCGAACTCCATGGTGTAGGTGGCGCGGCCCTGGGTTGCCGAACGCAGGTCGGTCGCATAGCCGAACATCTCACCCAGCGGCACCTCGGCGCGGACGATCTTGCCTGACGGCGCATCTTCCATGCCCTGCACCATGCCGCGGCGACGGTTCAGGTCGCCCATCACATCACCCATGTAATCTTCCGGCGTCACAACCTCGACCTTCATGATCGGCTCGAGCAGCACCGGACGCGCCTTCAGCGCGCCTTCCTTGATCGCCATTGACCCGGCCACCTTGAAGGCGTTTTCATTCGAGTCGACATCGTGGTACGAACCATCAAACAGCGTAACCTTCAGATCCACCATCGGATAGCCGGCGATGACACCGTTCTTCAGTGCCTCCTGGATACCCTTGTCAACGGCCGGGATGTATTCGCGCGGCACGGTACCGCCGACGATGCCATTGACAAACTCGTAGCCCTTGCCCGATTCCATCGGCTCGATCTTGATCCAGACGTGACCGTATTGACCACGACCGCCGGACTGGCGCACGAACTTGCCTTCCTGTTCGACGGCGTTACGGATGGTTTCGCGGTAGGCCACCTGCGGCGCACCGACATTGGCCTCGACGCCGAACTCGCGCTTCATGCGGTCAACGATGATCTCCAGATGCAACTCGCCCATGCCGGAGATGATGGTCTGGCCGGATTCCTCATCGGTGCGGACGCGGAACGACGGGTCTTCCTGCGCCAGCTTGCCCAGCGCCACACCCATCTTTTCCTGGTCCGGCTTGCTTCTCGGCTCGATGGCGATCGAGATCACCGGCTCGGGGAATTCCATCCGCTCCAGCGTGATGATCTTGTCCAGATCGCACAGTGTGTCACCAGTCGTTACATCTTTCAGACCGACGGCGGCGGCGATGTCGCCGGCACGCACTTCCTTGATCTCTTCGCGGCTGTTGGCGTGCATCTGTACGATACGGCCGATGCGCTCCTTGCGCGACCTGACCGGATTATACACCGTCGAACCCGAGGTCAATACGCCGGAATAGACGCGGAAGAAGGTCAGGGTACCGACGAACGGGTCGGTGGCGATCTTGAAGGCCAGCGCCGCAAACGGCTCATCATCGGAGGCATGACGCTCATCCGCGGTATTGGCGGCATCGTCCTTGGTACCGGCGATCGCCGGCTTCTCGGCCGGTGACGGCATGTATTCAATAATCGCGTCCAGCATCGCCTGCACGCCCTTGTTCTTGAAGGCCGAGCCACAGAATGCCGGGGTGATCTCGGCCCTGATGGTCCGCATGCGGATACCCTGCTTGATCTCATCGTTGGTCAACGCGACACCGTTCAGGTATTTTTCCATCAACTCTTCGTTGCCCTCAGCCGCCGCCTCGATCATCTGCTCGCGATACAACTCGCAGTCGTCGGCCATATCCGCCGGGATATCCTTCTCGACGAAGGTCATGCCGCGATCTTCCTCATTCCAGTAGATGGCCTTCATCTTGATCAGGTCGACCACGCCCTTGAAGGTCTCTTCGGCGCCGATCGGCAACTGCATCGGGATCGGATTGCCATTCAAACGGCTCTTGATCTGATCCATGACGCGCAGGAAGTTGGCGCCGGCACGGTCCATCTTGTTGACGAAGGCGATGCGCGGCACCCGGTACTTGTTGCCCTGGCGCCACACGGTCTCAGACTGCGGCTCGACACCACCGACGGCGCAGAACACGGCCACGGCACCATCCAGCACGCGCAGCGAGCGCTCCACCTCGATGGTGAAGTCCACGTGCCCCGGGGTATCAATGATATTGATGCGGTGCTGCGGGAACTGCTTGGCCATCCCGGACCAGAAACAGGTGGTCGCTGCCGAGGTGATGGTGATCCCGCGCTCCTGCTCCTGCACCATCCAGTCCATCGTCGCGGCGCCGTCATGCACCTCACCGATCTTGTGCGACACACCGGTATAGTAGAGGACGCGCTCGGTCGTCGTCGTCTTACCGGCATCGATATGAGCCATGATGCCGATGTTGCGATAGCGAGCGATGGGGGTTGTACGTGCCACGGGTCAAATCCTGTTATTTAATTCGTTTGCTTACCAACGGTAATGCGAGAATGCCTTGTTCGCTTCCGCCATGCGATGTGTGTCTTCGCGCTTCTTGACCGCCGAGCCGCGACTCTCGCAGGCGTCCAGGATCTCGCCGGCCAGCCGCAGACCCATGGTCTTTTCACTGCGCGAACGCGCCGCATCGGTCAGCCAGCGCATCGCCAGTGCCACGCCACGATCACTGTTCACCTCGGTCGGCACCTGATAGGTGGCACCACCGACGCGACGCGACTTGACCTCGACCAGCGGACGGATGTTATCCAGCGCCTTGACCAGCGACTGCACCACATCATCCTGCTTGGTGCGCGTCTTCACCGTATCCAGCGCGCCATACACGATGCGCTCGGCCGTCGATTTCTTGCCGCTGGTCATGACAATATTGATGAAACGCGCCAGCATCTTGTTCCCGTACTTCGGATCGGGAAGGATTTCTCTTTTCGCTGCAACTCTTCTTCTAGGCATTGTGGCTTCTCACACGCTCTTGACTGATTACTTCTTCGGACGCTTGGCGCCGTACTTGGAACGGCCCTGACGACGACCATCCACACCTGAGGTATCCAGGCTGCCGCGCACGGTGTGATAACGCACACCCGGCAAGTCCTTGACACGGCCGCCGCGGATCAACACCACGGAGTGTTCCTGCAGATTGTGACCTTCACCACCGATGTAGGAGGTCACTTCATAGCCATTGGTCAAGCGTACGCGGGCCACCTTACGCAGGGCCGAGTTCGGCTTCTTCGGCGTCGTGGTATAGACACGGGTACAGACCCCACGCTTCTGCGGACACGACTCCAGCGCCGGCACCTTGCTCTTGAAAACCTTGCTCTTGCGCGGCTTGCGCACCAACTGGTTGATTGTTGCCATGCTCTACTTGACTCCCAGCCCAATAATTAAGCGCCCAGCCACTCAGGTCGCGACGACCGCGATGGATGAACGCTTCTGAAATGTAAGTACCACCCTGCAGGAGGCTTTCGGTCCCGCAAAGCGCCGAGATTCTAAGGATTTAACTGCCTGCTGTCAAGCAACACCTGACAGCCTTCTTGCCAGCAAGAAAGGTCGATAATTATAGTGCTAAAGCAGCGGTTTGCCAACCTATATTATCCGCCCGGCCACATAGCCGGCCCATAAACGGTACGGGCCGCACCAGGCAGCCCGTTTTTTTCCGCTTTTCAGCGCCTTAAGCCTGGATCATCAACCCCCGGAGACGTTCAGTGCCTGACGCAGCGCCTCTTCAACCTCCTGACTGGTCGGACCCGCAGGGGTGGTTTGCACCGCCTCTTGCTCCCGCTCCAGCGCGCGCTGCTTGCGGGCGTCATGGTAGGCCAGACCGGTGCCGGCCGGCACCAGCCGCCCGACAATGACGTTCTCCTTCAGACCACGCAGTTCATCACGCTTGCCGCTGACCGCCGCCTCGGTGAGGACGCGGGTGGTCTCCTGGAACGAGGCCGCCGAGATAAAGGACTCCGTCGCCAGCGAGGCCTTGGTGATACCCAGCAGCACCGGCTCGAAGACGGCCGGGGTCTTGCCCGCGGCCACCATCTTGTCGTTCTCTTCCAGCACCCGTGACCGCTCCATCTGGTCACCGTTCAGGAACAGCGTCTCGCCGGCTGCACTGATCTCGGCCTTGCGCAGCATCTGGCGGATGATCACCTCGATGTGCTTGTCGTTGATCTTCACACCCTGCAGGCGGTAGACGTCCTGGACCTCATTAATAATGTAATCGGCCAGGGCCTCGACCCCCTTCAGACGCAGGATGTCGTGCGGCGCCAGCGGACCGTCGGCAATGACTTCACCCTTCTCGACGTGTTCACCCTCGAACACCGAGATATGACGCCATTTCGGGATCAGCATCTCGAATTCTTCGCCGGACTCGCCAACGATGATCAGGCGCTGCTTGCCCTTGGTCTCCTTGCCAAACGAGATGGTACCGCTGATCTCGGCCAGGATCGCCGGATCCTTGGGCTTGCGGGCCTCAAACAGATCGGCGACGCGCGGCAGACCCCCGGTGATATCGCGGGTCTTGCTCGATTCCTGCGGGATGCGGGCGATGATGTCACCCTCACGCACCTCGGCGCCATCCTTGAGGTTGATCACCACGCCCGCCGGCAACACATACGATGCCGGGATCGTCGTGCCAGGGAAGGTCAGAGGCTTGCCATTGCTGCCCAGGATCTCGACCATCGGCCGCAGGTCCTTGCCCGCCGAGCCACGGGTCTTGGGCTCGGTGACGACCAGCCGCGACAGACCGGTCACTTCATCGGTCTCGGCCTGTACGGTAATCCCGTCAACGAAATCGGTGAAACGGACAATCCCGGCCACTTCGGTGATCACCGGATGGGTATGCGGGTCCCAGGTCGCGATCTGCTGGCCGGCGGTGACGGCCGCCCCATCACGGATCACGATCTCGGCACCGTACGGGATCTTGTAACGCTCACGCTCACTGCCGCCCTCATCCTGCACGGCGATTTCACCGGAACGGGATACCGCAACGAAGCTGCCCTTGGCGCGCTGCAACAACTTGATGTTGTGCAGTCGCACGGTTCCACTGGTCTTGACCTCAACGCTGCTGACCGCAGCGGCACGTGATGCCGCGCCACCGATGTGGAAGGTACGCATCGTCAACTGGGTACCCGGCTCGCCGATCGACTGCGCGGCGATGACGCCGATCGCCTCGCCGACATTGACCTGATGACCACGCGCCAGATCCCGGCCATAACAGGAGCTGCATACGCCATAGCGATTTTCACAGGTGATCGGTGAACGGACATGCACCTGATCGACGCCGGCGCGTTCCATTTGTTCCACCAGGCGCTCATCGAGCATGACGCCATTCTGCACCAGCACCACGCCGTCGCTGCCCGGCTGCAACACATCACGGGCGACTACACGGCCCAGCACCCGGTCGCGCAACGGTTCAACGATGTCGCCACCCTCGATCAGCGGTGTCATGATCAGGCCGCGGGTCGTGCCGCAATCATTCTCGGAGATCACCAGATCCTGCGCCACATCGACCAGACGACGGGTCAGATACCCGGAGTTCGCGGTCTTCAATGCGGTATCGGCCAGACCCTTACGGGCGCCGTGGGTGGAAATAAAGTACTGCAGTACATTCAAGCCTTCACGGAAGTTCGCGGTGATCGGCGTCTCGATGATCGAGCCATCCGGCTTGGCCATCAGACCGCGCATCCCGGCCAGCTGACGGATCTGGGCGGCGCTACCACGGGCACCGGAATCGGCCATCATGTAGATGGAATTGAACGAGTCCTGCTTCACGCTCTTGCCGTCCTTGTCGACGACGTTTTCGCTGCCGAGCTTGTCCATCATCGCCTTGGCCACCTGGTCATTGGTATGCGACCAGATATCGACGACCTTGTTGTAACGCTCGCCATTGGTGACCAGACCGGACACGTACTGGTTCTGGATCTCCTTCACTTCCTGTTCGGCCGCAGCGATGATCGTGGCCTTGCTTTCCGGAATGATCATGTCATCGGCGCAGAACGACACGCCGGAGCGGGTCGAATAGCGGAAGCCCATATACATCAGCTGGTCAGCGAAGATCACGGTCTCTTTCAGCCCAACAGTGCGATAGCATTCGTTGATCAGGCGCGACACCGCCTTTTTCTTCAGTTCCTGGTTGACCATCTCGAACGGCATGCCCTTGGGCAGGATCTCGAACACCAGCGCACGTCCCACCGTGGTGTCAACCAGGCGCCGGCGGCTGGTCCGCTCACCGGTAGCGATATCAATCAGCACTTCATCAATACGGACCTTGACCCGTGCCTGCAGCGCAGCATGACCACCCTCATAGGCGCGGTGCACCTCTTTGAGGTCGGCGAACACCATGCCTTCGCCGGTGGAGTTGACCTTGCTGCGGGTCATGTAATAGAGCCCGAGCACCACGTCCTGTGACGGCACGATGACCGGCTCGCCGTTGGCCGGCGACAACACGTTATTGGTCGACATCATCAGCGCGCGCGCTTCAAGCTGGGCCTCCAGCGACAGCGGCACATGCACTGCCATCTGGTCACCGTCGAAGTCGGCGTTGAATGCGGTACAGACCAGCGGATGGAGCTGGATCGCCTTGCCTTCGATCAATACCGGTTCAAAGGCCTGGATACCCAGACGATGCAAGGTCGGCGCACGGTTCAGCAACACCGGATGTTCGCGGATGACATCGTCGAGGATATCCCAGACCTCCGGACCCTGACGCTCGACCATCTTTTTCGCCGCCTTGATGGTCGTGGCCAGGCCGCGGCGCTCCAGCTTGCTGAAGATGAACGGCTTGAACAGCTCCAGCGCCATCTGCTTGGGCAGACCACACTGATGCAGCTTCAGCGTCGGCCCCACCACGATCACCGAACGGCCGGAGTAATCGACGCGTTTGCCGAGCAGGTTCTGACGGAAACGGCCCTGCTTGCCCTTGATCATGTCGGCCAGCGATTTCAACGCGCGCTTGCTGGTGCCGGTGATCGCCTTGCCGCGACGGCCGTTATCGAGCAGCGCATCGACCGCTTCCTGCAGCATGCGCTTTTCGTTGCGAACGATGATATCCGGCGCATTAAGGTCGAGCAGGCGCTTCAGACGGTTATTACGGTTGATGACACGGCGATACAGATCGTTGAGGTCCGAGGTCGCGAAACGGCCGCCATCCAGCGGCACCAGCGGCCGCAGCTCCGGCGGCAACACCGGCAACACGGTCATGATCATCCACTCCGGCTTGTTGCCGGACTCCTGGAACGCCTCGAGCAGCTTGAGGCGCTTGGCGTATTTCTTCAGCTTGGTCTCGGAATTGGTACCGGTGATCTCTTCACGGATCTTGGTGATCTCGCCCGAGATATCCATCGCCGCCAGCAATGCGGCAATCGCTTCGGCGCCCATCCGCGCGTCGAACTCGTCGCCGTATTCCTCGATGGCGTCGAGATAGGCCTCGTCGGTCAGCAGCTGGCCGCGCTCGAGCTGGGTCATGCCCGGATCGATGACGACGAATGATTCGAAATACATGATCCGTTCCAGATCACGCAATGTCATGTCGAGCAGCAGCCCCATGCGCGATGGCAGCGATTTCAGGAACCAGATATGCGCCACCGGACTGGCCAGCTCGATATGTCCCATGCGCTCACGGCGCACCTTGGTCACCGTGACCTCGACGCCGCACTTTTCACAGATCACGCCACGATGCTTGAGGCGCTTGTACTTGCCGCACAAGCATTCATAGTCCTTGATCGGCCCGAAGATCTTGGCACAGAACAAGCCGTCACGTTCCGGCTTGAAGGTCCGGTAATTGATGGTCTCCGGCTTTTTCACCTCGCCGTAGGACCATGAACGGATCTTCTGTGGCGATGCCAGTCCGATACGGATGGCATTGAACTCTTCGTTATGGATCTGGGGCTTGAGAAGATTAAGTATGTTTTTCAAAGCCGTGTCTCCCGCGCTGCTATCATTTCACCTAGTACAAGTTCGCCGAGCTTAATCAAGCTCAACATCCAGCCCCAACGCCCTGATCTCCTTGACCAGTACGTTAAAGGACTCCGGCATGCCTGGATCCATGCGGTGATCGCCGTCAACGATGTTCTTGTACATCTTGGTACGACCTTGTACATCATCTGACTTCACGGTCAGCATTTCCTGCAGGGTATAGGCGGCGCCATAGGCCTCCAGTGCCCACACTTCCATCTCTCCGAAGCGCTGGCCACCAAACTGCGCCTTACCGCCCAGCGGTTGCTGGGTCACCAGGCTGTACGGCCCGGTGGAGCGGGCGTGCATCTTGTCATCAACCAGATGGTTGAGCTTCAACATGTACATATAGCCCACGGTAACCTGGCGCTCGAAACGCTCGCCGGTACGGCCGTCAATCAGCGTGGTCTGACCATTGGTCGGCAACCCGGCCAGCTGCAGCATGCCCTTGATCTCACTCTCTGCGGCGCCGTCAAACACCGGAGTTGCCATCGGCACACCGGATTTGAGGTTGGCGGCCAAGGCCATGATCTCATCATCACTCAACGTATCGAGCTGTTCACGCTTGCCGCTGCCGTTGTAGACCTGGTCGAGGAACTTGCGCATCTCGTGCACTGCCTTCTTGGCCTCAAGCATGCGCCCGATCTTCAGGCCAACGCCCTTGGCCGCCCAGCCCAGATGGGTCTCCAGCACCTGACCAACGTTCATACGCGACGGCACACCGAGCGGATTGAGCACGATGTCGACCGGCGTACCATCCTCCATGTGCGGCATGTCTTCCTCGGGCACAATCATCGATACCACACCCTTGTTACCGTGACGCCCGGCCATCTTGTCGCCCGGCTGCACCCGGCGCTTGACCGCCAGGTAGACCTTGACCATCTTCAGGATGCCCGGTGCCAGATCATCGCCGGCGGTGATCTTGCCCTTCTTCTCGTCGAACTTGACGTCGTAGGCCTTGCGCTGCTGGGTCAGCTGATCGTTCAGCAGCTCCAGTTCACGGTTGGCGTCCTCGGCATGGAGACGGATCTCGAACCATTTCTCCTGACCGATCTCGTCCAGGTATTCGCGGCTGATCTTGGTGCCGGACTTGAGCTTCTTCGGGCCGCCATCCGCGGTCTTGCCCAGCAGCAGCTTCTCGACGCGCAGATAGATGTCACCCTCGAGGATGCGCAGCTCGTCATTGAAGTCCTTGCGCACGCGCTCGATCTCGGCCTTCTCGATCGCCAGCGCCCGCAGGTCCTTCTTGACGCCGTCACGGGTAAAGACCCGGACGTCGATGACGGTACCGGCCATGCCCGACGGCACCCGCGCCGAGGTATCCTTGACGTCGGAGGCCTTCTCGCCAAAGATCGCACGCAGCAGCTTCTCTTCCGGCGTCAGCTGGGTCTCGCTCTTCGGTGTCACCTTGCCAACCAGGATGTCGCCTGGCTTGACCTCGGCGCCGATGAACACGATGCCGGCCTCATCCAGCTTGGCCAGCGCGGTCTCGCCGACATTGGGGATATCGCAGGTGATCTCCTCGGATCCCAGTTTGGTGTCACGGGCCACGCAGGTGATCTCTTCGATATGGATCGAGGTATAGCGATCCTCCTTGACCACACGTTCCGAGATCAGGATCGAGTCTTCAAAGTTGTAGCCGTTCCACGGCATGAACGCGACCAGCATATTCTGTCCCAGCGCCAGCTCACCCATGTCCGTCGATGATCCGTCGGCCAGCACGTCACCGCGGGCGATGACATTGCCGGGACCGACCAGCGGCTTCTGGTTGATGCAGGTGTTCTGGTTGGAACGGGTGTATTTGGTCAGGTTGTAGATGTCGACACCCGGCTCGCTGGCCGTGGTTTCGTTGTCATTGACACGCACCACGATGCGGCCGGCATCAACCGAATCCACAACACCGCCGCGACGGGCGACCACCGCAGTGCCGGAGTCGATCGCCACACTGCGCTCCATGCCGGTACCAACCAGCGGCTTTTCGGCACGCAGCGTCGGCACGGCCTGGCGCTGCATGTTCGAACCCATCAAGGCACGGTTGGCGTCATCATGTTCGAGGAACGGGATCAGCGAGGCCGCAACCGACACGGTCTGCTTCGGCGACACATCCATGTACTGGATACTATCCGCCGTCATCAGCGTGAATTCATTCTGATGACGACATGACACCAGCTCATCGGTCAGGTGACCGTTCTTGTCGATGGTGGCATTGGCCTGGGCGATGACAAACTCGCCCTCCTCGATTGCCGACAGATATTCGATCTTGCCGGTGGTCTTGCCATTGGTGATCTGCATGTACGGCGTCTCGAGGAAGCCGTATTCGTTGGTGCGGGCATAGGTGGCCAGCGAGTTGATCAGACCGATGTTCGGGCCTTCAGGGGTCTCGATCGAACAAACACGGCCGTAATGGGTCGGATGCACGTCGCGCACCTCGAAACCGGCACGCTCCCGGGTCAAGCCGCCCGGCCCCAGGGCCGAGACGCGACGCTTGTGGGTAATCTCCGACAGCGGGTTGTTCTGATCCATGAACTGGGACAGCTGGCTGGAACCAAAAAACTCCTTGATCACCGCCGTCACCGGCTTGGCATTGATCAGATCCTGCGGCATCAGCCCTTCTGATTCGGCCAGCGCCAGGCGCTCGCGCACCGCACGTTCGACACGCACCAGGCCGATGCGGAACTGGTTTTCCACCATCTCGCCGACGCAGCGGATACGGCGGTTACCCAGGTGATCGATATCGTCGATCTGGCCCTTGCCGTTCTTCAGATCGATCAGCACCTGCAGTGCATCAATGATGTCGGAACCAGCGCCCATCTTCTTGAACAGCTGTTTGCTGAACTCATCATTACGCGATGACAGATAGACATCATCGTACAGCACGCCCGGGCCTTCGATCTGGTCGCGGCCGACACGGCGATTGAACTTCATGCGGCCAACTACCGACAGATCGTAACGATCAGGCGTGAAGAACAGATTCTGGAACAGGGTATCCGCGGCCTCCTTGGTCGGCGGCTCGCCCGGGCGCATCATGCGATAGATCTCGACCAGCGCATCAAGCTGGCTGGTGCAATGATCAACGCGCAGCGTATCAGAGATATACGGACCATGATCCAGATCGTTGGTATGGATCGTGGTGATCGACTTGATGCCGGCCTTGATCAGGCTGTCGAGGAGTGCGCCGGTAATCTCGGCGTTGGCCTCGGCCAGCAACTCACCGGTCGACTTGTCAACGATGTTGGTGGCCAGGGCCTTGGAGATCAGGAATTCGCGGGGTACCACGATCTCCTTCAGTCCACTGCTTTCCATCTCGCGGATATGGCGGGCGGTAATACGGCGTCCGGCCTCGACCAGAACCTTGCCCTTGGCGCCGATCAGATCAAATGACAGCGTCTCACCGCGCAACCGTTCAGCCACCAGCTCCAGCCTGATCTCGCCTTTCTCAAAATGGAAGGCATTGGTCTGGAAAAAGATCGCCAGGATACGCCCGGCGTCATAGCCCAGCGCACGCAACAGCACTGTCACCGGCAGCTTGCGCCGGCGATCGATACGAACGAACACGCAATCCGCCGGATCCATCTCGAAATCCAGCCATGAGCCACGGTAAGGGATCACGCGCGCAGAATACAATACCTTGCCCGAGGAATGGGTCTTGCCCTTGTCGTGATCGTAGAACACGCCCGGCGAGCGATGCAGCTGTGATACCACAACACGCTCGGTGCCATTGATGACAAAGGTACCGTTATCGGTCATCAACGGGATCTCTCCCATGTAGACTTCCTGCTCCTTCACTTCCTTGGCCTTCTTCTTCGAGCCGGCCGGTGCATCCTTGTCATAGATCTCGAGACGCATCTTGACGCGCAGCGGTGCCGCATAGGTCACGCCGCGCAACTGGCACTCCTTGACATCAAAGGCCGGAGTGCCCAAGGTATAACTAACATAATGCAATGAAGCATTGCCCGAATAACTGGAGATCGGGAACACCGAGCTGAACGCGGCCTGCAGGCCGACATCGCTGCGCTTGCTGGTCCGGGGATCCTGCAAAAAGCTCCGATACGAATCCAGCTGGGTTGCCAGCAGGTAGGGGACATCAAGCGCGCTCGCGCGCTTGCCAAAATCCTTGCGTATAGATTTCTTCTCGGTGAAAGAGTACGCCATCGGATAACCTCAGCAATTAGTAGTTGTGAAATGACAACCTGCGGCACCAGCCCCTGCCTCACGCGCTCGCGCATGACAGGTGGCCGCTACAGCAACAAGGACAGGCTGACAGTCGCAGACTGTCAGCCTGTCTACAGCATTATTACAGCGCAAGACTGTAATACCAGACACCCGCCTCTTACTTCAGGTCGACCGCAGCGCCGGCATCAACCAGCTGCTTCTTGATGTCTTCTGCCTCAGCCTTGGAGACGCCTTCCTTGACAGTAGCAGGCGTGCCTTCAACCATGTCCTTGGCTTCCTTCAGGCCCAGACCGGTGATCGCGCGCACTGCCTTGATCACACCGACCTTGTTGGCGCCGGCATTGGTCAGGATCACATTGAACTCGGTCTTCTCTTCAACCACAGCGGCGGCGCCGCCAGCAGCTGGTGCCGCTGCCATTGCCACGGCAGCGGTTACACCGAACTTGTCTTCCATTGCCTTGATCAGATCGACCACTTCCATCACGCTCATGTTGGAGATCGTATCCAGGATTTGATCCGTTGTTACAGCCATGTCTTACTCCTCATCACTTCAATATTGATTGATAACTTTACCGGCACTGACCATCAGGTCAGGCCGCCTGTTTCTGATCGCGCACTGCCGCCAGCGTACGTGCCAGCTTGTTGCCCGGTTCGGCCAGTGTCGCCGCCAGTTTCTGGATCGGCGCCTTCATGACCGACATCAGCTGACTGATCGCTTCGTCCTTGGTCGGCATGCTTGCCAGCACTTTGACATCCGACGGGGCCAGCAGCTTGCCACGCAATGCCACGAGTCTGACCACGAACTTTTCATTGTCCTTGGCAAAATCGTTGATTACGCGTGCTGCGGCCGCCGGCTCATGCATCGAGAAGGCAAGAATCAACGGACCGACCAGGGAGTCCTGGATACACTCGAACTCCGTGCCCTGAACGGCACGGCGCGCCAGTGTATTCTTGACCACGCGCATGTAGACACCCGCTTCACGGGCCTTGGCGCGCAGCGCTGTCAGCTTCCCGACCTCCAGACCGCGATATTCCGCGGCGACGGCCGAGTGGGCGACAGCTGCACGTTCTGCAACTTCAGCAACGATCGCTTTCTTCTCTTCCAGCGTTAACAAATAACACCTCCTGGTTGCGAACAATGCGCTGCTTGCGCAGCCACTGTCCCGCATCACACCCCGGGACACTGTTCACAAGGAACACCATCCCACCCTTTTAACGGTCGCCGTTACCAGGTAAACCCTGTTAGGGCACTACCGTCTGCGCAGGCCGGTTTCCCGATTAAACCCCGGTCATGAAGACCCAGCGCACCTGCGGTCTTTGACGTCAGCCGGCGAACCGGCTGCCCAAAGTCCTCGCACATCCCGCCGTGGCGGGACGCCTTCTATCTGTATCAGTACGTCAACGTCGACTGGTCCACCACGACACCGGGACCCATCGTGCTCGACAACGCAATCTTCTTCATGTAGATACCCTTGGCCGTCGCCGGCTTGGACTTCTGCACTGCGGCCAGCAGCGACTGCAGGTTTTCGCGCAGCGCGCCAACCTCGAAGCTGACCTTGCCGATCGTGCAGTGCACGATACCGGCCTTGTCGGCGCGGTACTGCACCTGACCTGCCTTGGCATTCTTCACTGCCGTCGTGACATCCGGCGTCACGGTGCCGACCTTGGGGTTCGGCATCAGACCACGCGGACCGAGGATCTGACCCAGCTGACCGACGATGCGCATCGCATCCGGGGTCGCAATCACCAGGTCGAAGTCCATCTTGCCGGCCTTGATGTCAGCAGCCAGGTCTTCGAAACCGACGATGTCGGCGCCGGCGGCCTTGGCCGCCTCGGCATTGTTGCCCTGGGCAAACACTGCCACACGCACCGTCTTGCCGGTGCCGTTGGGCATCACCGTCGAGCCGCGTACCACCTGGTCAGACTTGCGCGGATCGATGCCCAGATTGATCGCGACGTCCACCGATTCGTTGAACTTGACGGTCGACACCTCTTTCAGCAGCCCCAGGGCCTCATCGACACCGTAGCTCCGGGTCCGGTCGATCTTGGCAAGGATTGCCTTTCTGCGCTTTGAATCTTGTGCCATGTCACACCACTCCTTCTGTCTCGATGCCCATGCTGCGTGCCGAACCGGCGATGGTACGGACGGCTGCGTTCAGATCGGCAGCGGTCAGGTCCGGCATCTTGGTTTTGGCGATCGCTTCGAGCTGGGCACGATTGATCTTGCCCACCTTGTGGGTGTGCGGCGTCGGGCTGCCCGACTGGACACCGGCTGCCTTCTTGATCAGCACCGAAGCCGGCGGGGTCTTCATGATGAAGGTGAAGCTGCGGTCACTGTACACCGTAATCACCACTGGTGTTGGCAAGCCGGGCTCAATCCCCTGGGTCTGGGCATTAAAGCTCTTGCAGAACTCCATGATGTTCACGCCGTGCTGACCGAGTGCCGGACCGATCGGCGGACTTGGATTCGCCTGGCCGGCCTTCACCTGCAGCTTGATATAAGCTTGTATCTTCTTGGCCATGTCAATTATCTCCCGGGTTCAAGCGCCTTGCGGCTCCCCATTGGTTACACGATGCGGCAGCAGCCGGCGAATCCGGGCAATCAGCCCTTTTCCACCTGACTGAAACTCAGTTCGACCGGGGTCGAACGTCCAAAGATCGTCACCGCCACCCGCAAACGATCTTTTTCATAATTCACTTCCTCGACCACACCATTGAAGTCGGAGAACGGGCCATCAACGACACGCACCACCTCGCCGGGCTCGAACAGCACCTTGGGCCGGGGCTTCTCGACCCCTTCCTGTATCCGGTCCATGATGCGCTGTGCCTCACGGTCGGAGATCGGCGCCGGGCGGTCACTGGTACCGCCGATGAATCCCATGACCTTGGGCACCTCCTTGACGAAATGCCAGGTCTCTTCATTCATCTCCATCTGGATCAGCACGTAGCCGGGGAAGAACTTGCGATCGCTCTTGCGCTTCTGTCCGGCACGCATCTCCACCACTTCCTCGGTCGGCACCAGCACATCACCGAACATCGACTCCAGCGGCGTGTGCTGGACACGCTCCTTCATCGAGCGGGCGACCTGGTTCTCAAACCCGGAATAGACGTGCACGACATACCAGCGCTTAGCCATCAGCCTTTAGCCTCCCTGACCCGTCAGCAGCTTCACTGCCCACGTTAGAAACAGATCGAATACCCACAGTATCGCCGCCACGACCACCACCATCGCTATGACCACCAGCGTGGTCTGCACCGTCTCCTTGCGGGTCGGCCATACCACCTTGCGGGCCTCGGTGCGCGCCTCGCCAAAAAAGGCCCAGGCCTGCTGCCCCGGGGCGGTCCACAACATGATGCCGGCGGCCATCACCAGCGTCGCCAGCAAGGCTGGCACCCGCAGCGCCATTGATTGGTCGGCATAGTGGTAGAACCCGGCGATACCCGCCACGATCACCACAAACGCCACCAGAAATTTCAGCTTGTCCGCCATCGAATGTGTCCAGTCACCGTCAGTTCAAAACTTCCGCGCCAGTGGCAGGCCAGGAGGGAATCGAACCCCCAACCTGCGGTTTTGGAGACCGCCGCTCTGCCAATTGAGCTACTGGCCTATCCTGCCTCCAACGCGAAAAGGTCGAGACGCCAGCGGCGCCTCAACCTTGCTTCGCTCGAGCGCGATTACTCGACAATCTTTGCGACGACGCCAGCACCCACGGTGCGGCCGCCCTCGCGTATCGCAAATCGCAATCCTTCTTCCATCGCAATCGGCGCAATCAGGCTTACCGTCATCGTCACGTTGTCGCCCGGCATCACCATCTCTATCCCC